>JBBRIE010000077.1:0-12440 GCA_038221545.1 Lysobacterales bacterium
CGGGCCAACCCCTCCGCGTTTTACAAGGACAACATCAACGCTCTCAAGAAGGGTGCGGTGCTGCGTATCCCCGATGCCGCATCCGCGCGTGAGCTGAGTAATGCCGCCGCAGCTGCGGAAGTGGCCGCCCAGGTGCGTGCATGGTCGGGCGCGGACGCACCGGCGCTGGTCGCGGATTCGGGCACGAGTGCCCGCGCTGCCGCCACCGGCGACAGGCCGGCGACCGCGTCGGCGCCTCGCGGCGACCGGCTCGCGCTCGTGCCGCCAAAAGCAGGAACCACGAGCCAGTCGGGCACGACGCGGGCGGGCACGGCAGGCGGCACCGGTGCCGCCGAAGCCACCGAGTTGCGCGGTGACCTGGCGCGCACCCGGGAACAGCTTTCGAGTCGTGAGCAGGAAGCGGTCGAATTGCGATCGCGCGTCAAGGATCTCGAGAAGATCGGCGGCGAGAGCAAGCGGCTGATCGAGCTCAAGAACAACGAGATCGCGGCGCTCAAGCAACAGCTCGAAGCGCAGAAAAAGCGGCTCGCGGAAGCGCAGCAGGCGGCAATTGCGGCGCGCGCTGCCGCCGTCAAGGCCGGTACTCCGGTGGCCACCGTCGCAGCCGTACCCCCCGCCAGTTCGCCGCCGCCGGTCGATGCAACCAGGGCCCCGCCGCTCGCAACCCCGGCGCTCGCAGCGACCACGCCCGCGACCACGGATCCGATGGCCGGGACCGCGCTTGCCGCGAGCCCTGTGGCGAACCCCGCCGGGGCGGATGCCGGCATCGTCGTCGATCCCGCGTCGGAGCCGGCCGCTGCGATCGTCGCCACGGACGCATCCACGGCAGCGCCCGATGTCGCCGAGGGTGCAGTTCCCGCGGATGCTGCTTCGCCGTCCACGGCCGTGCCCGATGCCCCGGCCCGCCCCTGGTATTCCAATCCGCTTTATCTCGGCGTTGGCGCGATCGCACTGGCGATACTCGGATTGCTCGCGGTTTTTGGCAGGCGCCGCCGGCCTGAAGTCACCACCGTCACCGAGATCCAGCGGCCTTCGGTCGCCAACGAGTTCTCGTCGGGAGTCCTGCCGTCGACGCCTGCGACTCCGGCGATGGGCGGCGGCACGCTGGCGGCACCGCTCATCGGCGACGACGTGCTCGAACGGGCGCTGCTCGACCGCCGGGCGAACGATCCCGGCAACCTCGAGCATCACCTCGACGTGCTTCGCCACTATCACGAAGTCCGCGACGACGAGCGCTTCATCGAGGCGGCCTCGAACATGCGCAACCACGTGGTCGACGAGGGGCACTACGCCTGGCTCGAAGCGCAGGAGCTGGGCCGCGACATCGATCCCGACCATCCACTGTTTGAAGACGCGATCAATCGTCAGGTCGACGCCACCGACGACTACGGGTTCCGCTCGACCTCCACCGAACCGCCGACGCCCATCGGATACCAGGCTGCGGTCACTGCGGCACCGGCCGCGCCGGTCGACCTCGGCGACGACGACTGGGATCATCCCCGGACGCCGCCGGTCGCCGCGCAAACCATCGATCGCGACGACTTTGAGGTCAGCGCCCCGCAGCTGGATCGTCCCGTGGTCGACGCGCCGGAACTCACGCATTACCAGTTCGACGAGCTGCCGGAAGCCCCGCGTCCCGCGTCGTCGCCGGTCCTGGGCGAGGACGCAGTGGCGACCAAGCTTGATCTCGCGCGCGCCTACATCGACATGGGCGACAGCGATGGCGCGCGCGCGATGCTGCAGGAAGTCCTTGCGGAAGGCAGTGGCATGCAGCAGGGCGAGGCCCAGCGCCTGATCGACAGCCTCACCTGATCGCCCCGGCCCCTCTCCCGCGGAGAGGGGCGACGCCGGGGGCGGCTGCGCAGCGATCGCGCTGCACGCCACTGGCAATGAGGACCCCTCAACCGGCGCTACGCGCCCGTTTCCCGGCGAGGGAAAGGAACCAGCGGATCGACGCCACCGCCCCGCGGATGGTCGTGTCCAACAGCCCATGACACGCATAGCCTTCGGCATTGAATACGACGGCACAGGTTTCCTTGGCTGGCAGTCCCAGCTCCAGCAACCGACGCTGCAGGACACGGTCGGCGCCGCCCTCTCGTTCGTCGCCGATGCCCCGGTCACCCTGGTGTGCTCGGGTCGCACGGATACCGGGGTGCACGCGCGCTGCCAGGTAGTGCATTTCGACACCCAGGCGCAACGGACCGAGCGCGCATGGGTGCTCGGCACGAACACGCGCCTGCCGGGCAGCGTGTGCCTGCGCTGGGCGCGCGTGGTTGCGGACGATTTCCACGCACGCTACAGCGCGCGGGAACGCAGGTACCGCTATCGCATCGTCAACCGACCCGTGCGGCTGGCGCTCGACGCGCGCATGGCGACCTGGGAGCGGGTCGCGCTCGACGTCGATGCGATGCAGGAAGCCTGCAATGCGCTGGTCGGTACGCACGATTTCTCGAGTTTCCGCACCAGCGCATGCCAGGCCAGGTCACCCGTGCGACACGTTTCCGCACTCGCGTGGCGCCGCCGGGGCGAGGAGGTGACGCTCCGCATCAGCGGCAACGGGTTCCTGCACCACATGGTGCGCAACATCGTGGGCAGCGCCTTGCGCGTCGGTCGCGGCGAGGCGCCCGTGGAGTGGCTGGCAGAGTTGCTCGCGAGTCGCGACCGGCCGCGCGCGGGCCCCACCGCGCCGCCGACCGGCCTGGTCTTCGAAGGTCCCCGTTACGAGCGATGCCACGGTTTGCCGGCCGAGGTGACGCTCGCATGAGGCGCACGCGCATCAAGTTCTGCGGCATGACCGATGGCGGGGATGTGGCGCTGGCCTGCGAACTCGGTGTCGACGCGCTGGGATTCATCTTCGCGACGGCCAGCAGGCGCGTCATCGCGGCCGAAACGGCGCGGGACCTGGTCGCGCGAGTGCCCGCGTTCGTGACGCGCGTTGGCCTGTTCCTGGACGCGAAGCCGGAAGTGGTGCGAGCGGTCCTCGAGCGCGTGGACCTCGATTGCCTGCAGTTCCACGGCAGCGAGGACGCGGCCTATTGTGAACAGTTCCGCTTGCCCTATCTCAAGGCGATCGCCATGAGCGGCGCACAGGACCCGATGGCTTCGGTCCGGGCACATCCGAATGCGCGCGGCTTCGTGCTCGACGCGCACGTGCCAGGTGGGAGCGGCGGCGGCGGGGTACCATTCGACTGGTCGCGGATCCCCGCGGCGACCCCTGCATCGATCCTCGCCGGCGGATTGTCGCCCGCGAACGTGTTCGACGCGATCTCGACGGTGCGTCCGTGGGCGGTGGACGTGGTCAGCGGCATCGAGTCGTCGCCGGGGCGCAAGAGCCCGTCGCTCATGCGGCATTTCATCCATGAAGTCAGGCGAGCCGATGACGCAAACAGCGCGGATTGATTACCAGTCGTTCCCGGACGCGCGTGGCCACTTCGGCGAATACGGCGGCAGCTTCGTCGCGGAAACGCTGATGCAGCCGCTGGCGGAACTCGCCGCCGCTTACGCCGCCTGCAAGGTCGACGACGCATTCCAGGCCGAACTCGCGCACGACCTCCGGCACTACGTCGGCAGGCCGAGCCCGATCTACCACGCGGAGCGGCTGAGCCGCGAGCTCGGCGGCGCGCAGATCCTGCTCAAGCGCGAGGACCTCAACCACACCGGCGCGCACAAGATCAACAATACGGTCGGCCAGGCGATGCTCGCCAGGCGCATGGGCAAGCGCCGGGTGATCGCGGAGACCGGCGCCGGGCAGCATGGCGTGGCGACCGCCACGGTCGCGGCGCGGCTCGGGCTCGAGTGCGTCGTGTACATGGGCGAAGTCGACATGGCGCGCCAGGCCATCAACGTCTATCGCATGCAGTTGCTCGGCGCGACGGTGGTACCGGTGAGCTCCGGTTCGCGAACCCTCAAGGACGCGCTCAACGAGGCGATGCGCGACTGGGTCACGAATGTCGAGCACACTTTCTACATCATCGGCACGGTAGCCGGACCGCATCCCTATCCGCAGATGGTGCGCGACTTCAACGCGGTGGCCGGCCGCGAGGCGCGCGCGCAGATGCTCGCCGACTACGGTCGGTTGCCGCACACGCTGGTCGCGTGCGTCGGCGGCGGCAGCAACGCGATTGGACTGTTCCACCCGTTCCTGGCCGACGACGACGTGCGCATGCTCGGCGCCGAGGCTGCGGGAGAGGGCGTCGCCTCGGGTCGCCATGCGGCGTCGCTGTCGGCGGGGCGCCCGGGCGTGCTGCACGGCAACCGCACGTATCTCCTGTGCGACGACGATGGCCAGATCGTCGAAACCCATTCGATCTCCGCGGGGCTCGACTACCCGGGCGTCGGTCCGGAACATGCATGGCTCAAGGACCTTGGCCGGGCCGAGTACGTGCCGGTAACCGACGACGAGGCGCTGGCCGCGTTCCATCGGCTCGCGCGCTGCGAGGGGATCCTCGCGGCGCTGGAATCGAGCCATGCGGTCGCGCTGGCGATGCGCGTCGCGCGCGACCTGCCGCGCGATGCGCTGCTGCTCTGCAACCTCTCGGGTCGCGGCGACAAGGACGTGCACACCATCGCCGAGCGTTCGGGGCTGTCCTTTTGACCGGCGCGTCGTGCGCCGTGCGGAAAATCCGGTGAACCGCATCGCTCGCCGCTTCGCCGAGCTTGCCGTGCGCGATCGCAAGGGCCTCATTCCCTTCATCACCGCTGGTGACCCGAGCGCCGAGTCGACCGTGCCGGTCATGCACGCGCTGGTGGAGGCGGGCGCCGACCTCATCGAGATCGGGGTGCCCTTTTCCGATCCGATGGCGGACGGGCCCACCATCCAGCGATCCAGCGAGCGCGCGCTGTCGCGCGGCGTGGGTCTGCGCGTGGTACTCGGCATGATCGCGCGGTTTCGCGAGGCGGACAGCAATACGCCGGTCGTGCTCATGGGCTACCTCAATCCGTTCGAGCGCGACCCGGAGGGCGTCTTCGCAGACTGCGCGCGTGCCGGTGTCGACGGCGTGCTGCTGGTGGACTGTCCCGTGGAGGAGGCCGGTGCGCTGGGCGCGCGACTCGATGCAGCGGGCCTGGTGCAGATCTTCATGGCGGCGCCCACCACCACCCCCGAGCGCATCCAGGCGATGACTTCGATCGCCGCGGGTTTCGTGTACTGCGTGGCCTTCTCCGGAGTGACTGGCGCCGACCACCTCGCCTTCGACGCGGTACGCGCACGCGCCGAGGCTTTGCGAGCGGAGTTGCGCGTGCCGGTCGCGGTCGGATTCGGCATCAAGGATCCAGGCGATGCGGCGAGGATCGCGTGCGGCGCTGACGCCGTGGTGATCGGTTCCGCGCTGGTCGCGGCCCTGGCGGACGCAGCCGACCCGGCGGACGCGGCGTCGCGCGCGGCCGCATTCCTCGCGCCATTCCGCGAGGCCCTCGACAGCGCCGGCGAGCGCCTGGATTAAGATGGGTCGCTGGCGATTCCCGTTCGCGACCCCTCGGGGGCGCCCGATTCAATGAACCCATCGAGCAGGTATTCCCGACGATGAGCTGGCTGCAGAAACTGATGCCGGCACGGATCCGCACCCAGGGCGGCACGCGCCGCGCCGTGCCCGAGGGCCTGTGGACGAAGTGCGAGGGTTGCGGCGTCGCGCTTTACCAGCCGGAACTCGAGCGCAATCTCAAGGTGTGCCCCAAGTGCGGCCACCACATGGCGATCAATGCGCGCGCTCGGCTGCTCGCCCTGTTCGACGAGGCCACCAGCGAAGAACTCGATGCGAACCTCGAGCCGGTCGACGCGCTCAAGTTCCGCGACTCCAAAAAGTACCGCGACCGCATCGTCGCCGCGCAGAAGGCCACCGGAGAGAAGGACGCGCTCGTCTCGATGCGCGGCACCGTCAAGCGTACGCCGTTCGTCGCCTGTGCCTTCGAGTTCACTTTCATGGGTGGCTCGATGGGATCGGTGGTCGGCGAGAAATTCACCCGTGCCGCCGAACGCGCCCTGGCCGAACGCGCGCCGTTCGTGTGCTTTTCCGCGACCGGCGGAGCGCGCATGCAGGAGGGCCTGTACTCGCTGATGCAGATGGCCAAGACGTCCGCCGCGATCGCGCGCCTGCGCGAGGCCGGCGTGCCGTACATCTCCGTGCTCACGCATCCGACCACCGGCGGCGTGTCGGCGTCGCTCGGCATGCTCGGCGACATCAACCTCGCGGAACCACAGGCACTCATCGGCTTCGCCGGCCCCCGCGTGATCGAGCAGACGGTGCGCGAAACGCTGCCCGAAGGCTTCCAGCGCAGCGAGTTCCTGCTCGAACACGGCGCCATCGACGCGATCGTCGATCGTCGCCAGTTGCGCGACAAGATCGCCTCGCTGGCCGCGTTGCTGCAGCGGCGCGACGTGCCGGCCGACATGCCCGTGGCGGCCCACGGCGCGGCCGGCTGAGTCGCGCGGTCGGCATGCCGCGCTCCCTGGAAGAGTGGCTCGCCTTCCAGCTTGCGGGTTCGCGCAATGAGATCGTGCTCGGACTCGAACGCGTCGCCGAGGTCGCGCGCCAGCTCGGGCTGGCGCGGCCGGCACCGCTCGTCATCAGCGTCGCCGGCACCAACGGCAAGGGTTCGACGGTGGCCTTCCTGGACGCGGTCTCGCGGGCCGCGGGGCATCGCGTCGGCGCGTATACGTCGCCACACCTGCTGCGGTACAACGAGCGCATCCGCATCGCGGGAGTGGAAGCCCGCGACGACGCCATCTGCGCGGCGTTCGAGCGCGTGGAGGAAGGGCGCGTCGCCGCCGATGTCCCGCTGACCTATTTCGAATACGGCACGCTGGCCGCGCTCGATCTTTTCGCCGGCGCCAGGCTCGATCTCGCGATCCTGGAAGTGGGCCTGGGCGGTCGCCTCGATGCCGTCAACATCGTCGATGCGGATGTCGCGATCGTGACCGGCATCGACCTCGACCACCAGCAGTGGCTCGGCAACGACCGCGACGCCATCGCGCGCGAGAAGGCAGGCATCTTCCGCGCCGGTGCGTTCGCCGTGCTCGCCGAGCGCGCCCCGCCATTGAGCCTGCGCAGCCGCGCCGTGGAAGTCAACGCGAAGATCGTGGCGGCGGGCATCGACTACGACTGGACGCAGGACCTCGGTGAGGGCTGGACGTGGCGGCACACCGAAGGCCGGGCACTTGACCTGCCGACGCCGGGCCTCCGCGGCACGCGCCAGCTCGCCAACGCCAGCGCGGCGATTGCGGCGCTCGACGCCGTGCGCACGCGTCTGCCGATCGGGCAGGACGCGTTCGCCGCGGGCGTACGCGACGTACAGTTGCCATGGCGCCTTCAGCACTTCCGCACGGCCGGACGTGATGTCGTCCTGGACGTGGGCCACAATCCGCAGGCCGCACGCGTATTGAGCGAGCACTTGCGGGAGTGCCACGCAGCGTCTCCCGTGGTCGCGGTCTTCGGTTGCCTCGCGGACAAGGACACTGCGGCGATCGTGGCCGCTCTCCAGGGCTGCGTGATGCACTGGTACTGCGGTGGACTCGATGCCGAAACCGCGCGAGGCCTTGCGGGATCCGATCTTGCGCGTCGGGTGCGCGAGGCGGGCGCCCCCGCGAGCGCGCACGCCACCGTCAGCGATGCGTGGGACGCGGCTTGTCGTCATGCGCCGCCGGAAGCGATGGTGATCGCCTTCGGGTCTTTCTTCCTGGCATCAAAGCTCATGCGCGAACTGCGCATCGCATGTGCCTGAATGCCGGTGTGCGGTTGCGCGGCCGCTATAATCGCCGCCTTCCCGCTTGAATCCCGTGCATGGATCCCATTCTGCAAAAACGCCTGATCGGGGCGGTCATCCTGATCGTGGCGGCGATCGTGTTCGTGCCGATGCTGCTCGACGGTCCCGGCGGAGCCGGCAGCGAGACTGTCGACCTCGGCATTCCCGCGCCCGGCGCCGACGGCATCCGCACCGAAATCATCCCGCTGGATGCGCCGCTCGCCGCGCCACCACTGGCTGACGAGGGTGACGCGCAGCCGCTGCGGTCGATGGCGCCTGCCCTGGATCCTGCGACCGTTTCCTCGCTGGCGGATGCGCTGGATCGCGAGGCAGCAGCGCCGGGCCCGATCGCTGCCCCTCCGGCGGACCCGGCCATTGAGCCCGCGCCGACTGTGGTCGCCGCGCCCCTTGTGAATTCGGAGCACGCGGCCGACACCAGCGGCCGCTGGCACGTCACGCTCGGCAGCTACGCCAATGCCGACAATGCACGCAAGCTGGTGACGGACATGCTTGCGGCGGGCCTGCCCGCGCGCGCCGAGGCCGTGTCGCTCGGTGGCAAGCCTGCCCAGCGCGTGCGCATCGGACCCTACGCGGATCGCGTCCGCGCCGAGCAGGCCCGGCTCGCGGTCGCGGCCCGCCGCCGGGATGTCACGCCCGCGCTCGTGCAGGACGACAATGCCGAGCGGGCGCCCGCGCAACCGGCCCCTGATGACGTCGCCGTCGCTCCGGCGGCGGTGGCGGGCGATCCCGTCACTGCGCCGGTAGCCGCTGCGCCGGTGCTGCGCGACACTCGCGGCTGGGTGGTGCAGGTCGGCGCCTACTCGCAGGCGAACGAAGCCGATGCGCAGGCGGCCCGATTGCGCACCGCGGGCTTCACGGCCTTCGTCGACCGGTTGGATGCACCTCGCGGCACCCTGCATCGCGTGCGCATTGGACCTGAGACGCAGCGGGCCGCCGCCGAACGCCTGCAGGTTTCGGTGAAGCAGAGCCTCGGCATCGACGGCGTCGTCATGCGCCACCCCTGATCGGCGAGCTCGCAAATGCGCACGCCGACCCCATTGATCGATCAGTCCCGCTAGAGGCCGAGTCCCGCATGTGCGCCATCATTGGAATCGTCGGCCGCGCCGACGTCGCGGGCGCGCTGTACGACGGCCTGACTGTCCTGCAGCACCGCGGACAGGACGCCGCCGGCATCGCCACCGTCGATGCCAGCAAGCTGCGCCTGCACAAGGGCACGGGCCTGGTGCGCGATGTGTTCGGACCGAGCGACATGGAAAAGCTCTCCGGCAGCTACGGCATCGGCCACTGCCGGTATCCCACCGCAGGCAGCGACGCGACCGACGAAGCGCAGCCGTTCTACGTCAACTCGCCGTTCGGCATCGCGCTCGCGCACAACGGCAACCTCACCAACATGCAGGGGCTGCGCCGCGAGGTGTTCGAGCAGGACCTGCGCCACTGCAACACCGAGTCGGATTCGGAAGTGCTGCTCAACGTACTCGCGCACGAACTCGAGACGCAGCAGCAGGGCGCCCCCGGCAAGCCGCTGGACGCCGGCAAGGTATTCGACGCGGTCGCCCGCGTGCATGCGCGTTGCGTGGGTGGTTACGCGGTGATCGCTCTCATCCTTGGCGTGGGCGTGCTCGCGATCCGCGATCCGCACGGCATCCGCCCGCTGGTGTTCGGCAAGCGAACGGGCGCGGACGGGGGCGACGAGTACGCGGTCGCGTCGGAAAGCGTGGCCTTCGACGCGCTGGGCTTCACGCTGGTGCGCGACGTGCGTCCCGGCGAAGCGGTGCTGATCTCGCCTGACGGTACGTTCGCGTCGCGGCAGTGCGTGCCGGCGCGCGAGCACGCCCCGTGCATCTTCGAATACGTCTATCTCGCGCGGCCGGACTCGATGATCGAGGAGATTTCAGTCCACAAGGCGCGCATGCGCATGGGCGAGAAGCTGGCGCAGAAGATCCGGGCCGAGCGGCCCGACCACGACATCGACGTGGTCATCCCCATTCCCGACACGTCGCGCACGGCGGCGATGGAGCTGGCGCACGCGCTTGGCGTCAAGTATCGCGAGGGCTTCATCAAGAACCGCTACATCGGCCGCACCTTCATCATGCCGGGGCAGGGCGAGCGCATGAAATCGGTGCGCCGCAAGCTCAATGCGATCCCGCTCGAATTCCGCAACCGCGTGGTGCTGCTGGTGGACGACTCGATCGTGCGCGGCACCACCTCGCAGCAGATCATCCAGATGGCGCGCGACGCCGGCGCCCGCAAGGTGTACTTCGCCTCCGCCGCGCCGCCGGTGCGATTCCCGAACGTGTACGGCATCGACATGCCTGCCGCCGACGAACTGGTCGCGCATGGCCGCACCGAGGACGAGATCGAGCAGCTGCTGGGCTGCGACTGGCTCATCTACCAGGACCTCGGCGACCTGGTCGACGCCGTCGCCGGCCCGAAGCGTCCGCATCAGCGCTTCGACACGTCGTGTTTCTCCGGCGAGTACGTCACAGGCCTCGTGCCGGGCTACCTCGACCTGCTCAAGGTCCAGCGTTCGGATCACGCGAAATCGATCCGACGCAACGAACTCGAGGCCAACCTCGCCACCTCGCGCGCGTGAAGCCGCGCCGCTCCCGTGGGCGTGTTGCAAGTCCCGGAGGCATTCGATGGCACGCCCCGGATCGCGAGATGCGCCGCCCCTGCAGGACAGGCGCGTGAGTCGTGAGTGCGTCCCTGCAGCAGTAGCGAAGCAGTTCGCGCAACGCCCCGGGCGCGATCCTGGCGCAGCTGGCGTCGAGCGCAAGCCGGTGTTCCTGCGAAACCCCGGGGACCGAAAATGACTGACCGCAGCGAAGAGCCGTTCCCCCCTTCCTGCGAATCCGTAGAGTGCGTCCACTGCGCGGCGCTGGCATGTCTCACGGCCAGCATTCCAGCGGACAAGACCGCGCTCGCCGCCGCAATGCACGCCGACTGGCTGCGGGGGCACCTCGACGCCCGGCCCGATTGCGGCCGCTGCCTCGTTCGCGATATCGCGGCGCCAGGCCGCCCTGATCGGCCCCGTCTCGTGCCGCCGCGCCAGGTGGCCGCGCGCGGACTCGGCAGCGCCGAAGGCCGGGCGGCGCTGGTGCACGCGGTCGCCCACATCGAGTTCAATGCCATCAACCTCGCGTGCGACGCGGTCTACCGGTTCCGCGACCTCCCGCAAGCCTTCTACGCCGACTGGATCGCGGTGGCCGCCGACGAAGCGCGGCACTTTGCGCTGCTCGTGCATCGTCTCGGTGAGATCGGAATGGGCTACGGGGACCTCGATGCGCACGACGGCCTCTGGCAGATGGCGCTGGCCACGGCACATGATCCCCTGACGCGCATGGCGCTGGTCCCGCGCGTGCTCGAAGCGCGCGGTCTCGACGTGACACCGGGCATGATCGAGCGACTGCGCTCGGCGGGCGACGCGGCCACGGTGGCGTGCCTCGAGACCATCCTGGCCGAGGAAGTCGCCCACGTCGCCGCCGGCACGCACTGGTTCCGGTATCTCTGCGCCCAGCGGGCGTTCGATCCCGACGAGACCTTCCTGGCCCTGGTCGCGGAACATTCGAAGGGCGCCGTGCGCGGCCCCTTCAACCTGCCGGCGCGCCGCGAGGCCGGGTTCAGCGATCGCGAGATGCAGGCCCTTGGGCACACCGGCTGACACGATTGGTCGCATCCCGGGCGTTTGTCCGGTTCCGGGGTCGGCATGCGTTATGGATTGCTAACCGGACAAAGCGCGGCGCAAGTCGCCCTTTTTTCGTCGAACACAGGTGCACGCTCCCAGTGAGCGTGCTAACGTCCGCGCGTTTGCAGCTCACCAAAGCTACCCAATCGCGCATCTGCCGGGGAGTCACTCGAATGCTCAAGACCTCACTTACTTCACTCGCACTGGTAGCCGCTCTGTTCGGCTCCGGCGCGCTCATGGCGCAGAACTGCAACACCGCCGCCTGGGGTGTCGACCTCGCTGCCGGCCAGGGCGTCGCGGGTACCCCGACGGCGGGTGCGCCGATCGGCACTGCAACAGCAGTCGTTCGGTACTCAGGTCGTTGCGGCCTGCTTTCCGACGCAGCAGGTGATTTCGTGCGTGACGGTTCGCCGTTGAACGAGCCGACCTACATCGCCCGCTTCTATGTGCGTCCCGCCGTGACGACCGGAACCGCTGTTGTGTTTCAGGCGCTTGAAGACGGTCAGGCGACGCCTTCTATCCAAATTTCGCAGACCGGATCGCAGCTCGGCATCGCCGCGCGTGGCGCGACGTCCACCAATGTGGCGATCACCCCCGGTGCTTGGTATTCGGTAGAAGTCAACTTGGCGGCTGGCGGTGTGATGACGTACAGCGTGCGCGGCAACAATGCCGCCAGCGCGTCGACCGGCACGCTTACTGGCGTTGCTGCGGCTGCGGAAGTCGATCAAGCCAACCTCGGCTGGATCAGCGGCGGCAGCGGGGGCACCGTCGAGACCGATGCATTCGAATCGCGCCGAACTCAGCCAATCGGCACGCTGTGCCGCGGAGACGCGAACGGTTCGAACTCGATCACGTCGGCGGATCGCTTCGCCATCACGCAGGAAATCGGTGGGACCTTGGCAACCGGGCAGCCGGATTGCAACGAGAGCGGTTCTGTCACGTCGGCCGACCGGTTCTGTATCACGCAGGCCATCGGCGCTGGCGCCACCTGCCCGTA
>JBBRIE010000078.1:0-12436 GCA_038221545.1 Lysobacterales bacterium
CTGCAGCGGAACCACGTCGAGGCGACGGATCGCGGACTCGATCGAGTCGTACTGGTTCGAAGTCGCCTTGATCAGGAGGGCGTTGGATTCCTCGATCGAGGTGATGCGGATATTGTCGCTCTCGACGATGCTGATGCCACCACCCGTATCGCCCCCCGTCTGGCCGACGATGCCTTCCGCGGCCGAGACGACCGGCGCCTGCGTCACGGCCCGTTCGCGCGCGACTTCCTTCTGCTGCTCCTTGGTACCTCGATTCATCGAGCTGATCTCGACCGACTCGACGCCGGGCGTCACCGCTCCGATCGCGGCGGGCGCGCCGCCCTTCGACGATGAACCGGACGAACTGAAGATGTCCGTGAGCTTCTCCGCGAGATCAGTCGCCTTGACGTTCTTGACGTAGTAGACGAAAAGTTGCGACGCGGCGCCGCTGCCGCGGTCGAGCTTGCCGATCCATTCCTCGGCCTGCTTCAGGTATTCCGGCTGCGGGGTGATCACCATGACCGAGTTGGTGCGGTCGATCGGCAGGAACCGGAACATCCCGGCCATGGGCGTGCCGGCCGCGTCCCCAAACACCCGCTCCAGCTCGGGCACGATGACCTTGGCCTCGACCTGCTCCAGCGGGAAGATGCCAACCGACATGCCCTTGAGCCAGTTCACGTCGAACACGCTGATCGTCTCCAGGTAATTGGAGAGATCGGCGCGCGTTCCGCCGAGCACCAGGATGTTGCGTGCGTTGTCGGAACGGACCACGGCACCAGGCCGGATGTACGGCGCGAGGATCTTCTCCATTTCGGTCGCCGAAATGTAGTTGAGCGGGACCACTCGCAATTCGTAGCCACGCGCGCTCGACGCGGGACCGATGCGCGGCGTCAGGTTGCCGGGAATCGCCTGGCTGATCGGCGTGACCGTGTAGCGGCCGTCGCGGTACACCAGGGTCGCGTTGTTCCAGGACAGCAGCATCTCGAGCACGCCCATGGCCTGGTTCGGCGTGATCGGTTGCGCGGTCGAGAACGTCACGTTGCCCGCCACGCCCGGCGCGATGACGTAATTTTCCTGCAGCACGTCGCCAAGAATGGCCTTGACCACTTCCTGGATCGGCACGTTCTCCCAGTTGAAGACGACGTTGCCGCCGGCGGCTGTCGAAGCGGGGCGGCGGGCCGCGGCCTGGGCATTGATGAACTGGCCAGTGCCTATCTTGACCTCGGCACGCGGCGGCGGCGGAACCTCGCGACGAATTTCCCCGGAGGTATCGGGCGCATCGACGCCGGTCAAGCTGGCGGGCGGCGCGGTGGGCACCGTGGCCACGCCCAACGAGGGCGCGACCCGCGTTTCCACTGGCGCCACCGCCGGCCGCTCGGAAGCCATGCGCACCGGGTTGTTCCCGCATCCCGCGGCGACCGTGGCCAGCATCGCCGCGAACAACAGGCGGACGCGTGCGGCACCCGTCGACTGGAAGAACCTTGCCGCTTGGATCATGGGGATCTCGTCATTGCCGGGCATCGTGTCGAATCGTCAAGCGCGGCCGAAGCAGCCGCGTCCGCGCGTCAAGCGTAGCGTTGGTTTCGGTCCGGGCTTCATTTCTGTGGTTGCTGCTGCATGAGCCGCGCCGCCTCTTCGCGCAGCTGCCGGCGGCGTTCCTCGATCCGCTTGCGGATCGACTCGGCGACTTCGGGCTGTTCGGCTTGGACCGCGGAACCGTCGGCCGGTTCAACGGCCTTGCTGTTTCCGCCCATCGCCTGCGCGGCGGCAGACTGCTCGGGCCGGGGCATGTTGCCCTGCGGCGTCGCCAGTCCGTCCGGTCGCTGCGGCATGGATTGCGCCGCGACGGGGTTGCTCATGCCGGGCGGGGCGGGCGCTCCGGGCGGCGCGGCCGCCGGTGCGCCTGCCTTGTCGACCGCCAGTTCGAGTACCTGCTGTTGCTGCCCCTGCGCCTCGAACACGGCCTTGCGGGGCTCAAGCTCGACCAGCCTCCAGCCGGAGAGCGTGCCGTCGAGCTCGCTGCCGAGCCGCACCCGCAGACCCTTGCCGGAAGCATTCTCGCGGATCATCGCCAGCTTGACCTTGGGCATGAGGATCACGCCGGTCAATTGGGCATCCAGCACGGCAACGGTGGCTGCCGGTGTTTCGCTCACTTCCTCTTCGACCGGCGTCGGCTTGCGGTCCTCGTTGAACAATGGCCGCTGCAGCAGTTCGGCGTACTGCGAGAAAGGCGCCAGCACCGAAGTGCGGCGCTCGCCCGCCTTGAGGGCGATGCGCTCGCGCGGAACGGAGCCAAGCGGCTCCAGGCCATAGCCGTCGCCCCACCCGAACTTCTGCGCGACGAGGAGCGCCGCAAGCATGAATGCCGCGGCCCCGAGCCCCGCCAGCATCCGCTGCGCACGCGTCATGTGCGACGTGCCCCGCGGTCGTCGGCCGCGGCCCGGTTGCGCAGGTAACCGTAGACGTTGAAGCGTACGTCGAGCGTGCTCAGGGCCTTGCCGGTCTGCGGGTCGCGATAGCCGGCCCAGCGCGCGATCTGTGTTTCTTCCACGAACAGCATGGGCTGGCCGCTTTCCAGCTTGTGCAGGATCGGCGCCAGTTCCTCGAAGCTGCAGCGCAGACGCACCGTGAGCACGACGCGCTCGAACGGCTCTTCCTCGGTGCCGCGCATGGGTGTCTTGCCGAGCACCTGGCAGGTCTGCGCACTGCGCGCGAACTCGGTGACGACCTGGTCGACGCGCTGCGCGAGGCCCGCGCCTGCGGCGTCGAAGTCTGCCTCGGGCAGGAACGCGGCGCTGCTCGCCTCGGCGGCGCGCACCGCGGCGAGGCTTTTCTCGACATCGGCGCGTGCGGCGGACTTGCGCCGGTAGTCCACCTCCTGCTCGCGCAGCTCGCGCATCTGCCCCGCGATGGCGAGATGCGGCGCCGTGAACCACCAGTGCACGCCGAGGAAATAGACGGCGGCCAGGGTCACCAGCGCGAGCAGGATCGCGGTGGGGCGGGCGCGTTCGGGGCTGGGCAGGAGTTTCATGTCAGCCCCGTCCCTCCCGATTGCCGCGTCCGTTGCGCCCCGTGCGTTCGGCAGCTTCTTCGGCCTCCTTGCGCTTGTCTTCCGCAACGCGCGTCGGCGACTTCGCGACGATCGTGAACATCTCCTTGCCGGTGCGCACGTCCGGCGTGATCGATCCCTGGACCTGCGGAGACTGCAGTTGCGGGGAAGGCTTGAGCTTGCCGATCAGGCTGCTTGCCTTGGAACTCAGGCCATTGAGGGTGTATTCGCCGTTGCTGAATCCGAAACGCTGCAGCGAAGCCTCGTCGGGCATGCGGCGGGTCACTTCCTTGAGGATATCGATCATGACCGGGCGTTCGGCACGCGCTTCGTCGATGAAACGGGCGGCGGCCAACGCGTCGGAGAGGCTGCGGCGCAACTGCCCCACGCTCAGCGCCTCGCTGCGCGAACGCGCGGTGGCTTCGGTGAGGTCGGCCAGCGCTTTCTCGCGGTTGACCACCGACTGCGCCATGACCCAACCGAGCAATCCGAGGACCAGTGCCGCGAGTCCAAGCGAAGCCCAGAACATCCGGCGGTCGCGGCCCGCCCTCCGTTCCTCCGGCAGCAGATTGAAACCGGCCCGGGTACCCGGGCCGCCTTCGCCCTCGACATCCACGGAATCGAGTTCGGGCAGACGGTCGCCGAATCGCGCCAGCTCGACATCGAGGTTCGCACGCGGCATCACCAGCAGATCGACGGCCAGTGTCCGCGCCGCCGCATCGGCGCGCACGACACGCGCGTCGTAGTACACCTGGTCGGCGCGGAACGGGGTCTGGCGGTCCATCTCGAACCCGAGGACCTGCGTCAGGTTCTCCGCCGCCGCCATGGGCAGCGTGAGCATGCGCCGCAACGCGCCGCGCAGTGGCAGCGTCAGCACGACGAGGGGCCGCTCTTCGTAGCGAGCGAGAAGATCGCCCATCGCCGCCCATTGCGCATCGCCGGATTCGTCGAGGACGAGTTCGAAGGGCTCGGGTGCGCGCGGGCCCAGCGCCTGCACGCGCAAACCTGTGACGGACGGAGACAGCAGCACGGTCTGCCGGCGATCCGCGAAGACGCGCAGCCAGCCCGCCGGCACGAGCGGGCGGAGTTCGCCCCACCACCAGTGGAGGAAATGACGGACACCGCTCGCCGCATAGCGTCGGCGCGCGGTCTGCCATCGTCGCTGCAATTGCGCTGACGCTGCTGTCATAGACCTGTCTGTGCTTCGCGCCAGCGCAAAACGCTGTAGGCGCGGCCGCCGGGGCCGCCTCCCATGCGCAGGGTGACTTCGATCGCGGCCTCGGTACCGTTCGGCAGCATGGCGCGCGACCGCACAGTATAGGTGCCGGCGCCGCCCACGGCCATCAGCGGGGTTCCATCGGGCAATGTCAACGGCGTCGACTGCATTGCGGCCGCATCGAGCGCGTGTCGCTGCGCGACGATCTGCTGGGCGAGCTCCGGGGTGACGCCAGCGAACAGCGGCAGCAACTCCGCGGGTGCGAAGGAGGCATTGGGGCGGCCGCTGCCGCCATAGACGGTGATCCAGGGCGCCACCGTGCGGTACAGCTCGTAGTCCATCCCGAGCACCTGCTGGAGTTCCTGCGCCACCCTGAACGGATAGTCGGATGCGCCGTAGGGCAGGTCGGCGGCCTTGTACTCCGCATCTTCTGCGCCCTCGGGCTGCACAAGGTCGTCGGGGTCGCGCCAGTCCACCACGGCAGCGGCGAGTCTGCGTGCGCGGTCCTCCTCGGCACCGCCGAGGAGGAAGAGTGTCTGGAGTGTGCCGGCGTCGGCGGCGTTGATGTCCACCTTGCCCGACTCGTCCTCGACCTGGATCTCGATGGTGCTGCCTTCGAATTCGATCTCGTACGTGCGGCCGTCGGCGAGCCATTTGGTCATCACGTCCGGACGGTTCAACTCGTAGACCGCGCGCGCGAGTCCCGCTTCGGCCGCCAGGCGCGCGCGGATGGTGTCGAACAGATTGCGCGACTGCAGCAGTTCGGTGCGAGCCAGCACGGCGAAGCTGCCGAGAATCACCGCGAGCAACGCCGTGATCCACAGCACCAGCAGCAACGCGGCGCCGCGCACTGCGGGTGGCGGTGGCTTGCGCATGACCATCAGGGTTTCGGTGCCGGCGCAGGCGGCGCACTGGTCAGGGCCCCGGGTCCGAGCGTCGCACCGCCGACCACGGCGTCGCCGCCGAGCAGCACGGGGATTGTGAGGGTGGGCCAGCGAAGATTCGACGAGTCGTCGAACTCGATCGCAATACGCAGCAGCAAGGGCAGCCGGTCCGGCTTCTCCCACTCGTCCGACCATTCGCCCAGCTCGCCGGCGTCGTCGAGGCCCCGGTACTCGATGGCCAGGCGGTCCACGTCCTCGAGCAGGATGACCGGGCGCTCCGCCCAGGGCTCGGATCCGGTCGGATCGAAGCCGTTGAGGAGTGCGTGCCGGAACACGAGCTGCCGGCCGCGGCCGCCCTCCCCCGATTCGAGCGCGATGCGCTGCACGTAGGCGCCGCCCTGGCCGAGGTAGCCCGGCAACGCGGACACGTACGTGAGTTCGTCGCCGCTGCCCTGGATCAGGATCGGCGTACTGGTACCCGAGTCCTGGTCGAACGCCAGCGTCAGCGCCTGCCCGATCTGTCGCCTGAGCAGCTGCTGGGTGACGCGCACCTTGTTGGTCGCATCGATCGCGGCTTCGCCACGCTGCACCGCACGGTTGGATGCGCTGAAGCCTGCATAGGCCGCGGTCATGAGCAGCGCCAGCAGCACGAGCGCCAGCAGAATTTCGATCAGCGTAAAACCCCGTTGATCGCGCGATCGATTCCCCGCTCCCAGTGACAACGAAGAGCAGGTGCCCGGAGGGCGCATGCGGGGCAGCGCACGTTCCAGCAGCCCCTCATTCGCCTTCGGCACCTTCTCCCCGCTTGCGGGGAGAAGGAAAAGTCGAGATAGCTGCGTGCGCACTTCAGCCCAACTTCTGCTGCAGGCGTTCGGTGACGAAACGGGCGTCGCGGGTGCGCACGCCATCGCGCCACTCGACCACGAGTTCGAGGCGCATGAGATCGAACGGCAGTTCGTCGATGTTGCCGTTGGGCGCGGCAGGCGCATCCTGTTTGCGCACTTCCAGGCGCCATTCGTAACGGTCGTCGAAGCGACCGCTGTCGCTGCCCTCCTCCAGCGGTTCGCCGACGCCGATCTCGTCGAGCTTGGACTGCGCGTGCAGTGCGGCCTGCGTGAAGTGCGCGGAGTGCCGCGCGTTGCGCAGGGAACCGGACGCGACCTGCATCAGCAGACCGAACGCGAGCGCGAACACCACGAACGCGACGATGATCTCGAGCAACGAGAAGCCCCGGGCGCGCCGCGCTCCAGGGACCGCATGCCTGTGCCTGGCTCCGCTCACGTATCGATCTCGCGCAGGCGGATCTCGCCCGTCAGCCACGCGATCTCGACCTGCCACTCGCGCCGGTCGCGCAGCAGGCGGATCACGCCTCCGCCCGATGAACCATCCGGAAAGAAACGGATCGCGCCCTTGCCGTCGCCGGACTGCTCTTGCGCGGCCGTAGTCAGGCGCATCTCGAAACCCTCGGGCAAGGACACTGCCGCGCGTCCGGGCGCCTGATACGTCATCGCATCCACATCGAACTCGAACGCCTGCTCCTCGCGTTCGACGATCGCCTGACCGCGCGTGTAACGCAGCGCCGCCACCAGGTCGCGGCCGGCCGCGCGCACTTCCGCGCCGCCCAGGCTGCGCGCGATCGAAACGGACACCGACGTGACCACGATGGCGATCAGCATCAGCACAAGCAGTACTTCGATCAGCGTGAAGCCACGCTGGCCGTGCCGCCGGGCCGACTGCGTCTCGCGCATGGACTACTCCCAGTTTCCGTAGTCCTTGTTGTATTTATCCCCACCTTCCTTCTTGTCGGCGCCGAACGTCCAGACGTCGTAGTCGCCGTGTTCGCCCGGATACCGGTACTGCCACGGGCTGCCCCAGGGATCCTGTAGGTCTTTGGCCTTCACGTACGGACCATTCCAGTTCGATGCATCGCTGGGCGCCGAGACGAGTGCGTCGATGCTCTCCGGTGGATTGCCTACGTCGAGCGCGTACTCCTCGATCTTGCCCGACAACTGCTGCACCTGGGTTTTGGCGGCGTTGTACATGCCCTTCTGGCGTCCGCCCGCGACATTCTTGGCAACCATGCCGGCGACCACCGCGATGAGTGCCATCACGATCAGGATTTCGATCAGACTGAAGCCCTGCGATCGTGCAGCGCTGCGAAGCGTTCGGCCGCGGCTGGCCGTGATTGCGTTGGATTTGTTCATGAATTCCTCATTCGATCGCTTGGCTCATATCCATAATGGGCAACATGATCGAGAGCATGATGCCCGCGACCGCGAGTGCCATGACGACCGTGACCGTAGGCACCAGCAGCGCCAGCAGTCGGTCGATCGTGGTCCTGACTTCAACATCGTACGTATCGGCGACCTGCAGCAGCATGCTGCCGAGATCACCCGATTCCTCGCCCACGCCCACCATTTGCAGCGCGAGCCTTGGAAACGTCTGTTCGGCGGTCAGCGCATGCGCCAGTCCGTCGCCCGTCTTGACCTTCTCGGTCGCGCGTTCCAGCGCCGCCGCGAGCACGCGGTTGCCCAGCACGTTGCGCGATATCGACAGCGCGGTCAGCAGCGGCACGCCGTTGTTCACCAGCGTGCCCAGCGTCCGAGCCAGCCGCGCTGTCTCGATCTTGCCGACGAGGTCGCCCACCATGCGCGTCTTGAGCAGGCGCGCGTCCCAGGCGAAACGTCCTTCCGGCGTGGCCAGCCGCCTCCGCCACCATGCGACCACCGCGACGACGACCGCCAAGATCAGCCACCACCACGCGCCGAGAAAATTGCCGGCACCGAGAATGACCTTGGTTGGTAGCGGTAGTTCCTGCCCCGCGTCCTCGAATATCGGCACGAACTGCGGCACGACGAAGACCAGCAGCAGTATCAGCGCCCCGACCACGAGCAGGACCAGGATCGACGGATAGATCATCGCGCTGATGACGCTGTCGCGCAGCGCCTTGCTGCGTTCGAGGTACTCGGCCAGGCGCTTGAGCGTATCGGTCAGGGTGCCGGACACTTCGCCCGCGCGCACCATGTTGATGTACAGGCGCGAGAACACGCCGCGTTGTTGTTCGAGCGCAGTCGACAGCGGCGTGCCGCCACGCACCGATTCGCGCACGCGCTCGACCAGCTTGCGGCTGCGCTCGGAGTCGGGCAGGTCCATGAGTATCTGCAACGCACGATCGAGGGGTTGGCCGGCACGCAGCAGCGTCGATAATTGCAGCGTGAAGCGCTGGATCTCACCGGCGCCCATGTCGGGACGGCGCAGCAGTCCGGCAACGCCGCCACCGCCCACGGTGGCCGCCTCGCGCGCTTCGAGCGGCAGGTTGCCGGCGTCCTGCAGCTTGCCGATCACCTCGCGCTCGGTCGCGGCGTCCATCATGCCCTCGATGGTTTCGCCTGCGGGCGTTACGGCTTTGTAGCGGAAGGAAGGCATGCGTCTCGAAGTGTGATTCCTTCGCCCCGTGGCAGCGGGAAAAGGTGGCGCGCAGCGCCGGATGAGGGGCGGCTTTGGGACGATGGCCCCACAACCACCCAGCGGGCACCTTCTCCCCGCACGCGGGGAGAAGGAAGAATCAGGAGTCCTGCGTGACGCGCATCACTTCCTCGATGGTGGTGACCCCCGCCATCGCCTTGACCAGGCCGTCCTCGTACATCGTGCGCATGCCGTGTTCGCGTGCCGCGTTTTCAAGTTCGCCCATGCCGGCGTGCTGCATGACGAGCCGGCGCATCGCGTCGTTCATCACCAGGAACTCCATGATCGTGGTGCGCCCGAGATAACCGGTCGGCGTGAGCGCCGATGGAATCGGGCGGTAGAGATAGATGGTGCCTTCCGGCTGGAAACGACGGAGCCCGAACTCCGCGACGACTTCCGGCAGGGGTTCGTACTTTTCCGCGTGCGTCGGTTCGATCATGCGCACGAGCCGCTGCGCAAGGATGCCGTTGACGGTCGAAGTCAGCATGTAGTCCTCGACCCCCATGTCCAGCATTCGCGTGATGCCGCCGGCGGCGTTGTTCGTGTGCAGGGTTGACAGCACGAGGTGCCCGGTCAGCGCCGACTGGATCGCGATGCGCGCGGTCTCGAGGTCGCGCATCTCGCCGATCATGATGATGTCGGGATCCTGGCGCACGATCGAGCGCAGTGCGTGCGAGAAGTCGAGGCCGATCGAGGGCTTCGCCTGGATCTGGTTGACGCCCTCGAGCTGGTACTCGACGGGATCCTCGACGGTGATGATCTTGACGTCGGGCGTGTTCAGCTGCGACAGCGCGGTGTAGAGCGTGGTGGTCTTGCCGGAACCGGTGGGACCGGTGACCAGCATGATTCCGTGCGGCTGCTCCAGCACCTTGATGAACTGCGGCAGGAACTGGTCGGTGAATCCCAGCTTCTTGAAGTCGAACACGATCGTCTCGCGATCGAGGATTCGCATCACCACGGACTCGCCATGCGCCGTGGGCACGGTGGACACGCGCAGGTCGAGCTCCTTGCCCTGCACTCGCAGCATGATGCGGCCGTCCTGCGGCAGGCGGCGCTCGGCGATGTTGAGCTTGGCCATGATCTTGATGCGCGAAATCACCGCGGCCGTCAGGTTGGCCGGCGGCGATTCGACTTCCTCGAGCACGCCGTCGACGCGATAGCGCACCTTGAGGCGCGCTTCGAAAGGTTCTATGTGGATGTCGGACGCACGCGCCTCGACGGCGCGCTGGATGACGAGGTTGACCAGCCGGATGACCGGCGCCTCGGAGGCGAGGTCCCGCAGGTGTTCGACGTCGTCCTCGTCGCGGCCGGTGTCGTCGCCGACGCTCTCGACGATGGTGCCCATCGCGCTGCGGCCAGCGCCGTAGAAGCGCTCGATCAGGTCGTCGATCTCCGAACGCAAGCCGACCTTGACCGCGACGGAACGCTCGACCGCGAGTCCGAATGCCTCGACCGCGAAGCGGTCTTGAGGATCCGCGACCAGCAGCGTCACTTCGTCGTCGCTCTCGCCGATCGGCACCACGTGGTACTGCTTGAGGAAGCGCGTGGACACGTTGACGCCGGCGGGCGGCGCGTCCGGGAATTCCTTGCTCGACACCAGCGAGAGTTGCAGGACATCGGCCACGCCCTCGGCGGCATCGCGCTCCGACAGCAGACCGAGACGCGTCATGAAGGCGATGAAGCCGCCTTCGGGATTCTCGGCGTACAGCTTGCGCGCGCGCACGAGGTCGGCGTCGCGCAGGCGCCCGCGCGCGGTGAGCCCTGCGCAGATGCGCTGCTCGAGCTCGCTCAGCGTTTCGAGTTCGGGTGCGACGTCGGCGAGGACGGCTTCATTCATCGCGGGGAATTTCCGGGGCGGGCGGGGCATCGACCCCGGCCGGCGGCATCGGTTCCTGCATTCCGGGTGGAATGCGCAACGCTTCGATGAAGGGCCGGTTCATGAGGATCCAGAGGACGATTGGCGTCAGCGCCGGCAGGATCAGGTAGCCGAACTGGTAGGCCAGCGCGAGGGCGGTTGGCGAGACCCCGTTGGCCGCCAGCGCGGCAGCGCCGTCCGGCCCGGTCTCGAACGCGACGATCTTGAGCAATTCGGTGGTCACGCCGAACGCCTGCATCGGGATCAGCACCGCGAATCCGATCGCGAGCTGGACGAACGTGCGCGTCCACGTCATCGGTGTCGCCATGACCAGTCCAATCAGCACCGGCACGCCGTAGGCATACTGCAGCGCGTTGGATGTGAGCGTGATCAGGCCTTGCCGGCCCTCCGCATCGACCTGACCCGGCGCCGGCAGCAGCGTGTCGACGTCGATCGTGTGGAAGTTCTGGTGGGCCCCGGCAAAGATGTCGGGCAACCATCCCGTGAGCACTCCGGCCACCAGCCGCACGACCGGGTACACGGCGACGGTGCGCAGCACGAACCAGAGGAAGAACGCGAGCGGCAGCCACGACACCGCCTGCAACAGGAACGCCTTGAGCGACACCTCCTCGGCGACGCCGTCCACATCGATGGTATTGACGGCGCTCGCCATCATCCGACCCATGCGCGCGCGTTGCGGAACATCCGCAGCCACGGCGAATCGCCGGTCCATGCGCGCGGGCGCCAGGAAAGTTGCACGGCGCGGAACACGCGCTCCGGATGCGGCATCAGGATGGTCACGCGCCCATCGTCGTTGCAAAAGCCCGTCGCGCCAAGGGGTGATCCATTCGGATTGGCGGGATAGCGTTCCGCGGCCCCGCCCTGGTGGTCGACGTAACGCAGGCAGGTTCGCGCCAGGGCGGCCGCTTCCGCGCTCGCGAAATCGGCGCGGCCCTCGCCATGCGCGACCGCCACGGGCAGGCGCGCACCCGCCATGCCCTGCAGCAGCACGGAGGGCGAATCGAGCACTTCGAGCAGCGACAGACGCGCCTCGAACTGCTCGGAACGGTTGCGCAGGAAACGCGGCCAGTGCGTTGCGCCGGGCACGAGGTCGCCCAGCGCGGAAAACATCTGGCAGCCATTGCACACGCCGAGCGCGAAGGTCTGCGGGTTCGCGAAGAAGGCAGCGAACTGCGCCGCCAGCCGCGGCTGTTCGCGGATGGCGGTCGCCCAGCCACGACCGGCACCGAGCACGTCCCCCCAGGAAAATCCCCCGCAGGCCGCGAGCCCGGAGAATCCGGACAGCGTGCCGCGGCCGCTCGCAAGGTCGCTCATGTGCACGTCGTGGGCATCGAAGCCGGCCCGCATGAATGCGGCCGCCATTTCGGTCTGCCCGTTGACGCCCTGCTCGCGCAGGATCGCGACCCTCGGCCGGGCGCCGACCGAGATGTAGGGCGCGGCGACATCCTCGTCCGGGTCGAACGGAACGACCGCGGCGAGGCCGGCGTCCGATTCGTCCAGCAGGCTGGCACGCTCTTCCCCAGCGCAATCGGGATCGTCGCGCAGGTGCTGCATCGCGTGCGAAGTCTCCTGCCAGGCCGCGAACAGCTCCATGCGATCGAAGTCGTGCAGGACCTGCGCGTCGGCGTCGAGGACGCGGATGCGGCCGCCGTCCCTTGGCGTGGCGAACAGGCAATGCAGGTTCGCGAGCCCTCCGAGGTCGAGCGCGCGCCGCACGGCGGACAGGTCGTCGTCGCGCACCTGCAGCAGCACGCCGGGCTCCTCGGCGAACAGCGTGCCCACGAGGTCGCGCGACTGTGTCGCGGTGAGCCGCAGGTCGAGGCCCGCCCGCGACGCGAAGGCCATCTCGATCGCGGCGATCGCAACGCCGCCGTCGCTGATGTCGTGCAATGCCAGCACGAGGCCGCCGCGCTTGAGTTCGCGCACCGTCTCGAACAGCGCACGCAGGCGCTCCGCGTCGTCGAGGT
>JBBRIE010000079.1:0-12432 GCA_038221545.1 Lysobacterales bacterium
CGGCGGTTACGTGTCCGATTGTGGTGCGCATTTCGAGTCGGACTCCCGCAGGCGCCTCGCGCGATCTCCGCAGACGCCCGGACTGCTGTGCGGCGTCTGCAGGTCCATGGAACTCTCCCGACGGCGCGGACCACCCTTGGATTAACGTGGTTTTAACGCTACTGTCGCGCCACGATTTCACGCGCCTTACACGTCGAAGGGTGCCGATGAGCCTGCTGGCAGAGCCAACCGCTACGGTCGAGGTCGCACTCGCGCACGCATCGCGCCTGCTCGCGACCGAACCGGCACTGGCGGGCGAGCAGGCCGCGGAAATCCTGAAAGTGGTCGACGGCCATCCGCAGGCGCTGCTGCTGCTCGGCGCGTCGCACGCCGCACGAGGCGACGTCGAACAGGCGGCCGCCATCCTCGAAAAGCTCGCGCGCGCGCAACCGAACTGGGCGCAGGCGAATCTCGAACTCGGCCTCGCGCTGGGCAGGGCCGGTCGCGGCAACGAAGCCATCGCCGCGTTGCGCCGCGCCGTCGCGCTCAAGCCCGAGCTGCCACAGGCGTGGCTCGCACTTGGCGACCACCTCAGTGCCACCGGGGATCCCGCTGGCGCCGACGCGGCCTACGCTTCGCACATCCGTTTCTCGACGCGCGATCCGCACTTGATGGCGGCGGCCGCCGCACTCGTCGAAAACCGCATCGGGGAAGCCGAATCGTTGCTGCGTGCGCACCTGCGGAAAGCGCCGACCGATGTCGTCGCGATCCGCATGCTGGCGGAAATCGCCGCGCGCCTCGCGCGCCACGAGGACGCCGAACACCTGCTGGCGCGCTGCCTCGAGCTCGCGCCCGGCTTCCACGCGGCGCGGCAGAACTACGCGCTGGTGCTGCACCGGGGCAACAAGCCGCAGGAGGCGCTCGCCGAGATCCAGACGCTGCTGGCGCTCGATCCCGACAACCCGAGCTACCGCAACCTCAAGGCCGTGGTGCTCTGCCGCATCGGCGACTACGCCCCGGCCATCGACCTGTACGCGCGCATCCTCGACGAGTATCCGCAGAACGCCCGCGTCTGGCTGAGCTACGGGCACGCGCTCAAGACCGCCGGCTCGCAGGACGACTCGATCAGGGCGTATCGCACCTGCATCGGCATCGACCCGGGCTTCGGCGAGGCGTGGTGGAGCCTCGCCAACCTCAAGACCGTGCGCTTCACCGACGCGGACGTCGAGGCGATGCGCCGGCAGCTCGCGCGCACCGACCTCGACACCGAGCAGCGCCTGCAGTTCGAGTTCGCGCTCGGCAAGGCGCTCGAGGATGCGGCCGATTACGCCGCCTCGTTCGCGCATTACCTCGAGGGCAACCGGCTGCGCCGCGGCATGCTGATCTACAGCGCGGACGACACTTCGGCCAAGGTCGCACGCTCGAAGCGCATCTTCACCCGGCCGTTCTTCGCGGCGCGCGCTGGCGCCGGCTGCGAGGCGGCCGACCCGATCTTCATCGTCGGCCTGCCGCGTTCGGGTTCGACCCTGGTCGAGCAGATCCTTTCGAGCCACTCGGCGGTCGAGGGAACGATGGAACTGCCCGAGATCATCTCGATGACGCGTGACCTGCGCCAGCAGGGCGAGGGCGACTCGGCCACCTACCACGAGGTGCTCGCGACGCTCGACGCGCCGGCGCTGCGCGCGCTCGGCGAGCAGTACCTCAAGCGCACGCGCGTGCAGCGCAAGACCGCGGCGCCGTTCTTCATCGACAAGATGCCGAACAACTTCGCCCACGTCGCGCTGATCCAGCTGGCACTGCCGAAGGCGCGCATCGTCGACGTGCGCCGGCATCCGCTCGCCTGCTGCTTCTCGGGCTTCAAGCAGCATTTCGCGCGCGGCCAGAACTTCAGCTACGGGCTCGAGGATATCGGCCGTTACTACCGCGACTACGTCGAACTCATGGCGCACTACGACGCGGTGCTGCCGGGCCGCATCCATCGCGTGTTCTACGAGACGCTGATCGACGACACCGAGGCCGAAGTGCGACGCCTGCTCGACTACTGCGGCCTGCCGTTCGAAGCAGGCTGCCTGCGCTTCTTCGAGAACGAGCGACCGGTGCGCACGGCCAGCTCGGAACAGGTGCGCAAGCCCATCTACCGCGAGGGCGTCGACCACTGGCGTCACTACGACGCGTGGCTCGCGCCGCTCGGGAGTGCGCTCGGACCCGTGCTCCACGCCTATCCCGCCGTACCCGATTTCGCCGCGCACCGATCCGCTTCATCCGACACACCGTCCCAGGGGGAATCGCAATGAGCAAGAGCAGCAAGCAGGTCCCGGCACGCAAGCGCCTGTCCACAATGGCCAGGGTGCCCCTGGCGGCCGCGATTTATCTGGCGATGTGCGCATCGCCGTTCGCGCAGGACCAACTCGTCGATCCGGCGGACGAGAACGTGGGCGAGTCCAGGGCGGACACCAGCGACAGGAGCGAACCCCTGGCGCTCGGAACCGTCATCGTGACCTCGCAGAAGAAGACGGAGAATCTGCAGAAGGTGCCGATCAGCATCCAGGTGCTGGACGAGTCGCGCCTCGAGGAGCAGAACATCTCCGACTTCGACGACTTCGCGCGGCTGCTGCCGAGCGTGTCGTTCCAGAGCTTCGGCCCTGGCTTCTCGCAGGTCTACATCCGCGGCGTCGCCAGCGGCGGCGACGGCAACCACTCGGGCTCGCTGCCGAGCGTGGGCCTCTACCTCGACGAGCAGCCGATCACCACGATCCAGGGCGCGCTCGACCTCCACATCTACGACATCCAGCGCGTCGAGGCGCTCGCCGGCCCGCAGGGCACGCTGTACGGCGCGAGCTCGCAGTCCGGCACCGTGCGCATCATCACCAACAAGCCGGATCCGAGCGGCTTCGCGGCCGGCTACGGCGTCGAGGGCAACACCATCGACGATGGCGGCAGCGGTTACGTGACCGAGGGCTTCGTCAACTTCCCGATCACCGAGAACGCGGCCGTGCGCCTCGTGGCGTGGTCCAAGCGCGACGGCGGCTATGTCGACAACGTGTTCGGCGAGCGCACCTTCCCGACCTCGGGCATCACCATCAACAATGCCAACCGCGCCGAGGACGATTACAACGACGTCGAGACCCATGGCCTGCGCGCCGCGCTCCGCGTCGACCTCAACGACAGCTGGAGCATCACCCCGACGATCATCCATCAGAACCAGGAGTCGAACGGCAGCTTCGCCTTCGATCCGGACATCGGCGACAACCAGATCACGCACTTCTATCCCGAAGGCGCCGAGGACCGCTGGACGCAGGCGGCGCTGACCGTGGAGGGCAAGATCGGCAATTTCGACCTTGTTTACGCGTATGCACACCTCAATCGCGACGTCGACAGCGAATCCGACTACAACGACTACGCGTTCTGGTACGACACGCTGTTCGGCTACGGCGCCTACTTCGTCAACGACGCCGGCGACCTCATCAACCCGTCGCAGTACATCCAGGGCGTCGACGACTACAAGCGCGATACGCACGAACTGCGCCTGTCCTCGCCGCAGGACCAGCGCCTGCGCTTCGTCGGCGGCCTCTTCTGGCAGGAGCAGGAGCACGGCATCGAGCAGCGCTACCGCGTCGACGACCTCGCCGACGCGATCTCCGTCACCGGCTGGCCCGATACGATCTGGCTGACGCAACAGCTCCGCACCGACGACGACAGCGCGGTCTTCGGCGAGCTGTCGTACGACATCACGGACCGGCTGACGGCCACCGGCGGCATTCGCTTCTTCGAGGCCGACAACAGCCTCAAGGGCTTCTTCGGCTTCTCGGAGGGTTACAGCAGCGGCACCGGCGAGGCGGCCTGTTTCGACGAGACCGATTTCAATGGCGCGCCCTGCATCAACCTCGACAAGTCGACCAGCGACGACGACCACATCGGCCGCATCAACCTCACCTACGAGATCGACGACGACAAGCTCATCTATGGCACGTGGTCGGAAGGCTACCGGCCCGGCGGCATCAACCGCCGCGGTTCGCTGCCGCCGTACGTGTCCGACTTCCTCACCAACTGGGAGATCGGCTGGAAGACCACGTGGATGGATAACCGCGTGTCGTTCAACGGCGCCGTGTTCCTGCAGGAATGGGAGGACTTCCAGTTCTCGATCCTGGGCGCCAACGGCCTCACCGAGATCAAGAACGCGAACCAGGCCGAGATCCGCGGCCTCGAGATGGAGCTCAACTGGGCCGCCACCTACAACCTCATGATCACGGGCGGGCTCGCGTTCTTCGACGCGGAGCTGACCGAGAACTACTGCGGCTTCACCGACGAGCTGGGCAACCCGGTAACGGTCTGCGACCAGCCGCAGGCACCGGATGGCACGCGCCTGCCGGTGACCGCGGACTTCAAGGGCAACGTGACCGGCCGCTACTCCTTCAACATCGGCAGCTTCGACGCCTACTGGCAGGGCTCGGTGTTCTACGAGGGCGAGCGCGAATCCGACCTCCGCCTGATCGAACGCGAGATCCTGGGCGAGCTCGACGCCTACACCATGGTCGACCTGTCGTTCGGCATCAAGCGCGACAACTGGGCACTCGACTTCTTCCTCCGCAACGCGTTCGACGAGCGCGCGGAACTGTCGAAGTTCTCCCAGTGCGCCGAAGCCGTGTGCGGCGAGCAGACCTACACGCTGGCCGCGCAACCGCGCACCTTCGGCGTGCGCTTCTCGCAGCAGTTCTGACGGTCGCAGTCCGGATCGGACAGGCATGCCGGAGCCTTCACCTCGCGCGCGCGGAGAAGGTTCGGGAAGGGCGGATAGGAAACACTGCACGAAAGACGACTCGCGGCAGTGGAGTCATCGCGTGATTCAACGCGCTGCATGCAACCATTCGTCAAGCCGACCCCGCTTCGCGGGGTCGGCTGATTCCGATGACTGGCGTTTCATTCGGAGTGCCGCATGCCTCGTATCGTTGTCTTCCTGACTTCCGCGCTCAGCACCTTCTTCGTACTCTGGCTCGGCCGCGACTTGCCGGAGCACGTCGCCTCACACTTCGGGATCCTTGGCGAGCCCGATTCCTGTCTTCCCCGCGCGACGTTCGTCGCGCTGTTCGCGGTGATCTGTGCAGTGCTTCCCACCCTGGTCTGGTGGCTTCAGGTGCAAAGCGCAAAACGGGGCTACGCGATGCACGCTCGATTCGCTCGCAAGGACGCCTGACGGGCCGGTGTCCGCCGCCGCCGGCAGATCCGCTGATGCCAGGATGCAAAGGGAGATTCCGGTGAACCTCAATCAAGTGACGCTGCCTGCGACCGACCTTGATCGCTCCGTCGCGTTCTATCGTGCAATGGGCTTCGCGCTCATCGTCCACTCTCCTCCGCGATACGCCCGGTTCGAGTGTCCGGAGGGCGACTCGACGTTTTCGGTTCATGCCGTGGCAGACCTCGCAAGCAACACGGGCGTGGTGGTGTACTTCGAGTGCGCCAACCTCGATGCGCGGGTAGAGCAGTTGATCGCGGCGGGGATCGAGTTCACGCGACTGCCGACGGACGAGCATTGGCTCTGGCGCGAGGCGCGGCTTGTCGATCCATCCGGCAACGTGCTTTGCCTGTTCCGTGCGGGTGACAATCGCAGGAATCCTCCCTGGCGCGTGACGGCCTGACGCATTCTTCGAATGGGTGAAGAGCGGTGCGACGCCTTGACCATCCCCGCCCGTCGGCTGCCGACACGTTCGCGGCGGATCGGTGTGCAGGCCCGATCGCCGGAGTGGCCAGCTGCGGATGCTTGTCTGCGCTGCTGCAGCAGCGCAAGATCGGATTCGCGTTCTCCACCGCTGCTTCGCGCCGGGAGCCTCCGCCATGCCGATCCTGCTGCGCAACGTGCTTGCGATCCTCGTGGGACTGGTCATCGGAGGCAGCGTCAACATGGCGCTGATCTCGATCAGCCCGGCGCTCATCCCACCGCCTGCGGGCTTGGATGTCACCCATGCCGAGAGCCTCGCCAAGGCGATGCACCTGTTCGAGCCACGACATTTCGTGATGCCGTTTCTCGCGCATGCGCTGGGCACGTTCGCGGGTGCGCTCGCTGCGTTCCTCATCGCGGCGACCTACCGGGTGCAGGTCGCGTATGCGATCGGGGTAGTCTTTTTCTGCGGAGGCGTCGCGGCGAGCTTCATGATTCCCGCGCCCGTCTGGTTCATCGCCCTCGATCTTCTCTTCGCCTACCTGCCGATGGCCTGGCTGGGAAGCCGGGCGGGTTCGCGCATGCAGGCAGGTCGTCCTGGTGCCGGGAACGCGGCAGCCTGAGTCCGCGACGGGATCCCGGCCGAACGCTTGCTGCCCATCCATGTAAGCGCGGGCGACCGGAACGCGACCTGGCCGACGACATGCTCATAGCGAGGCCTTGATGCGCGCACTTTCGAAGTTCCTGGGTGGAGTTTTCCTGGCGGCCTGCTGCACCGGCGCCCAAGCGCAGGGAGTCGACATCAAGGCTGCCCTCGACCGCATCCTCGCGCATCCGGCGCGGGACGAACGGTTCGTGGTCGTCGATGATCCCGACAGCGGCAAGTTCGTCCAGTTCGACATGCGCAACGACGAGATCGCCATCGACCTTCCGGTGGTCGCGCTGAGTGCAGCCGAGCGCGAGCGGGCAACGACGCTGTTTGCATCTGCCGGCGTCAGCGGTCCCCGCACCGTCACGGATCAGCAGCCAGACGGACGGGAGTGGCCGCTCGCTACTTTCCAGCTGGGCTTCGGCGGGGACTCCGCCAGGGCGGCGGAGTTCGCGACGAGGGTCATGCAGGAAGTTTTTTTGCTTCCGCGCGGCATGGTCACGCCGGCGGAGTGGGCAAGGTTTGTCGCCGGCACCGTGACCCCGCGCTTCCCGGGAGGATTCACCGTTTCGCAGGCGACGGGTCAATGGCGTTCCGAAGGCGGCGGGATCGTCCGCGAAGCATCGAACGTCCTCGTGCTCGTGCATCCGGATGACGCGGCCAGCGAGCGGGCCGTGCGCGAGATCGTGGCCGCCTACAAATCTGCGTTCCAGCAGGAGGTGCGGGTCAAGGCGCGCGCATGCGCATCGTTTTGAGTTCGGCGCGTGCGGCCGGTTCGTCGGCTGGTCAAATCGGCCCTGGAGATCAACGCGTTGCTCGCCGATCCGACGACCCCGGTGCAGGTCCGCCGATCCTGCGGACGAGCGTGCGGATCGATCAATCCGGCGCGTTGATGGGGCAGCCACCTACCCTGGATACACGCTGCCTGGAGGCCGGATTGGCAGTCAGCAACGCCCTTGCTCGCGTTGGACGCCGCGAGAAGTCGCCACCGCAATTGGGGCAACGGCCCATCAGGTGCGATTCGACGCACGCCGTGCAGAACGTGCACTCGAACGAGCAGATCCACGCCTCGACCGAATCGGGTGGCAGGTCCGCGTCGCAGCATTCGCAGTTCGGTCGCATCTGGAGCATGGACTCCCCCCGTCGCGGTCGTTGCAGGCGCCCGCCGGGACGCCGCGGCGCAACGCTATACCGGGCCCGTGCCGGCTAAAAGCCCCGACCGGCGGTCCGGCGCGTAGACCTGGCGAACACGCGCCCCGGAGTACGGTCCGCGCTTCCCCATTGAACTGTGCCCATGTCGACGACTTCGCTTCGCCCGGTCGCACCGGTGTTGCTGCTCCTGCTCGTGTCCTGCGCCACCGCCCCCCAGGTGCGCCGTCCCGCGATCGAGTCGGAGTCGCCGCTGGCTGTCGTCACGAAGGAGCGCCATCGGCTGGTCGAGCACTTCGTCGACACGAACGCGCTCTCGCACCACGCGAGCTATGCCGTGCCGCGCGTCGAAGTGGCAGCCGACGCATTGCGCGCGGGCGTGACCGAGCGGCAGGCAGCGCTGGTTGCCAACAACGCCGGTCGTGCGCTTTGCAACCGGCTCGGGAAATACGTCGAACTGGGCGAAGGCGCGGGCATCAACCGGGTCGACACGCGCCTGGTGCTCACCGTGATCGTGCCGACGGATCGTACCGCTGCGGGTGCATCGTCCCTGATCGGCATCTTCGTGCCGGGACCGTTCCGGTTGCCGGCGGGACTCGGCGCGCTTGCCGCCGAAGCCGAGGCGCGCGCGCCCGACGGCACGCAACTCGCTGCGATGCGCTGGGCACGCGGTGCCAACCCGATCACCCACAGCGCGAAGCTTTCGAGCATCGGTGATGCGTGGCAACTCGCCCGGCAGTTTGGCGATCAGTTCGCGCGGATCCTGCTGGATCGCGATCCCAAGGTCGCCGGCACCCAGCATCCCGGGGCGGACGCTTCCGTGCGGAGCGCGAACCGCACCCTCTGCGCGCAGCGGTTCGGCACCGTCAACCTCGCCGGCCGCGGCGCCTCGCTCGTGCTGCCGATGTCGCCCGAGTCGATCGATGCGGGCGCGCCGCCACCGACATCCCCTGATCCGAACCTGCCCTGACCGGATCTTCGCGGCGGTCGCGCCTTTTGCGCGCGACCGGCGGCGGTAGCGGATGCCACACGGCGGGCGTAAGCTCGGCGCATCCTCCGCAGCCTGACGCGTCCAACGATGGGGTCGAAGCTGCCCCTGCTTCCGGTACCCGGCGGTGCTCCCGCCGAGGCGGTGGCGCGCGGGGTGTGGCGGATCGGATCGGGCCCGGCCGACGAAGTCGAAACCGACGATCTCGCCCAGCTCGGACCGGCCGCGCTCCGCCAGTTGCTGCGACGCACGCTGCGACAGGCGGACTCCTCGCAACGCAGCTACCGCAGCCTGCTCGATGCGGTGCCGGACGCGGTCACCGTGTTCGATCGCCGCGGCCGCGTGGTCGAGGCAAACGCCGCCGCCTGCAGCAGCTTTGGCATGAATCGCGACGAGTTGTGCCGCCTGACCGTGTTCGACCTCAACCCCGAACTGGCGCCCGACCACATGAAACGGGTTTGGAGCAAGCTGCAGCTCGGTCACACATTCGTCGACCGCGTGTTCAACCGGCGCGCGGACGGCACGCGCTTTCCGGTTGATGTGCATTCGAATGGCTATCTGGACCGCGGGCGCGCGCGGATCGTGGCGGTCGCGCGCGATATCAGCGCGCAGCTCGGCGCCGAGGATGCGCTGACTCGGCAGAACGCAATGCTGAGCGAAACCGAAGCGCTCGCCGGCATCGGTGGCTGGGAATACGACGTCACCGGTGCGACCTTCGACTTTTCCGCCCAGGCCTGGAAACTGCTGGGCGATTCACCCGGCGCTCCGACCCACTGGGCCAATGTATTCGCAGTACTGCGGCACGGCGATGCGCTGAATCTGAAGGCGGCGTTCAAGGCTCTCGCCGACTCCGGGACCGCATTCGATACCGAGGTCGCGTTCGCGAGTACCGAAGAACCGCGCTGGCTGCGCATCATCGGTCGCGTGCTCCGTCGCGAAGGAGAGCGGCCAACAACGCTGTCGGGCAGTTTGCAGGACGTGACCCAGCGTCACTGCTTCGAGCAGCAGCTGCACCAGCGCGCCACGCAGGATTCGCTGACGCAGTTGCCCAACCGGCAAACCATGCTGCAATCCCTCGACGAGGCGATCGAGCGTGGCCTGCCGTTCGCGCTTCTCAGCATCGACCTCGACCGCTTCAAGGTCGTCAATGATTTCCTTGGCCATGCCGGCGGCGATCGCATGCTGCTGGCAGCCGCGCAACGGCTGCGTCGTTGCTGCCAGAACCAGGAGTTGCTGGTGCGGTTTGGTGGCGACGAGTTCCTCATCACCATGCGCCTGCCCGAGGACGCCGCGCAGGGAGAGCGCATGATCGCCCGCCTGGCGGGCCGGCTGACGCGGGCGTTCGCGCGGCCGTTTCGCTTCCAGGGGCATGATTTCTCCGTCACCGTCTCGGTTGGCGTTGCGCGCTGGCCGGACGACGGCCATCGCATGCACGATCTCCTGAGTCATGCCGACGCCGCGCTCTACGACGCCAAGCAGCGCGGGCGTAACCAGTGGCGGCGGTTCGACGCGGCGCTGGCGTCGTCCATCAACAGCCGCCTGATCGTCGAGACCGAACTGCGGCGCGCCCTCGACCGCAACGAGATGTCCATGCACTACCAGCCCAAGGTCGATCCGCGCGACGGCCGACTGGTCGGTGCCGAGGCGCTGCTTCGCTGGAACAACCGCCTGCTCGGCGCCGTCGGTCCGGACGTCTTCATCCCGCATGCGGAGAATACGGGCGACATCGTCCGGCTCGGCGCGTTTGCACTCGAGAAAGCCTGCGAACAGTGGCGCGACTGGCACGATCGCGGGCTGGACATTGGCCGCATGGCCGTGAACGTATCGTCCCGGCAACTGGTGACGGATGACTTTCCCGCGCGGGTCGGGCGTTACCTCTCCCGGGTGGGAATGCCCGGCGAAGCGCTGGAAATCGAGATCACCGAGCACGCACTCATCGAGGACCTGCCGGAGATCGCGAGTGCCTGCGCTGGCCTGAAACTACTCGGCGTCAAGCTCGTCATCGACGACTTCGGTGAAGGCTACGCGGGCCTCAACGTTCTGCGGCGCCTGCCGTTCGACGGCCTCAAGATCGGCCATCAGTTCATGCAGGGCGTGCCGGGCAACGATGCCGACACGTCCGTGTGCGAGGCGATCCTGCATATCGCCAAGCGCCTCAAGCTGACGGTGGTGGCCGAAGGCATCGAGACGCTCAGCCAGCGCGACTTCATGGTGCGGCTCGGCGCGGACTGGGCGCAGGGATTCTTCTTCGGTCGCCCGGTCGACGCCGCCACGTTCTACCGCTCGCACCACGGGATCTCGTCGCCCTGAGACCCGGGCGACGTGCGGCTCACGGGCTGCCGTCAGGAGTGGAATGTGCCGCGCGTGTTGCGTCGCAGCTTGACCGCCCCGCGCACGACACCTAGCTTCCGCCGCTTCGCCCGGCCGCGTTGCATTCGCGGGCCGAGCGAATCGCGACTCGCACTTTCCGGAAGCCGTCCACACGTCTGTAGCTCGACACCCTCGGGGGAGTGGTGATGGGTCGCCACGCATTGATTCACGCAAAGGTTTTCCTGCCCGGCGTGCCGGCGTCGGCGGGCGTGCTTGCCTCCCCGGTTTCGTTTCCTCCGCCCACTCCAAAGGATTGACTCCATGAAGCTCACCCGTATCTCTCTCGCCGTCGGCTCGTTCCTGTTCGCACTGTGCGCCAACGCCGTCGCGGCGGAGGATTTGTTCGCTGCGGTCGGTAACCGTGAGCAGGTCGCCGCGCCGGGCCAACTGCTGCAACAGGTTGCCGCGGATCCCGCGAACGAGCGCATCGAAATCGTCGCGGCGCGCGCAGACCTGATCGCGGCAGGCACCACCGAAATGCGCTTGAGCTTGCCGGGCGGCATCGTGCTCACCGCCCGGCAGACCGGTTTCCAGCGGATGGAGAGCGGCAACGACGTCTGGATCGGCCAGATCACGATGAAGCGCGCGGCCGACGACACGGGCGGACGGCAGCTAGCGCTTGACGCGGAGGTCGACAACATCATTGCGGTGCGCTCAGGCGACACGATCCTCGCGAACATCCGGGTCGCCGGCGAGCTTTACCGCCTGGTTCCGATCGAGGGGGGCTTACACGCCCTGGTGGAAGTCGACCAGAGCAAGTTCCTCCCTGACGAGGACGAGAGCGCGTATGCCGAAATGATGCGCAACGTCGGCACCGTGGGCGATCTGGGCAAGGCGACGGCGGGCCCGAAGGCGATCTCGACGATCCGCGTCATGGTGGCGTTCGGTCCGTCGGCGGCGGCCGCCGTCGGCAACGAGCAGCAGGCGATCGACCTATCGTTCACCGAGTCGAACCAGGCGCTCGCGGCAACCAACACGGACATCCGCTTCCAGCAAGCCGGGTCGATCAGGTTCTTCACCCAGTCGGAGTCAACCAACTACTCGACCATGCTGAGCCGGCTGACGAACGGATCGGATGGTTGGTACGACGCCATCGCGGGACAGCGCAACAGCAGCACGGCGGACATTGTCGCGTATGTCGCACCGGCGAGTGCGGGCCTTTGCGGACAAGCCGCAGGCATCGCCACCTCCAGCACGAGCGCGTACTTCGTGATGAATCCGACTTGCCTGTCCGGCAACTTCACGTTCGTGCACGAGGCCGCCCACGTGGTCGGCGCGCGCCACGACAATGACCCGACGCTGACCCCGTACGCGTACGGCCACGGCTACGTGATGAGCAGCATCAATCGACGCACCGTGATGGCCGTGAACAACGGCCCCTGCTCCTCCTGCACCCGCTTCGGTGCGTTTTCGTCGCCCAGTTACACCCTGAGCGGCGTCACCATCGGCACCACGACCCGCAACGACAACACGCGGGTATGGCGGGCGCGCGGCCCGACCGTGGCGGCGTTCCGCTGAACCAGGCCCTGGAGGGTCGGTGGCGGGCGCGGAACCCACACGGGGCGTGCCCCCCCAGTTGGGCCATGCCGGCGGCGCAATAGCACGCGGGGGGGGTGGCCCCCCGCGGGGGGCCAGCCCCCAAAC
>JBBRIE010000080.1:0-12075 GCA_038221545.1 Lysobacterales bacterium
TTTCCCCGGATGAGCTGTTGCGCAAAGGCTAGCGGAACCCGAGTGCCACTTCGGGCAACGGGCGTGCCGGCGCGTCAGCTGTCCCGCTGCCGGCATTGACTGTTGCCCGCCCTCAGCGCGACTTCAAGACGCATTTTCAGCTCCAAGTCACGAAGAACCCCCGCATTCATCGCGGGTTGACGGAATCCTGCCTACCGTGCGGGCAGGTTTTTCGCAGGCAGTCCCGATGAGCAGCACCGCTTCCACTCCCTCCTTGCGACGCCCGTCGCTCGCGCTGCTCGGCTCGGAGCCCTGGCGCGCCGCGTTCGAGCTGGCGAAGCACACCGTCTCTGGCGTGCGCAGCGCCCCGCGCGGCGATGGGCATCCGGTGATCCTGTTTCCCGGGCTGGGCAGCGACGGACTGGCATTGATTCCGCTGCGCAATTACTGCAATTCGCTCGGCTACCAAGCGTTCGACTGGGGTCGCGGCCGCAATACCGGTCCCGAGGGCGACGTGGATGCATGGCTCGACGAGCTTGCCGCCCACACCATGGAACAGCTCGCGCCGTTCAAGCAGAAGGCGACGCTGATCGGCTGGAGTCTCGGCGGGCTTTATGCCCGTGAGCTCGCGAAACTGATCCGCCCCAGGGTGCGCCAGGTGATCACGATGGGCACACCGTTCAACTGGTCCAACGACGCCACCCACGTCGGCTGGATCCTGCGACTGCTCAGGGGCGACGCCGCGGTGATCGATGCGGAACGCGGCGCGCGGCTACGCAAGCCGCCGTCGGTGCCGACCACCTCTTTGTACAGCCGGGACGACGGTATCGTCTCGTGGCAGGCCTGCCAGCACCCGCGCGCGCGCCGCAAGCTCGAAGACGTCGAGGTCGAAGGCAGTCACCTCGGCATGGGCTGGAATCGCAGCGTGATGCGCATCGTCGCCGACCGACTGGCGCAACCTGCTGGCGACTGGCGACCGTTGCGCGCCGCATAGACCGCGGGAGTAGGTACTGGCGCGACATTGTCGCGACTTGTGTCCGATTGTGCCGTTCTCGCGCCCGATATCCCGACTCGACCGTCGCGATTGCGCATGCATGCGCGTTCAAGCATCCTCGCGCGTCCCCGCCAGAGTCCGCCAATGCGCAACTTTCCCGCGGCGACTTTCGCTGGCGTCGTTTTTGCGTTCGAGAGTCGCATGGATGAAGACCTCTCGATCGCGCGGAAGATGTATGCGGAGTTTTCCGTAGCGCATGATCCATGCGATTCCGGCGCCGGCCTTGATCGGCCGCCACTGCGTCGTCGAACCCACGGGTGCGCCCCGCTGAGACACCCCACGGTTCGCGCATGGTGTGCGAGCGATTCCGCCGCTGCGGGTTTCGGTCGATGCTGAGCGTTGCATTCGCGAACCGTGTGGCGGTTCCACGCAGGCGTCGCTGGCCCACGGCGGTGTTCGTGCTGCTGGCGTTGATTTCTGCCGGCGTCGCGGCATTCGTTGCGGATCCTCCCGCCCGGCCCGCAACACTCAACGTGGCCGACGAGGCGGCGCCCGCGTTCACGGTGTACTCGCTCAAGGACGGTCTGTCCGACGAGATCTGGAGCACCATCGGTTTCGATGCACGCGGATTCCCCTGGGCGGGTTCGGCGTCTTCACTCTCGCGGTTCGACGGCTACCGCTGGACACCATCGACCACACCCGATGCGCGCAGCCTGGTGCGCGACATGCTGGTCGACGGCGAAGGCATGCCCTGGGCGATCTTCGAACGCGAAGGGCTCGCGCATCTCGATGGCCATGCATGGACGCTTCGGCGCGGCGAAGTCGATGGATTCCTGCATCGATTCTCGACCACGACCAACGTCGCGGGCGAGCGCGAGTACTGGGTGGCCCACGACGCTGGGCTGTCGCAGCTCCGCGGCGGCCGGTGGCATGCAGACCCCGGCAACGCGACGTCGAAGTCCGGGCGCGCCATCGCGATCGAACAGACGCGGTCGCTGTTCGGCGGTCCGCGGCAATGGATGGCGAGTGCCCAGGACGGACTCTGGTATCGCGACGTGCCCGCGCAGGGTCAGCCGGCGCCATGGCAGCGCTTCGGCGCGCCCGAACTGAACCGGATGATGTTCACCGACCTGCGTCGCAGCGTGGATCGCGGCGTCGAGGAACTCTGGGCCCTGAGCTACGGCGGCGGCCTCGCGCGCATCACCTCCGATGGCATCCGGATGTGGCGTTCGGCGCGCGGCGAGCTGCCGTCGGAGGCACTGTACTCGGCCGAGGTGACGTACTCGCCGCAGGGCGAGCGGATACTCTGGATCGCCTCGCGCGCCGGTTTGATCCGCATCCGCGGCGACACGCTGACGACGTTCGACCGCCGCCATGGCCTGCCGTCGGATGCGGTGCGCGGACTCAAGCTGCAGCGCCATCCCGACGGATTCGACGTGCTGTGGCTCGCGACCGAGCGTGGCATCGCGCGCGCTGCGCTGACGGAGAGCCAGTGGCAGACGGTTTCGCTGCTCGGTGCGAGCGAGAACGGTGTCTTCAGCCTGTTGCTCGAGCCTGATGGCCGCGGCGGCGAGCGGCTCTGGGTCGGCACGTCGCAACGCGGCATCGGCGTGCTCCAGGATGGCGCGTGGCGGTACTTCAACAGCGCGGATGGCTCGCTGCCGTTCGACGGTGGAGTGCGCGGCACGTGGCGCGTTGCAGGACCCGACGGCGAGCCGTGGCGCCTGCTGAGCCTGACCGGCGGCGTGCTGCTTCGGGTCGCGGACGATTTCGGGTTTTCCCGCATCGACGTGCCGTGGCCGACCGAGAAGGACGAGGCCGCCGCGTTCGTGCTGCCACGGCGCCACGCGGGCGAGAACGAACTCTGGTTCGGCACCTTGCGCAGCGGCGTGCATCGGCTGCGGGCAGGCGAGTGGACTTCATTCCACGTCGACGGCGCGGCCGACTGGGGCGTCATCGGGATGGCCGAGCAAATCGATGCGAACGGACGTTCGTGGCTGTGGGCCGCGAGCAATCTCGGGCTGCATCGATTCGACGGGCAGCAGTGGCAGGCACTGCCGGAGGGACTCGCGCTCCCCGATGCCGGCTACCGCAGCGTCGCGCTGATTCCGGAAGGTGAGCGCACGGTGCTCTGGGCCAGCAGCAATCGGCACGGCGTGGTGCGCGTCGACGTCACCGATCCCGAAACGCCTGCGCTCGTCAGCGGCGACAACGTTCCGGCCGCACCAGATCCCACGGTCTACAGCGTGCTGCGCGACAGCGTCGGACGCATCTACGTCTGCACCAACAACGGTGTGCAGCAGCTTACGCCCATGGCCAGCGGGCGCGGTTACACGGAGCGCGTGTTCCGGCGGCGCGACGGGCTCGTGCACGACGAGTGCAACTCGAATACCCAGTTCATCGATTCGCGCGACCGCTACTGGGTAGGCACGCTCGGTGGCCTCAGCGTGTTCGATCCGGGCCTGCGCACGTCAACTGGCGAGACCCGCGCCAAGCCGCTGTATTTCACCGGCGTGCGCGTCGACGGCGAGTGGCGCGAGTCCATGGATGGCGCGCCACTCCAGCTCGCCGCCGGGACGCGCGAACTCCAGGTTGAATACGCGCTGCTGTCGGGTCTGCGCGAGACCGAGTCGACGTATCGCAGCCAGCTCGTGGGTTTCGATCCCGTCCCTGGCGAGTGGGGCAGCGAACACAGCCGAAGTTTCAGCGTGTTGCCGCCGGGGCGTTACGAGTTGCGCGTGGAAGCTCGCGACTACGCGGGCACGCCGGCCGCTCCGCGCTCACTGGTGATCGAAGTGGAACCGTTCTGGTGGCAACGTGCGTGGGTCAGGCTCGCGGGATTGGTAATGCTGCTGCTGGTCGGTGCGCTCGCTGCGCTGCTCTACAACCGCAACCTCCGGAGCCGCGAACGCCGGCTCAAGCGCGAGGTCGCCACGCGCACGACCGAACTGCACGACGCGAACGTGCGCCTCACGGAGCTTTCGTATCTCGATCCGCTCACCGGCGCGGCCAACCGACGGCGACTCATGGAGGCGATCGATGCGGCCATCGATCGAGCGGTGGAGCACTCGGCGCCGATTGGCCTCATCGTCGTCGACGTCGACCACTTCAAGCGCTACAACGACCTGCACGGTCACCTCGCCGGTGACGCGGCACTGCGCGCTGTGGCCGAGGCACTGCAGAGCGCGACGCGCGAACAGGATCTGGTCGCGCGTTTCGGCGGCGAGGAATTCGCCTGTCTGCTGGTCGACGCCGACATCGAAACCGTCGCGCGCATCGCCGAGCGCATGCGCGCGTTGGTGGAGGCGTTGCCGCCGCGCCGGCTGGGCAACGACGCCGACACCGTCACGCTGAGCGCGGGTATCGTGAGCCGCATCCCCGCGAAGGGCGAACACGCGGACGCGCTGCTGCGCGAAGCGGACGCCGCGATGTATCGCGCCAAGCGCGACGGCCGTAACTGCGTGCGCCGCGCGGGCGTGCGCGATGCGGCGAGCCCGCCGGCCGCGGAATCCGCGTAGTTCCTGCCGCGGGCAGGAGCGCGGCGGACCGGTGGCGATGGCTACGGAGCGGGGAGATTTCTCCAGCGGTCGCCCGCCGCCTTCACGTAGTGCCAATGGACGTACCGCCACGGAATCGCGATCGGCACCAGCACGAGGCCCATGACGCAGGCGAACAGCGTTTCGCTGGTCCCGGCATCCAGCGCGCCCGTCGACCAGAGCGGCAGTCCGTACGCGATCACCCATATGATCTTCCACGCGAGCTCGAAGAACAGCAGCGGCAACATGCGCAATGGGTAGCGGATGCCGAGCAGCGCGAGCAGCGACAACGCGCCCAGCACGCTGCGCACCACGCTCTTCATGTGCTCGACGCCGTCCGGCGGCTGCAGCAGAAGGGGCCGGGGATGGAACGTGGTGTTCGACAATGGCTACGACGTCTGCAAATGCCCGAAACCGCAGGTCGCCGGAGCGCGGGCGGCGCGGCCCTGGTGGATCGGATTCGACCGGTTTCCCCGTGCGGGACGCGTCGCTGCAGCCGCCCGAGGGGCTCCAGACAGCCATTCGGCCCCGTTCCGACGTGTTTCCGCGCAGCGCCCTGACTTGCGAGGTTTCGCACGTAACCCGCGAATTCCACTCGTTTTAGGCCTCACGACGCGTTGCCGCGGGCAACGCACCCGCATCGAAATCGACGAATCGCGCTTGGCGATAGGCCGGGCTTCTCGTACATTCGACACGCCGACAGGCACTTTCAACTCATCCACGCAGACACACGGGAAATCCATGGCAACGAAGAAAGCAGCAAAGGGAAACAAGGCAGCAGCGGCTCCGGCGGCAGTCAAGCCGATCAAGGATGCGCTGAACAAGTCCGGCCTCGTGGCGCATCTCGTGGAAGCGAGCGGCGTGGCAGCCAGGGACGTGCGCGCCGTGTTGAGCGCACTCGAAGGCGCCGTTGCGGGTTCGGTGCACAAGAAGGGCGCAGGAACGTTCACGCTGCCGGGCATCCTCAAGATTTCCGCAGTCAACGTGCCGGCCAAGCCGAAGCGCAAGGGCATCAATCCGTTCACCAAGGAAGAGCAGTGGTTCGCTGCGAAGCCGGCTTCGGTGAAGGTGAAGGTGCGTCCGCTCAAGAAGTTGAAGGACGCCGCAGCCTGACCCGCTGATTCACCACGTTGCACAGCTTCTTGGCCGGCCGCGCCTGCAGTGGGCGTCCGGCCAAAAGTTGCTTCCACGCTCTGGACATGCCGACCCGGAATGCCGCGTGAGACAGCCGTTCGATGCGCCACTCCCGCCCCGTTTTGCGTGTGCCTGCGGCGCACTCCTGCTGGTGATATCTCAGCAGGCCGCGGCGATCGACGAGGGAGTTCGCGAGCGGCAGGGGATTGCCACCCTGCAGGAGTGGAATGCCTACAAGGGTCCCAGGATGACGGGCGCACTGCTGCGCGAGTGCGTCAACCTCGACGCGCGGACCCATGCCTTATCGGCCGAACTCGGCACGCTCAAGATCGCCACCGATGCCGAGGAACGGGCACTCGAGCGCGAGCGCCACTGGGTCGACATCAGGAAGGGCTCGCTCGACCTTGCTGACGAGGGCGACGTGCGCCAGTACAACGAGTCGGTCATCGCGGAAGGCAAGCAACTGGAGGTTTTCAACGCCAGGGTTGAGGATTACAACGCCTTCCTCGTGCGGCACAACGCCGCGATCGCCGACTACAACCAGAAGTGCTCGGGGCGCATGTACCTGATCCGCGACTGGATCGCGATCACGCCCAAACCCTGATGCACCGCGCGGTCGACTGAAGCAGATTCCCGCCGCTGCGACACCCCCGGCCCAGGCAAGGCTGTGCGCAGATGCGGCCGCGCCACGCCAGCGATGCACGCGCGGAAAGTTCCGGGAGGTGCGAATAAATATCCCTGGGCCATTCATGCCTTGGCCACTTTCGTCACGTCACCATCACGGCCTCTCCCCTGGCGGATGCTGTCAATGAACAAGTTCTGGATCCTGGGCTCGGCCTTGTTGCTGGGCGCGGCACTGGGTGCGCCGGCGCCGCTGCATGCGCAGTCGGACGGTCGCGATCGCGGCGACCGCCAGAGCCGCGGCGACGCGCGGCACATGGATCGCGGGGACAGCCCGCGAAGCCACCGCGAGGCCTTGCCTGTCGAGAGCGATCAGGGCGCGACTGCATCGCCCCGGGCGCAGCATGGTGGCGGCAACGACGGACGCGGCTACCGGGACCCTCGTGGCGCCAACGGTCACGGCGGCAGGGGCAGCGACGGGAACCAGGGCTCGTACTCAGGCCGGGGCGACGGTCGCGACCATGGCGCCTACGAGGGTCGCGGCGACCGCGGCCACGACGGCAGGTATGGCCACAACGACGGTCGCGACCACGGTGCCTACGATGGCCGGGGCAACCGCCACAACGACGGCAGGGACGGTCGCAACGACGGTCGCCACGACTGGCGGGACAACCGACACTACGACGGCCGGCATGACGGGCGCGGCTACGATCGCCACGACCGTGGCCGCGACCGTTACTACGCTTCACGCCAGTACCGGCACCACGCGCACTATGTGTACCCGCGTGGCTACCGTGCGGGTCGCTGGAGCATCGGCGCGCGCCTGCCCTACGGTTACTACGGGCGCAGCTACTTCGTGGACTATCGCCCGTACGGACTGGCGCCGCCGCCCTACGGTTACCAGTGGGTGCGCGTGGATCGGGACGTGTATCTCATCTCGGTCAGCTCGGGTCTCGTCGCCGACATCCTGTACGGACTGTTCTACTGACTCGATCGCACCCAGTGTGCCGATAAGGCAAAGGGCCGGCAAATCGCCGGCCTTTTTCGTGATGGCCGCGCGCATCGTCATTCGCGCTTGAGCAGTGCCTTCAAGTTCGCGAACGGGTTGCTCGTGGCGGCGGCGGGCCGGTCTTCGGCGTCGAGCGCGCTGCCGCCGGTGTGGTCGATGTAACGCGAATGCTCATTGTCGTGGCAGTAGATGCAGAGCAGTTCCCAGTTGCTGCCGTCGGCCGGGTTGAAGTCGTGGTCGTGGTTGCGGTGGTGGACCGTGAGCTCGCGCAGGTTGCTGCGATCGAACTCGCGCGCACAGCGCCCGCAGATCCACGGATACATCTTGAGCGCGCGTTCGCGATAGCCCTGATCACGCTCTTTCGCATCGCGCCGCGCCTGCGCGACTACGCGATCGAGCACCGCCTCGCTGTCCCGTCCTGGTTTGCCGTTCGTCATCGATGTTGTCCTGGGAGGTTTCTACGTCGGTCGCGTCACGCCGGCTTGCGCAAGGTCCGCTCGAACAGCGCGGTCGTGCGCCGCCAGGCTTCGCGCGCCGCGTCCTCGTCGTAGCGGGGCGTCGTGTCGTTGTGGAAGCCGTGCTGCGTGCCGGGCGGCTGGTACGAGGCGTGCCGAACTTTCGCGGCCTCGAGCGCGGCCTTGTAGACCGGCCAACCCGCGTTGATGCGCTCGTCTTCCGCCGCCAGCACGACCAGCACTTCCGCCTGGATTTTCGGCACGTCTTCGAGCGCCGGTGCGCTGCCGTAGAAGGGCGCCGCGGCGGCGAGCCCAGGCAGGCGTGTCGCGAGGAAATTGGCCATGCCGCCGCCCCAGCAGAATCCCACCACGCCCATGCGGCCGTTGTTGCCGTCCAGACCCCGGAGCATGCCGGCCGCCGCGAGGAAATCCTCGCGTGTCTTCGCCGCATCGAGTTTCGCGAACTGCGCGCGCGCCGAGTCTTCATCGCCGGGATAGCCGCCGAGCGGAAACAGCGCATCCGGTGCGAACGCGATGAAATCCTCGAGCGCGAAACGGCGCGCGACGTCCTCGATGTGCGGGTTGAGACCGCGGTTCTCGTGTGCGACCAGCACCACGGGCAGGGGGCCTTTCGTCCTGGCCGGCCTGACCAGGTAACCACGCGCCTTGCCGTAGCCTTTGGGTGAATCGAACTCGACGTGCGCGGCGGACACGCGCTCGTCGTCGGGCTTGACCTGCTGCGCGGCGGCGAACTTCGGACTCAGTGCGGCGAGCAGGCCAGCGGCGGTTGCCGTGCCGACGGTGAAGCGCGCGGCCCCCGCCAGGAAACCCCTGCGATCGATGGCACCGTGCACGTACTGGTCGAACAGGCGCAATACCTGCGGGTCGAAGTCGCTCGCCTCGGGGCGGGGAGTGTCGGACATCGGATCCTCCAGCAATGGTTTACCGAACAGCGACCGAGGATAACGGCGGCCGCGGCCCGAGGGAAAACCGCGCGCGCCGTCGGGCCCTGCTGCGTGCGCGGGCGTCGAGCCTTCGCAGTTCGGCAGCATCCGCGCGGATGCTTGCGAACGCCGCGCGGAGTATCGTGGGTGCGGGTCGTCTTTGGGGGGGGTCCTGATGCGCAAGCTGTTGCTGGCCTCGCTCGTGGGCCTCTGCGGGTTCGCCGCCGCGCAGACCACGCCGAATCCGATCCTGTTCGTCACCCAGGTACCGGTGCCGGTCGACTTCGCGGCCATCGGTTCGACCTTCGCCAACCACACCGCGACCGTTTCTGCGGTTTATCGCGGCGGCGATCTCTGGATCCGCTACGGCGACGGCACGCTGCGCAACCTGACCGCGGCCGCGGGCTTCGGCAACGCGAATTTCCAGGGCGCCAATTCGATCGCGGTCCGGGATCCGTACGTGCACTGGAACGGCACCAAGGCCGTTTTCGCGATGGTGGTGGGCTCGCCGCCGAATCAGTTCGACGTAATCGCGTATCGATGGCAGCTGTACGAAGTCAGCCAGCTCGGGCCCGCGCAGACGCCGGTCGTCACGCGCGTGCCGAACCAGCCCGCGCAGTTCAACAACGTCATGCCGGCGTACCTGTCCGACGGCACGATCGTGTTCGCTTCCGACCGCCCGCGCAACGGCGCGCTGCATCTCTACCCGCAGCACGACGAATACGAATCCGAGGACACCGTCACGGGACTGTGGCGCCTGGATCCGGCCGATGGCGCGCTCGTGTTGCTGGATCACTCGCCGTCCGGCGATTTCGATCCGCTGGTCGACAGTTTCGGCCGACTGCTGTTCACGCGCTGGGACCACCTGCAGCGCGACCAGCAGGCCGAAGTTCCGATGTTCGAAACCTTCGATTACGTGAGCGAGGCAGCCAATTCGCCGATCGCGCCGATGCGGACCGAGGTGTTCCCGGAACTGCGCGTCATGCCCCCGGGTTCAGCGGTCAACGGCCACCGCTTCAACAATTTCTTTCCCTGGCAGGTCGCGCAGGACGGCACCGACGCCGAGTTCCTCAACCACCTGGGTCGCCATGAGCTGCTGGAGTATTTCGACCGCAGCTTCACCACCGATCCGGACCTCACCGAGTTCATCTCGGAGGTTTCCGGGCGCACCAACCCCAACGGCATCGAGAACCTGTTCCAGATCGTCGAGGACCCGACGCAGGCAGGCCGCTTCCTCGGCATCGACGCGCCCGAATTCGACACGCATGCGTCCGGGCAACTGGTGCGCCTCGCGGCACCCCCGACCGCCAATCCCGACGATGTCGTGATCGAGTACCTGACGCCGCGCAGCACATTCGGCACGGTGCCGGGCCCGACCCACTCGGGGCACTATCGCAACCCGCACGTGCTCGCCAACGGCACGGTCGTGGTCGCGCACACGGCGGAGCAGGGTGGCGTCGATAACCTCGGGACCGCGCTTGCGCCGGTGCCGAACTATCGCTTCCGCCTCAAGTTCATGACCGCAGGCGCGGGCGACTTCATGACCGCGGGCAGCGAGCTGACACCTGGCATCAGCAAAAATGTGAACTGGTGGAACCCCGACCAGATGGCGAGCTACTCGGGCGAACTCTGGGAGCTGAGCCCGGTCGAGGTACGTGCGCGACCGGTGCCGCCCGCCACGCTTGCGCCGCCACTCGCACCGGCGGAGCAGCAGGCGTTCGCCACCGCGGGAGTCGGCGAGGCGGCGCTGCGGCAGTTCCTGCGGCAGCAGGATCTCGGACTCGTGGTCGTGCGCAACACGACGCACCGCGACCAGGCCGACAAGCAGCAGCCCTACAGGTTGCGCGTGCCCGGCGGCGTGCAGACCGGTACCGGTGGCACGATCTACGACATCGCGCACTTCCAGGCGTTCCAGGGCGACCAGGTGCGCGGCATCGGCGGCAGTACTTCGCCGAATCCGGGCAGGCGCGTGCTCTCGCGTTTCCTGCACGAGCCGGCGGCGACCGCCAACAACCTGCCGAATTCGGGCGGACCCGAAGGCAGTGCACCGATTTTTCCGGACGGCTCGACGGCGATGTTCGTGCCGGCCCGCCGCGCGATGAGCTGGCAGGTGACGGCTCCGGACGGCACGCCGGTCGTGCGCGAGCGCTTCTGGTTGACGCTGCAGCCCGGAGAGATCCGCACCTGCGGCGGCTGCCACGGCATTAACCGCAACGGGCAGGCGGGCCAGGGTCCGGCCACCAACACGCCCATGGCGCTGACGGCGATCCTCCAGCAGTGGGCAGCGGCGAACGGCAATCCGATCTTCGCGAACGGCTTCGAGTAGGTGACGGATCTGCCGAACGCGCGCGCGTGCGCCAAAGGCACGCGCACGCGTCGGTTCGGTGATCCCTCCCGCGCCGGCTCGCAGCTCAACCTTTTTCGGGCAGGAAGCTCGTGTCGAGGAAGTACTGCTTCGGATCCTGCGGGTTGACCACCGCATCCAGGGATTCGCGCTGGCAGAATTCCGTCGGGTCATACCAGATGTTGTCGCTGTAGAAGAGGTGGACCTTCTGCGTCGCCGGGTCCTGCCACTGCGAGCACACGCGCCACGGGCTCTTGCCGTTGACCTTGAGGCTGGTGTTCTGTTCGACCGCATGGAAACGGGTCTGGACCTTGGTGCCGTTGGTCTCGAGCCATTTGCGCACCTTCCTGTTCCTGATGCCGCCGAAAAACAGGAACCAGCCGAGCAGGGTCACGATGACGCCGAAGAAGCCGAGGATGAGCGGCCCGAACCAGTTCTCCATGAAGCTGTCGAGTCGCGCGCGCTCGGGCGTGATCTTCGAGTACAGGACCTTGACCTTTTCGCCGCGGTCGTAGGAAGGCGAGCTGGAGGAACTCGACGTGGTGAAGGTCAGCGTCTGGCCTTCGGTGGTCGTGTACTGCACCACCGGCTTGTACATCGTCTTGGTCTTGCCGTCGGTGGTCGAGCGCTCCGTCTCGAAATCGATGACCGTGCCCTCGACCTTGACGCCATCGGCCTTGAATTTGAGCGTCGATTGGCTGAGTGCCCATGTGCCCCAGAGCATGCCGAGACCGACGAGCAGTGCGAAAAATCCCCCGATGATGCGACCCATGATGCGATCCCCCTGGATGCGCGCGCCGGGTGCGGCACGCTGTGTTGAATTCCACTGCCACGCCCGCAGGCGGGCGCCTGTGCGGAGACCGCTTCCGGTCTTCCCAGTGCAGTAAACGCAAAAGCCGGCCGATCCGTGCCAACGATGCCGGCGGATCGCATAATGGAGCCGGGTTCCTGTCTCCTCCCCTCCGCCGGAGAAATTGCATGCGCAACGGTTCGGACGCCGGTCCGTACGTCCTCATCATCGCAGGCCTGTTCTTTCTGCTTGCGAAGCAGGGGTGGCTG
>JBBRIE010000081.1:0-11995 GCA_038221545.1 Lysobacterales bacterium
CTGTTGCCGCGGCGCACCGCGCTGGTGCGCGGCGCTGCGGGCGAGTCGCGCGCGCTGCAGCTGATCGCGGCCAATGTTGACGTGGTGTTCATCGTCTGCGGCCTCGACGGCGATTTCAACCTGCGTCGCATCGAGCGCTACCTCGTGCTGACGCGCAGCAGCGGCGCAAAACCGGTGGTGGTGCTGACCAAGGAGGACCTCACCACCACAGGCGCCGCGCAGCTCGCCGAGGTCAGCACACTGGCAGGTCCCGACACTCCCGTGCTCACCGTCAATGCCCGCACCCTCGAAGCGGGCCGCACGTTGCTCGCCTGTCTTCCCGCCGGAACCACCGCGGTGCTCGTCGGTTCCAGCGGCGCCGGCAAGTCCACGCTCACCAACAGCCTGCTCGGCATCGAACGACAGGCCACCGCCGAGGTGCGCGTGCACGACTCGCGCGGTCGCCACACCACTACGCATCGCGCGCTCCTGCCGCTGCCGTCCGGCGCCTGCCTGATCGATACGCCAGGCATGCGCGAACTCAAGCTCACGGGCGACGAGGACGTCGCCGCCGCGACCTTCGAAGACATCGACGCGCTGCTCGGCACCTGCCGCTTCTCCGATTGCGGGCACGGCAACGAACCGGGCTGCGCGATTCGCGCTGCGCTCGAGGGCGGCAGCGTGCCGCGCGAGCGCTGGGAGCATTTCCTCAAGCTGAGCGCCGAGGCCGACGCGGCGAGCGCGAGCCTGGCGCAGCGACTCGAAGGCAAGCGCCAGGACAAAGTAGTCCACCGCGCCCTGGGCAAGCGCCCCGTCGAAAAATACGGGCATCGCTGAACATGGGCGAGCGACTCGGCCATGAGAGCTTCCTGCCCCACCTGACGGAGCTCGACCGGAGGCTGATCGTCGCCGTTCGCGATGTGCGCCTGCTCGCCGCGGTCAGCTGGCCTGCGGACGTCAAGGACGCGTTCCTCGCCCGCTATCACCGCGGCGACGCGGCCCTGCCAGACATCGCATACCCGGTTTTCGACTATTCCGAAGTCAAGGCGGAACTGGCGTCGATCCAGCGCGCGACCGCCGATTTCGACGGCCATCCCGTCGCCGATTACGTGCATCGCACTGCGGCCAGCTTCCACACGACGGCCCTGCTGCTGGAATCGCTCGGCAGCGCGCGCGTCACCGGCTACTCGATCGAACTGTTCGGACGGCCCGGGACCCCGCTCGCCGGCAGCCGGCAATCCAACCTCGATGCCGCGAAGCATTTCATCGAACTCGCCGACGAGGTCATGCCGTCGCTCGCCGAGCACGAGGCCAGCTACGTGCTGTCCGTCGAGACCGTGAAGCACGAGCTCGAATCGCGCGTGGTCAAGTTCTTCACCCGTCACAAGGTGCGGATCGAAATCGACCCGACGCTGACTGCGAAAGCGGCGGCAGGACCCACGCGCATCCGGCTGCGCGCAAGCACGGGATTCACCGAATACGACTGGCACCAGCTGCTCGAGCACGAGGCGTTCGTGCATTCGCTGACGGCGCTCAACGGACGCGACCAGCCCAACCTCGGCAGCCTCGGCCTGTCGTCGCCGCGCATCACCGAGACCCAGGAAGGGCTCGCCACGTTCGCGGAACTCATTACGGGATCCATCGACATCGCGCGCATGAAGCGCATCTCGCTGCGCATCGAGGCGATCGACATGGCGCTGGGCGGTGCCGACTTCATCCAGGTGTTCGAATACTTCCGCAGCCACGGAGCCAGCGACGCGGACAGCTTCACGTCGGCGATGCGCGTTTTCCGCGGCGTGCCCTTGACGGGCGGGCAGGCGTTCACCAAGGACACCGTGTACCTGCACGGCCTGCTGTCCGTGCACACCTTCTTCCGCTGGGCGCTCAAACAACGCAAATTCAAGCTCTGCCGCAACCTCTGCGCCGGCAAGATGACGCTTGGGGACGTGATCAGGCTCGAGCCGTGGTTCGACTCGGGCTACATCGCCCCGCCTGCATACCTGCCGCCATGGATGCAACGCGCGAACGGGCTTGCCGGAGTGCTCGCATTCTCGCTGTTCGCCAACCAGATCCGCCTCGACCGTCTCGACGAGGAAGATATCGTTCTGTGAGTCCGAACCCGATGTATTCACGATCGTGTCCGATGCTTGACACTTTCGCGACGGAACCGGACGCGCGCTAAACAGGGTCGGCTCTATCGGCGTGATGTTCATTCGCCCGACAAGTTCGCTTCGCTACCTTGCTCCTCCGCACTTCCGACCGGTAGTGCGCTGCAAGCAAGAGGATTCATCAATGGACGTCAAGAAGGATCACAACTTGGGTTCGGGCACTGGTGCGGCCGCAGGCGCCGTAACGGGTGCAGTAATCGGCGCCGTGGGCGGGCCGATCGGCATGGTTGCCGGTGGCGTGATTGGCGGCATCCTCGGTTCCAAGGCCGGCGACAGCATCGCAGAGGCCGTCAACCCGACCGAGTACAACCGTCACTGGGAAGGCAAGTACCAGAACGCGGACTACTACACCAAGGGTCGCGAATGGAAAGATTACGAGCCGGCCTATGGTCTCGGCTACAAGGGTTACGCGCTCAATCGCAACGAGCCGTACGACAAGGCCGAAGCGAAGCTTGAGCGCGAGTGGAACGAAGTGAAGGGCGATTCGCGCCTGGGGTGGAATGAAGCCCGCGGTGCGGTGCGCGACGGCTGGCATCACGTCGAGCGTGCGCTGCCCGGCGACTTCGACCGCGACGGTCGCTAAGCAATCGAGGATCGTGCATCGGGCTACCGCGATCGCCTGACGCATGTTCCGTCGAGACCGAAAGGCCGCCTCCGGGCGGCCTTTCTTTTGATGCGCGCCGCAGCCGCGACGTCGCCTGGGCGCGCGATGCCGTTGCAGTCGCATGCGAATTCACCGATGGCGCTCGCGCAGGGCCTCGGTCACGGCCGCGATCGCCTGCTCGATGCCATCGTCGTCGATGTCGAGATGCGTAACCGCGCGCAGCGTGGTCGGGTGGAAGGCGCCGATGCGCACGCCGCGCGCCTGGACGCGCCGGCTGAGCTCGGGCGCATCGCATCCGCTGCGTCGTGCGTCCACTCCGAAAATCACGATATTGGTCTCGACCGTGGCCGGATCGAGCACGAGGCCCGGCAGCTGCGAGAGCCCTTCGGCCAGGCGCCGCGCCCGCCGATGATCGTCGGCCAGCCGCTCGACGTGGTGATCCAGCGCATGCAGCGCCCCCGCCGCGATGATCCCGGCCTGGCGCATCGCGCCGCCGAGTCGCTGCTTCATGATCCATGCGCGCTCGATGAACTCGTGCGAGCCTGCCAGCGCCGCACCGACGGGCGCGCCGAGCCCCTTGCTGAAGTCGATCCACACCGAATCGAAGTCGCGCGCCTGCTCCGCCGCGCCCACGCCGCTGGCGACCACCGCGTTGAGCAGGCGTGCGCCATCCATGTGGGTCGCCATGCCGCGCTCGCGCGCAAGCGCGCACACGGCTGCCAGCTCCGGCTGCGACCACACCGCGCCGCCGCCCAGGTTGCTGGTCTGCTCGACGCTGAGCACGGACTGCCGCGGCGCTTGTCGCGTGGGCGTGCGCAGGGCGCCGCGTAGCTGGTCCGCGGAGAATCGGCCCCGATCGCCATCGAGCGTGAGCAGGTTGAGTCCGGCATTGGCGCCCACGCCGCCGGCTTCGAAGCAGGCGATGTGGGCGGTGCGATCGCACACGACCTCCTCGCCGGGGCGGCCGAGCACGGCCAGCGCGATCTGGTTGCACTGCGTGCCGCTCGGCGCGAAGAGCGCTGCCTCCTTGCCCAGCAGGCGGGCCACCCGCGCGCACAGCGCGTTGACGGTCGGATCCTCGAACGCCGCTTCGTCGCCGACTTCGGCAGCCGCCATCGCCGCGCGCATGGCGGCCGTCGGCCGCGTCTTGGTGTCGCTGAAGAGGTCGATCATCGCCATTCCCGCCGGAGTGCGCCGCAGAGTCTAAGCGGCGGCGCGCGGGCGCGCAGTGGTCCGGGCTCGTCGGTTGCGTGCGCATGGCGGCCGGCGACCAGATCGCGCGTGCCTGCGGGCCTCCCGCGGCCCGTCCGGGCTCGCGAATTGCCCTCTGCCGCCCGCTCGTTCCGGAGACCCGGGAGCCGGGTCCGGACACCCGCTCGCAGTGCTCCCGCGCGCAAGGTGACTCGGGCCTGCGTGATAGAGTCCGGCGCTTCCTTTGCGCCACCGGGACCCCGTCCAATGGAACCCAACAACAGCGCCGAAGACCTTCGCCAGGCCGCGCTCGAGTACCACCGCACGGATCCGCCCGGCAAGATCAAGGTGGTTCCGACCAAGGCCATGGTGACGGTGAAGGACCTGTCGCTGGCGTACTCGCCCGGCGTCGCTGCCGCCTGCGACGCGATCGTCGCAGACCCGCTCGAGGCCGCGCACATGACGGCGCGCGCGAACCTCGTCGGCGTCATCACCAACGGCACCGCGGTGCTTGGGCTCGGCAACATCGGCCCGCTCGCATCCAAGCCGGTCATGGAAGGCAAGGGCGTGCTGTTCCAGAAGTTCGCCGGCATCGACGTGTTCGACATCGAGATCGCCGAGAACGATCCCAAGAAGCTCATCGAGATCATCGCGAGCCTCGAACCCACGTTCGGCGGCATCAACCTCGAGGACATCAAGGCCCCGGAGTGTTTCGAGGTCGAGAAGGCGCTGCGCGCGCGCATGAAGATCCCCGTCTTCCACGACGACCAGCATGGCACCGCGATCATCGTTGGCGCCGCGGTGCTCAACGCGCTGCACCTGACCGGCAAGCGCATCGAAGACGTGCGGCTGGCGACTTCCGGCGCGGGCGCGGCCGGCATCGCCTGCCTCGACATGCTCGTCTCGCTCGGCCTTGATCCCCGTAACATCCTCGCGGTCGACCGCGACGGCGTGCTGCACAGCGCGCGTACCAATCTCGATCCCGACAAGGCGCGCTACGCGCGCGACACGCCGCATCGCACGCTCGCCGACATCGTCAAGGGCGCCGACATCTTCCTGGGACTTTCGGCCGGCGGCGTGCTGAAACCCGAGATGGTCGCGTCGATGGCCGACAAACCGATCATCATGGCGCTGGCCAATCCCTATCCCGAGATCCTGCCGGAAGACGCCAAGCGCGTGCGGCCCGACGTGATCATCGCGACCGGGCGCTCGGACTATCCGAACCAGGTCAACAACGCGCTGTGTTTCCCGTACATCTTCCGCGGCGCACTCGACGTCAGCGCGACCGAGATCACCGAGGAGATGAAGCGCGCCTGCGTCAAGGCGATCGCCGGGCTCGCGCGGCGCGAATCCTCGGACGTGGCCGCGGCTGCGTATGGCGGCGAACTGCTCTCGTTCGGCCCCGAGTACCTCATTCCGCAACCGTTCGATCCGCGCCTTCTGGTCGAGGTGGCGTCGGCGGTGGCGGAAGCCGCGATGGCGTCCGGCGTCGCGACGCGACCACTCGCCGACATCCACGCGTACCGCGAGAAGCTCACGCAGTTCGTGTTCCGCACCGGGCTGCTGATGAAGCCGGTGATCGATCGCGCCCGCGCCGATCCGCAGCGCGTCGTGTTCGCCGAGGGCGAGGAGGAACTGGTGCTGCGCGCGGTGCAGACGGTGGTCGACGAGGGCATCGCCAGACCCATCCTCATCGGCCGCCCTGCGGTCATCGAGAAGCGCATCCAGCGCGCCGGCCTGCGGCTCGTCGCGGGCGTCGACTTCGAGCTGGTCAACATCGATTCCGACCCGCGTTTCTACGATTACTGGACGCGCTTCCATGCACTGACCGAGCGGCGCGGCGTGTCGCCAGCGAGCGCCAAGGCAATCGTGCGCTCGCGCTCCACCGTCATCGCCGCGATGATGGTCGACCGCGGCGAGGCCGACGCGCTGCTCTGCGGCGTGGTCGGCGGTTACCAGAAGAAGCTGCGCTACCTGCGCAGTGTGTTCCCCATGGACCAGGGCGTGTCGCAGGTTTCCGCGATGACCGGTGTCATCAACAACAAGGGCAACTTCTTTTTCGTCGACACGCACGTCCAGCGCGACCCGACCGCCGAGCAGCTGGCCGAGGCCACGCTGCAGGCGAGCTTCCGCCTCAAGCTCTTCGGTATCCAGCCCAAGATCGCGCTGCTGTCGCATTCGAACTTCGGATCGCACGACGACCCGTCGGCGAACAAGATGCGACGCGTGCGCGAGCTGTTGCTTGAGCAGGCGCCGAAGCTCGAGGTCGAGGGCGAGATGCATGCCGACGCGGCGATGCTGCCGTACCTGCGCGAACGCCTGTTCCCGAACTCGCGCCTCACCGGCACGCCCAACCTGTTCGTGCTGCCGGACCTCGCCTCCGCCAATATCGTCTACAACCTGGTCAAGGTGATGAGCGACGGCGTGGCGATCGGCCCGATCCTGATGGGACTTTCCCAGCCGGCGCACATCCTCACGTCGTCCGCGACCTCGCGCCGCATCGTCAACATGACCGCGATCGCGGCGGTCGAGGCGCAGATCCGCAAGCAGCGCGTGGCCGCGGCCGCGGCGTGATTGCCGCAGCCTGCGGCAATCTTTCCTGAGGCGCTACCCGAAGCCCGCGCTACTCGAAGCCGTTGCCGAAGATCGTGTCGCTGGCGGGCGTGAAGCACCCGCTGCCGATGTTGGTCACCACGCGTGCGCTCAGTTGCGTGATCTGGAACGGATGGAACTCCTGGCGCACGGCGCCGCAGTTGGCACCGTTCGGTGCACTGAAATTGCAGTAGCTCATGAGCGTGCCCTGGCCTCCGGTTTCGGCCGGGCATGACACGGCACCCGAGTAGCAACCACCCTCGCCGGTGAAGCACGTGTCGATGGGCTGCAGGGCTCCGCCGGGTATCGTGTCGGTGCAGTGCGTGTGGTTGGCGCCGAAGTTGTGGCCGAGCTCGTGCGCGACGAGGCTGACGTCGTGCGAGGCCATGGAGCCGGCAAACTTGAAGATCCGGTTGATGCTGTAGTGGCCGAAGGTGTCGCCCCCGAACACCTGCCCCGTCGCCGCGCAATAGCTGCCCATCGTCACCAGCCAGGCGATCCCCGATGCGCTGTTCGCTGCCTGCGACTTGCCCGACAACATCAGGGCGAAGGCGCGCTGCACGCCACCTTGGTTCACCCGCCAGAACTCGGAGAACTCGTTGAGGTGCGCGGTTGAGGCCGTGCCGGCCCCGGAGGCATAGGGATCGGTCGCGGTGCGCAGGATCGTCGTGCCGATCGAAAGGCGGACACCGAGGTCGCGTTCGTAGATCACGGTCATGAGCCCAACCAGCGCCACGAGGTAGTTGTTGGCATTGGTGGTGTCGTTCGAGAACTTCTCGCTCATGAACTCGTTGTCGGTGTCGAGCGCAAGCCGCGCCTGCACCGGCGCTCCCGCGGGCGCGCCCGGCGTCGCGCGCGCCGAAGCACCGGTCGGCGCCAGCGACGGCAGGATGGCGGGCGACATCGACTGCGTGACTCCGCAGGACGACGCCAGCTCGACCCCGGCAGGCAGGAAGTCCGCGAGGCTGCGGAACTCGATGCTGGCGCGCGCACCGTCGCCGACATCCGCGCCGCGGAAGATGGCGTTGCCGCCGAACACCGTCGCCTCAACGAATGCCCCGTCCTCGTCCAGGACCAGCACCCCCAGCCACGCACCTGTGCGGTCGGCCAGGCGGAACAGGTGATGCGTCGAACGCGCCAGCTCATGGCGGCCCGATGCGTCGACGCGTTCGAGGCGCGCGTCCGGCGCGTATACCTGCAGTGGGCTCGCGGTCCATGCCTGCGCGTCACCCACCGCGATCGCAACAGGCTCGTCGGGCCGGACGGCCAGCAGGCGATGGCTGTCGGCTGCACCCAGTCGCAGCGGAGGTGGTGCGGCGCCAGCAGTCGCGATGAATCCCCACAACAGGATCCAGATAATGAGTCGCGTCATCGTAACCCCCTGCCGGCGTGGATCGGATCGCGAGTCCAGATTACGCGCGTTGAGCGCCAGGTGCACGGGCGCCGACCACGGAACCGGCATGGGGCATGGGCGCGATCACTCGCAGCCCCGTCACGATGCCGACACAGGCAGCGCGCTTCCTGCGCGCCGCTTCACGTTATCGGGTGTCCAATTGCAATATTTGTCGATTCCTTCACGGGCCCGGCTTGCGTCGACTGCGGGCGAGCGCATCTAGGGCGGCATGAGAACCCACCGTGTTTGCCATCGAACCCTTGCCATCCGCGCGCTCTCACTCGCGGCGCTCGCCTGTGCACCACCGCTCTGGTCGATGAGCTACGTGCAGATGCAGGACGCCGATCTGATTGCGCAAGCCGACGGCGCGCTTGCGGCGACCGTGAGCGGCGCACCACAGCCCGTGTTCGACGCCACCGGCGTGCGGATCGCGTCGCGCTACGCGCTCGACGTGAGTGACGACCTGGGTCGTCGGATCACGGGCACAACCACGGTCGAGATCCCCGGCTGGCAGGATGCCGACGACACGGCATGGCAAGTGCCCGGCATCGTGCAACTCGAAGCCGGCGACAAGATCGTGCTCGTGTACGACCGACGCGCCGATGGCGTGCTGCTGCCGTTGCACTTGAATCTCGGCGTGTTTGTCGAAGGTGGCGCGCAGAGTGCGCCTTACCTCAACCGCGCGCTTGAAGATGCGATCAACGCAGCGCCCGGCACCAACACCCAGTACGGCGCGGCGCGCGATTCGCAGCGGTTCAAATCCTGGGTGCGCAGCAAACTCGCGGGCGTGGACGCGCCGGTCGATTATCTGCTGCCGCCACCCGCGCGTCCCAAGCACACATCCCTCACGGGGGGTGGCGTGCCGGTGCGCTGGTTCCAGTTCGATCAGAACATCGCGGTCAACTGGCGCGCCAACAGCGACGGCCAGGTCGGGATGGTGCGCGATGAATTCGCGATGTTGCAAACGGCGCTGGCCGCCTGGACCAACGATGCGACCAGCAAGATTGAGCTGGTCTACGCCGGCACCATCGCGCCAGGCGCGCCAGACCTGGCGGCGCCGTCGGCTCGGGTCAAGTGGAATGACCCGAACAACGAGATGGCCGGCAGCTTCAGCTGCGCGACCGGTGGCGTGCTTGCGATCGCGGGTCCGAGCTGGACTACGCAGGGCACGATCTATCGCGGCACGAACTACTTCCGCATCCAGACCGGACGCATGACCGTGCAGGACGGCGCGGGCTGCTTCTTCGACGGCAACAACGGCGCCAACGGGGCGCAGGTGTTGGCGCACGAGATCGGCCATACGCTCGGCCTCGGGCACAGTTGCGGCGATGCCCAGTCGCCCTCGTGCGGCTCGAACTCCGTGCTCAACGACGCGCTGATGCGCGCGACCGCACACAACGACGCGCGCGGCGCGCGCCTTGGCGTGGACGACATCGCCGCCGCGAACCAGTGGTATTTCCTCAGCGGGGGGGCGCAAGCGACCGGCCCGATCTTCTCCAGCGGCTTCGAGTAGCCAGACTGGCTCCGCAGCTCCCGCCTTTGTAGAGCCGAGCGCAAGCTCGGCTGCTTCGAGGCCGCCCCGGCTTTGGTAGCGCCGAGCGCAAGCTCGGCTGCGACGCCGCCGCAATGGGTGGAGCCAGCAGCGGAGCTGCGCTCCGCTGCTACAGGAGCCCCACGGGAGCCCTGCATGCATCGACGGACGCGGCCTATCGCAGCCGTTGGCAAGCAGGGTCTACGCCCAACGTCGATCAAAAGGTCGAACTGCGCACTCCTCGCACTTGCAATCCGCGCGCATGGGGCCATTGTGTCTTCATGGATCCTTCACGCGCTTTCCACAGAATCATCACGAGCAGTGTTGTTGCAGGTCTTGCACTGGCCGCAACTGCATTCGCTCCCGCGCTGTCGGCGATGAGTTACGTGCAGATGAAGGACGCCGACCTGATCGACCAGGCCGATGGCGCCCTGGCCGCGATCGTCCGCGGTGTGCCACAGGCCGTCTTCGACGCTCGCGGCGTGCGTATTGCCACGCGTTACGCGCTGGACGTCACCGACGACCTGGGCCGTGCGCTGCCTGCGCTCGTGACCGCTGAAGTCCCTGGATGGCAGGGAAGTGAGGGGGCGGCGTGGCAAGTACCAGGCATCGTCACCCTCAAGGCGGGCGATCCGATCGTGCTGGTGTACACACTGCGCGCCGATGGAGTGCTGCTGCCGTTGCACTTGAATCTCGGTGTGTTCATCGAGCGGGGCGCAGGCACCGCGCCCTACCTCGAACGCGCGCTCGCGGACTCCGTCAACGCTGCGCCGAAGACACATTCGCAGTACGGCGCGCCACGCGATCCCCTGGGCTTCAAGGAATACGTGCGCGGCAGACTTGCGGGGGCCGACCCGGCCGCCAACTACTTCCTGCCGGCGCGGTCCCGATCCAAGATGACTTCGCTCACGGGAGGTGGCAGTGCCGTTCGCTGGTTCGAGTTCGGTCAGAACGTGACGGTCTACTGGCGTGCGAACGCCGATGGGCAGAGCGGGATGATGCAGGATGAGTTCGTGCAACTGCGGACGGCGCTGACTGCCTGGACCGACGACCCCTTGAGCGGTATCCGGTTGGCCTACGCGGGGCCGATCGCGCCGGGCCTGGCGAGCCCGGCCGCGCGGGCGGGCAGGGTCACCTGGAACGACCCCCTGGACGAGATTCCCGGCACTTTCGACTGCGCGATTGGAGGCGTGCTTGCGATCGGCGGTCCGAATATGGATGGCCCCATGGCCCTGTACCAGGGAGTCGCGTACCACCGCATCCAGTCGGCGCGCATCACCACGCAGGATGGGGCGGGATGCTTTTTCGACGGCAACAACGGTGCCAACGGCGCGATGGTGCTGGCGCACGAGATCGGCCACACGCTCGGCTTCGGACACAGTTGCGGCGACGCACATTCGCCGTCGTGCGAGTCAAGCACGATGCTCGACGATGCGCTGATGCGCGCCACGGTTCACGGTGACGGTCGGGGCGCTCGACTCGGAGTCGACGATCTTGCCGCTGCCCGCCAGTGGTACCCGGTCGCTCGAGCGACGCACGAGCGACCGCCCTCCCGCCCTCTGCCCAGAGTGCGTTCGGCTCGGAAGTAACACGCCCAGTGTCGCAGAGCCTTCAGCGGAGCTGCGCTCCGCTGCTACAGGCGCCTACGAATCGTTCACGGAGCTTCTGCGCCGCCGCACCGGCCTCTGTAGAGCCGAGCGCCAGCTCGGCTGCAACGAATGCGATGTCGCCGGAATCGCGGAGCCTTCAGCGGAGCTGCGCTCCGCTGCTACAGCCCTGCGAATCGTCCACGGAGGCGCTTATTCGAAGCCGTTGGCGAACAGGATCTCGCGCACGAGCTGGGTCATCATCACGGTGCTCCGAGGACCGCCCGAACCGGTATTGCCCTGATCGTTGAGCGTGACGGTCAGCGTTGTGCTGCCGCCGGCCGTGTAGCTCACGGAGCTGCTGCCGAGAAACGCCGCGAGATTGGCAATCGTGCCAGTCAGCACCACGCTTGCCGTGCCGGACCCGGCGACCGCGACGCCCCCCGCAGCGGTCGCGCTCAGCGTGCCGCTCAGCACCGACAGCGTGGCAGCCACGTTGCCGCCTGCCGAATCGATATCGGCTACGACAATGCCACCGAGCGGCGTGGTGCCCGGCACCATGATCGCAATGCTGGCCGGCACCGTCACGGTGGGCGCATCGTTGACGGCGTTGACGTCCAGCATCACGGGGTCGGAATCACCGCCGGTGCCGCCGGTTCCCGTGTTGCCGTTGTCGCTGCTCGACACGGTCAGCGTCACGCCGGCGGTCGCGTTCAAGGCCGAGGTGAAACGCGGCCGGTTCGCGCCGGCAAAACAGGCGTTGACGTTCGCAAGCGTGCCGGTCAGGACGCGCGCCGTGGGCGTACCCGACGCGACGACCCCCGTGCAAGCGAGCGCATCAATGCTGCCGCTGGCGACGCTGAGCGTCACCGCGAAGCTGCCCGCGCCGATGTCGACATCCGCGAATGAAATGCCGGCCAGGCCCGTCGCGACATCCTCGTTGACCGGGAT
>JBBRIE010000082.1:0-11971 GCA_038221545.1 Lysobacterales bacterium
CGGTGACCTTACTCATCATTCACAACCCAAATGGGATCCGACAACCAGGAAAGCACCGACTCGTCGACGCCGTCGCGCAATTGCATGCGCGTCGCCGCATCACTCATTACCGGGACGGCGGACGGTACACCAGACGCCGTCGCGAAAACAAGAACGCTGCGCCGAATGACGGCAAGTGCCGCCCTGCCTTTCACGCGCCGGCGCGATGCCTGGCCCGCCCCGCCAGCGAGCGGCAGACCGCCGCCCGATGGCTTCGCGTCGCAGCGGAATCACCGGTTGCCTTTCAGCCAGGTTTCGGCCATCGACTTCGACTCGGGGAATCCCCGGGCCTTCTCGTACGCGGCGACGGCGGCCGCCTTGTTGCCGAGTTCCAGTTCAGCATTGCCGACCAGGATCCAGGCATTGCCTGGCTTGGTGACACCCTTGCGGATTGCGGCTTCCAGCGCCGCTTTGCCCTCGGCCACCTGGTCGAGTTCCTGCACCAGCAGGAAGCCGCGCTGGTAATCCATCTCCCCGTCCTTGGCGAACTGCGCTGCCTTGGCGTAGGCGGCGGCGGCGGGCGCGAACTGCTCGGCGGTTACGTGCGCATAGGCCAACGCCTTGGTCGTTTCCAGGTCCTCCTTCAGCACGCCCTTGGCGATGCCGTCATTGATCACCTGGGCTGCCTGCTGGGGCTTCTCCAGATAGTTGTAGAGCTGGTAAAGCTGACGGATCTGGTCGGGGGACTTCAACACGCCGCGCTTGTACGCGCCTTCGAGCAGCGCCACCGCCTTCTCGTTTTGATCAGCCTCGGTGTAGGCCGCGGCGAGCTGCGCGATCATCTTTTCGTTGTCCGGGGCCTTCGCCAGCATTTCCTCCCCGACCTTGGCCGCTTCCGCGTAGTTTTCCTGCTCGTAGTAGGAACCCAGCAGCATCTGCGTCCACGCATCGCTGGGCTTGTCCGACAGCGCGATCGCCTTGCGCAGCGCGTCAGCGGCTTCCGGGAATCGCTCGAGCCGATAGAGGGCGTTGCCGCGCAGGGCATATGCATCCGCCTTTTCGACGCGCGTCTCGCGCATCCACTGGTCGATGAGCGCGAGCGCCGCGTCGTACTTTTCTTCGGACACGTTCATCTGTGCCAGCTGGTACTGGCCGCTGAAGTACGCATCGTTCGGCAGGGCATTGCTCGCGATCGCCCGCTGGCCGAAGTCAAGCGCCTCGGCGGCGCGGTCCTGTTCCCACGCCGCGCTGGAAAGCCCCTGCAACGCCAGCGCGCGCTCGTACGGGGTGGATCGCTTCCCATCGAGGACTTCTCGCAGGATCGACTCGGCTTCCGCGAACTTCTCCTCGCCGACCAGTTCGTAGGCGCGATTGATGTTCTTTTGTCCGGCTTCCGTCAGCGAAACCTTGGGCTCCACCCGGGTCGCGTTCGGGTATCCGGACTTGGCGGCAGGCGCCTGTTCGGCCGCCGTGTTGCCCTGGCGCTTTTTCTTGGACCAGGCGGAGCGGCGCGAATCGATCGCGCTTTCCGGAGCCACGGTTTTTTCCTCCTCGGTATTGGTCGAGCTTTGCGCCACTGCCGGCGCCGGCAGCGAGAACGCCACGGTCAGGGCGAGTACGGGTGCCCACAGGATCTTCTTTGGAAAATAATTCACGCTTGCTCTCCGCGTCAGGCGATCACTGTAGATCGCAGGCAGGGTGGATTGTTCGAACAGTCGGGAAAGCCCGACGCTACGACGCGAGTCTAGGATCAAATGCTGAACGCTGCGCAACGCGGCGCCGGGCACGCCTACCGGCCAGCAGGAATCCCGTTCATTCGGTGAGGAAATTTTCCTTCGCAAACGCGATGCGCGCCAGCGGATCGGCCGCCAGTTGCCCCGCCGCCTCCAGCGCCTGCACCCTGCGCAGGCGGTGCAGGAGCCCATTGCCGTTCGCCATCTGGATCGCCAGTCCCGGCCGCGCGTTGAGCTCGAGCACGAGCGGTCCGCGTTCCCGATCGAGCACGATGTCGACCCCCACGTAGCCGAGACCCGAAAGTTCGCATGCCTTCGCGGCGATCATGAGCAGATTGTCCCAATGGGGAATCGCCAACCCCACGATGGTGTGCTCGGTGTCGGGATGTTCGCGCACCAGCTCGCGGCCCCACACCCCGCGGCGGGTCGTCCCGCTCGGCAGGTCGATGCCGACGCCGATCGCCCCCTGGTGCAGGTTGGCCTTGCCGTCGGAGAGTCGGGTGGGCAGCCGGATCATTGCCATCACCGGATAACCCAGGAACACGATAATGCGGATGTCCGGCACGCCCTTGAAACTGACGTTGTCGAAGATCGGGTCGAACTGCACGCAATATTCGACCAGCACGTGGTCGGGTTGGCCGCCGAGCGAAAACAGACCCGAGAGCATGTTGGAGAGGTGGTGGTCGAACTCCTCGCGGAGCATCAGCTGGCCGTTGGATCGGCGGTACTTCCCGCCGCGCCGACCAATGATCACGAGGATGCCTTCACCACCGGAACCGTGCGCCGGCTTAACCACGAACTGCTCGCGCCCTTCGAGCTTGGCGTGCAATTCCTGGATCTCGTGTTCTTCGCGCACTACGGCGAAAAGATCGGGGACGGGCAGTCCGGCCGCCATGGCCATCTTCTTGGTGATGAGCTTGTCGTCCACCCGCGGATAGAACCGGCGCGGGTTGTACATGAGCACGAACTCGGCGTTGCGCTGGCCGATGCCGACCAGGCCGATGTGACGCAGCTGGCGGGCAACCTGGAGCAGATTCACGCGGCGGCCGGTGGTGACGGATCGGACCTTGCGGTCGGCGCCGGTGCGATCGGGTCATCGTGCGCAAGTGCCCGGAAACGGAACAGCTCGCTCAGTCGATAACCGGAATAGCGTCCGATCAGCAGGGTCGCGGCGAACAGCACCAGCAACAGTTCGGGAAACACGAAGATGAGGTGCTCGAGCCAGCTCCAGCTCATCGCCATGTACGCGATCGCCGCAACCAGCAGGGATCCCGCACCCTCGCGGATTGCCGTCGCGCCGCCATGCTCCTCCCACGCCACCGACATGCGCTCGATGGTCATGGTCATGATGATCATCGGAAACAGCGCCACCGACAGTCCCGCCTCCAGGCCGAGCTTGTTGCTCACGACCGACACCAGCGCCATCAGCAGCACCACGAGGATCAGCACCGCCGTCAATCGCGGCACCAGCAGTAGCCGCAATTTTTCCAGGTAGAAGCGCAGCAGCAGACCGAGCGACACCACCAGCGTGAACAGCACGATGCCCGCGACCAGCGTGGTCTCGCGGAATGAAAGCGCCACCAGCACGGGCATGAAGGTACCGAACGTCTTGACGCCGACGAAATTGCGCAGGAGCAGCATGATGAAGGCCCCGATCGGCACCATCAGCAGGATGCGGTAGACGCCTTGCGCCTGCAGCGGCAGCCCGAGCAGCGAGTAGGCCACGAGATCCCTGTTCTTGGACTCGAGTCGCTCGCGTGCGGTGTCGAGGCTGCTTGCGAGGCTGCGCTGCGCGGTGAACTCCAGTCGCGGGCGGGCGATGCCGTCCGCATCGATGACCGGTTTATCGCTGCGTGACCAGAGGAAGAAGTCTTCCGGCCATCCGATGTGACCGCTGCGCGGGTCGACGGTCCGCCACTCGCGGGCGTCCCGCTCGTAGACCTGTACGAAAGGTACGAGATCGGCCTTGGTGCGGGCGCGCGCAAGCTCGAGTCCGTGCACCAGCCGCGTCAACACGCGCTGGTCCCTGAGCAGGCTCTGAGCGAGCAGCGCGCGGGCTTCCGCGTTGCGCTCGCGACCCAGCAGCAGGTCGACCTCTGGGGACGGCGGGTCCGCGTTGATCGCGCGCACGATGGCGGCCGCGAGCGACGCGGCGTCCACCGATACTTCGCGGGCATTCTCGACCAGGGTCGCGCGCGCGGTTGCGAATGGTTCGTCGTACAGCGGGGCTGTTTGCGTGCCATGCCTGGGCTCGGGTTCCGGCTTCGCCGCGTGATCGTCCCGATAGACCGTGGTGCGGTAGTACAACGCCTGTTCGGAGCCGTTGCCGCGGCGAATGGTCCACTGCACGGCGCGCCCATCGCGGGTGCGTTCGGTGTTCTCGCCGTAGCGACGCGAGACCAGCGTTTCGTCCAGCAGCACGAAACCCGGCGGGTCGTCGGGCAACTGCAGGGAAATGGTGTGCGGGCCGCGGCGCGCGTTGAACTCAACGCGCGCCTGCAGCTCCCATACCTCGGTCTGCGCGACCGGCGCGACCGGAAAGCGCAGCACCTGCCACTTGTAGAAGAACGCGCCCAGGCCGAGCAGCGCGAACACGGCGGCCAGCAGATAGAGCTGGGTCTTCTTCATGGCGCGCGTTCTTCCCCGATCCCCGAACGAGTATAGCGACGCGGCCTTGGCGCGCGTTCATGCCGCCAGCGCGAACTGGCGGGTCTCCCTGGGGATCACCGTGCGCGGCGCGGTCGCGAGAGGGCGTCGCCGGGATTGCCCTTAGACGTCGAGGTTCGCCACCCGCAACGCATTGCGCTCGATGAACTCGCGGCGCGGTTCCACCACGTCGCCCATGAGCGTCGAGAAGATCTCGTCCGCGGCCACCGCGTCCTCGATCCGCACCTGCAGCAGTCGGCGGGTTTCGGGGTTCACCGTCGTCTCCCACAGCTGCTCGGGATTCATTTCGCCGAGACCCTTGAACCGCTGGATGGCCCGCCCACGTTTCGCTTCGTCCATGAGCCAGGCGTGCGCGCCGTGCATGTCATCGACAGCCTGTTTGCGATTGCCGCGGACGATGGTGGCTCCGGGCTGGAACATCCCGTCAAGGGTCGCGGCCAGCGAGCCGATGGGTGCGTACTCGCCGCCGGTGAAGAACGTCGCCGCGATCCGCTGCTCGCTGGTCAGGCCATGCTGGATCTTGCCGATGCGAAGGGCGGCCGGCCGGTCCTCGCCTGCGGCTACCCAATCGATCGTGTAGCGCGACATGCCGGAGCGCGCGTTGCGCCCGATCATCTCTCCGAGCTGCGCCACCCAGCGCTCGCGCCTCGCGACATCCTCGATGTCCTCTCGGGTCAGTCGCGGAACGTCGACCAGCGCGCGCAGGACACCGGGGTCGTAGCGATGCGACAGGCGTACGATCTGGTCGAGCGCCAGCTGGTACTCGCCGAGCAACTGCGCGAGGCCGGGCCCGCGCAACGGCGGTGCCTCCGGCGCGTAACGAAGTTCCGCTTCGTCCACCGCATTGTTGATGAGGAATGCGGCGAGCGCCGCGTCGTCCTTCAGGTAAAGCTCCTGCTTGCCCTGCTTGATCTTGTACAGCGGCGGCAGCCCGATGTAGATGTGCCCACGCTCGATCAGCGCGGGCATCTGCCGGTAGAAAAACGTCAGTAGCAGGGTACGGATGTGGGAGCCGTCGACGTCGGCGTCGGTCATGATGATGATGCGGTGATAGCGCAGTTTGTCGACGTTGAACTCGTCCTTGCCAATGCCGCAACCGAGCGCGGTGATCAGCGTGCCCACTTCCGCCGATGCAAGCATCCTGTCGAAGCGCGCCTTCTCGACGTTGAGGATCTTGCCCTTGAGCGGCAGGATCGCCTGCGACTTGCGGTTGCGCCCCTGTTTCGCCGAGCCGCCGGCGGAGTCACCCTCGACCAGGAACAGCTCCGACTTGGCGGGATCCTTTTCCTGGCAATCGGCGAGCTTGCCCGGCAATCCGGCGATGTCGAGTGCGCCCTTGCGTCGGGTGAGCTCGCGCGCCTTGCGGGCGGCGTCGCGCGCGCGCGCCGCTTCGACGACCTTCTCGCAGATTGCACGCGCCTCGCCAGGGTGCTCCTGCAGGAATTCTGCCAGGCGCATCGCGACCACGCCCTCCACCGCGGGCTTGACCTCGGACGACACCAGCTTGTCCTTGGTCTGCGACGAGAACTTGGGGTCCGGGACCTTCACGGAGAGCACTGCGATCAAGCCCTCGCGCATGTCGTCGCCGGACATCGCCACCTTGGCGTTCTTGCCGATTCCAGCCTGCTCGATGTATTGGCCAAGTACCCGGGTCAACGCCGCTCGGAAGCCCGTCAGGTGCGAACCGCCGTCCCGCTGGGGGATATTGTTCGTGAAGACGAACATGCGCTCGTCGTAAGCGTCCGTCCACTGCATGGCCACTTCGACGACGATGCCGTCCTGTTCGCCGGAGAAGCTTGCAACATGCGGGTGTAATGGGGTTTTCAGCTGGGCCACGTGCTCGACGAACGAGCGAATGCCGCCCTCATATTTGAAGAGGTCCTGCTTGCCTTCGCCGCGCTCGTCGACGAGCGTGATGCTGAGTCCGGAATTGAGGAAGGCGAGTTCCCTCAATCGCTTGGCCAAAATGTCGTAGTGGAATTCCACATCGGTGAAGATTTGCGTGCTGGGCAGGAAGCGCACGGTCGTGCCGCGCAGGTCCGAAGGGCCCATCTCCTTGAGGGGAAATTGCGGCTCCCCCATCCGGTATTCCTGGTGGTAGTGGAAGCCGCCTCGCCGGATGTCCAGCCAGAGATGCTCCGACAGCGCGTTGACGACCGAAATGCCGACCCCGTGCAGGCCACCGGAAACCTTGTAGGAGTTGTCGTCGAACTTTCCGCCCGCGTGCAGCACGGTCATGATCACCTCGGCGGCGGAACGGCCTTCTTCCGGATGGATGTCCACCGGAATGCCGCGGCCGTTGTCCTGGACGGAAACCGTGTTGTCTGCGTGGATCGTCACCACGACCGTGTCGCAGAACCCCGCCAACGCCTCGTCGACCGCATTGTCGACCGTTTCGAACACGAGGTGATGCAGTCCCGTGCCGTCGTCGGTATCCCCGATGTACATGCCGGGCCGTTTGCGGACGGCCTCGAGTCCCTTCAGTACCTTGATGTTGCTGGAGTCGTAGGTCGGTTGGGTCATTCCTGGATCCAGAGTGGCGAACGTCCATGGGGACGCGGCAAAGCGTTCGATGGTATCAGTTGGGGGTGATTGCCGCGTTTTCAGCGGGGCTGATCGAGCCGTCTGGTTCCACGTGGAACACACGTCCCATCGCAGTTTCGGACAACGGACCGGTTCGTTCCGTGGCGGTAATAAGGATCTGTGCGGGAAGGTCGGCAAGGCGCGCGAGCAGGCGTCGCTGGTGGGTGACGTCGAGTTCGGACGGCAAATCGTCGAACAGCAGGATCGGCCACTCTCCACAGCTTTCCGCGTAGAGCGAGGCCTGTGCCAGTACGGCGGCAAGCGCCACGAGCTTTTCCTGCCCTCGCGAGAGTTGCTCCCGGCGAGGAACCTGTTCGAACGAAGGGGTCCAGTCTGCCCGATGTGGGCCTCTGGAGACATGCGCGCGGCTTCGATCGCGCTCAATTTGCTGCATCAACTGCTGGGAGAGGGGCGTCTGGGCGTCCCATCCAGGGTCGAACGCGATGGAAGCTGCACCTAGTTGCGGGAGCAACCTCTGCGCCTCTGCTTCGAAATGCACGCGCCATGCATGCAGGAACCCTTCCCGATGATGGGTCACAGGTCCCGCGGCTCGTTCCATGGCGTCGAACCACGGGGCGAGTTCGCGGGCGTCTGCACCCTTGCGCATGAGTACATTGGCGTGCTTCAGGGCCCGCGAATACCGGCGCCACTGGTCGAGAAACTCCGGTTCCACGTGGAACACACCCCAGTTGAGGAAAGCGCGACGCACTTCGGCGCTGCCCGCGATCAGTTCGTGTGACCCTGGCTCAAAGCAGCACACGGCGCAGCGCAGCAGGAGTTCGTTGAGGCTGCTTGCCGAGCGCCCGTCGATTCGCGCGGTCCAGCCGTCGTCCCTCCGCTCAAGTCCCAACTGCGAGGAGGGACGGCCTTCGCGTTCGAGCTTCGCCATGATTCGCAAGGGCCCACCCGCACCCCTTTGCAGCGCCTTGCTGCCGCCCCGACGGAACGAGCGCCCGTAGCTGAGCACGAAAGCCGCTTCGAGAATCGTGGTCTTGCCCGAGCCGTTAGCGCCGAGGATGAGGTTGAGCCCCGGGGCGAATTCCGTCCTAAGCCGCGCGAATCGGCGACAGTTCTCAAGAGCAAGAGATTCAATGCGCATGCGGGAACCCGCAGGGCGGATTCGCGGAGCGGGCGCGGCGCCATGGGTCCGCGGTGCGGAGCGTCGACTCCGTCAGCGCGATCAGAGGCGAAGCGGCATGATGACGTGGCGCGAACGTTCGACATCGGCATCGCGCAGGAGGCAACTGGAGTTGCCATCGCGGACGCTCAGGACCACCCGCTCACCTCGCAGGGCGCTCAATGCGTCCAGCAGGTAATTGACGTTGAAACCCACGGCCAGGCCGTCGACGCGCGTCTCGGCCTCGAGATCCTCGCTGGCTTCTTCCTGCTCGGGGTTGTGGGCGACGATCTGCAGCCTGCCGGGCGAGACCTCCAGCTTGACGCCCCGATACTTCTCGTTGGAAAGAATGGATGCACGCTGCAACGCAGCCCGGAAATCCTCCCGTCCCAGGTTGATCTGCTTGTCCGCGGCGATCGGTACCACCGCTTCGTAGTCCGGGAACTTGCCGTCGATCAGTTTCGTCGTGAACACGAAATCGCCCCGCCGGACCCGCAGATGCGCCCGCCCAAACTCGATCTCGACCGAACCGTCGCCATGGTCGAGCAGCCTCTGGAGCTCCAGCACGCCTTTGCGCGGAATGATGATCTGGTGTGGATTCTGCTTTCCATCGGGAAGCTCTGTCTCACAGATCGCGAGACGATGTCCATCGGTAGCAACGCAACGCAGCGATCGTTCGCGCAGGTCCAGCAAGGTTCCGTTGAGATAGTACCGAACGTCCTGGTTCGCCATCGCGAACGAGGTGCGATCGATCAATTCCTTGAGGGTTGCCTCATCAAGCGTCACACGCTCGATCGAATCGAAATTGTCGATCTGCGGAAAGTCCCCGGCCGGCAAGGTCGCCAACGTGAAGCGCGAGCGTCCGGCGCTGAGGGTCACCTTGTCGCCGGCACCGCGCTTGAATTCGATGCGGCTGCCGTCAGGCAGCGCCCGGCAGATGTCGAACAGCTTGCGTGCCGGGATGGTGATCTCACCCGGCTGCAGTTGCTCCGCCGCCGTGCGCGCGACCATCTCGACCTCGAGATCGGTACCGGTGAAGGAGACCCCGTCGGCATCCACGACGACGAGCAGGTTCCCGAGAACCGGCAGTGTCTGCTTGCGCTCGACCACGCCTGCCACCTGGCTCAAGGGCTTCAGTAACACTTCGCGTTGGACGGTGAAACGCATGCGGGCGGTTCCGTTATCAGGTTTTATTCAATAGATAGTGATGATGATGAAGCCCGTGGATAACTGCAACGACAAGCGCCAGCCCTTGTGTGTGCTGGAATCCCCGACCCCAACATCCTGTGGGTAGCCTGTCCGGTAGCCTGTGCGCAGAATGTGCGCAACTTTATATCCACTGGTTGTGCACAGGGGTGCGCACAGTCAGCCCGTCAACTGGCGCAGGAGCTTGTGCCAGTCGTCGCTCAGCGCGCCGTCCGTTAGCATCCGCTCGCGCACCGCGCGGCAGGCGTGCAGCACCGTAGTGTGGTCCCGCCCCCCGAACGCCTCGCCTATTTCCGGCAGCGAGTGCTCCGTCAATTCCTTTGCCAGCGCCATTCCCAGCTGCCGGGGATGGGCCAGCATGCGGGTGCGCTTGCGCGAAAGCAGGTCGTGTACGCGGAGCTGGTAGTACGCCGCCACCGTTCGCTGGATGTTCTCGAGGCTGATCGCCCGGTCCTGCGCCGCAAGCAGGTCGCGCAACGTCTCCTGGGCGAACTCGATGGAAATGGCGCGCCCCGTGAAGTGCGCGCGTGCGGCCAGCGTGCGCAGGCCTCCCTCGAGTTCACGGACATTCGAACGCATCCGCCGCGCGATGAGCAGCGCAACCTCTTCCGGCAACTCGACGGCCATCTCGTCCGCCTTTCGCAGCAGGATGGCCGCTCGCGTCTCGAAATCAGGGGGTTCGATCGCGACCGACAGACCCCAGCCGAGTCGGGAAGTCAATCGAGGTTCGAACTTCTCGACTTCCTTCGGGTATCGATCGCACGACAGGATGATCTGCTGGCGGGCGTCGAACAGCGCATTGAAGGTGTGGAAGAACTCTTCCTGCGTGCGCTCCTTGCCGGCGATGAACTGGATGTCGTCGAGCAGCAGCGCGTCCACGGTGTGGTAGCGCCGCTTGAACTCGTCCATGGTGTGGCCGCGGAGCGCGTTGATCGCGGTCGTCACGAACTGCTCGGAGCGCTGGTACAGCACCCGCATGCCCGGATTGCGCGACAGCATGAGGTTGCCGGCAGCATGCATGAGGTGGGTCTTGCCGAGACCCGTGCTTCCATACAGCAGCAGCGGATTCTGGAAACTGCCGGGATTCATCGCGACGCGGAACGCTGCCGCCTTGCCCAGCTCGTTGGACTTGCCTTCGATGAAATTGTCGAATGTGTAATGCGGATCGAGGTTGGAGTCGAAGCGATCGTGCGCACGCGCGCTGGCGCCGCTGGCGAATGCGAGCGCTGGCACGACCCGCTCCGATTCCCGGGAACCCAGGGTCACCCGCACGCGTATGGGCGTCGAGGACAGGGCGGTGGCCAATCCCTCGATACGGGGCAGAAACCGCTCTCGCACCTGCTCGACCACGAATTCATTGGGCGCGAGCAGGCGCAACTCACCCTCGCGCACGACCGCCTGCAACGGGTGCAACCAGGTGTGGAGGTCGGGGGTCGAAACCTCGGACTCGAGATGGGCCAGGCAACGCGGCCAGAGGTCATTCATTCGCAGACAATCGGGCGCACCGCGAGGGGCCGGGCAGTGTAGCGGGGCGCGGCCTGCGGCAGTCCGCCGCACGTCGGAGCATGGATCCTGCGGTGGCCGCCCGCGTGCCGGTATCGAGCCGAGCCGGCCCGCGGAGCCCTCCAGCGCGGCCGGCATCATCGTTGACGGTCAAAGGCCGCCTCGCTATGCTCGCAGACCTTTTGTTCAATAGCAGCGGCAGAGTCCGAGATGAAGCGCACTTTCCAGCCCAGCAACCTGAAGCGTGCCCGCACGCATGGCTTTCGCGCACGCATGAAAACTGCGGATGGCCGCAACATCATTCGCGCGCGCCGTGCGAAGGGTCGCAAGCGCCTCACGCCCTGATCGCAATCACGGCTCCATGACGATCGCGCCCGCCACCGGCGCCGCGCCCGCTGTTGCGACATTTCCGCGCGCGGCGCGCATCCTGCGTAAAACCGACTTCGACCGAGTCCTGCGCGCACCAACGCGGTGCGGCAGCGCGTTGTTCCGCGCGCAGGTTGCCCCTGCCGAAGGCGACGACACGGCACGGCTCGGCCTCGCGATCGCCAAGCGGGTGGTGCGGAAATCCCACGACCGCAACCGGCTCAAGCGTCACGTGCGCGACGTTTTCCGCATCCTGCGCCGGGATTTGCCCCGGTCAGATATCGTCGTATTCGCCAAGACCGAAGCCGTGGCTGCCACTGCCGAGGCGCTGCGCCAGGATCTCCAGCGGCTGTTCGAACGCGTCGCCGCATTGAACGTCGTCCATCGCGACGGCACAATGCCGTCCGCTGCCTCGATGTAGGACGACTCGAAACTTCCGGATTCGTCCGCAGAATGCCGGGACACCGCCGCGCCCTTCCACTCAACCACAACGCCACTGGCGTCGCTCGCGACGCGGTGTGAACTGCCGCCCGAGCCCATGACCAATCCCCGCAATTTCCTGCTGATGGCCTTGTTGTTGACCGCGTTCCTGCTCTGGCAGGCGTGGCAGGAGGACTACGCCCCCCGGGCGCCGGCGGGCACCGGCAACCCGACGACGCCGGCAACGGACAGCGCGAGCCGCGGAGTGGCCAGCGATTCGCCCGCTCCCGTCGCATCGTCCGCCGCCGATCGCAGCGACGTGCCGGGCGCGCCGGCGCAGTCCAGCGCGGGCGTGCCCGGCGCTCCAGTCCCCGGCGAGGCCGCCACGCGCGCGCGC
>JBBRIE010000083.1:0-11939 GCA_038221545.1 Lysobacterales bacterium
CGCGACCGGACTGGTCGGCCAGGGTGTACTGCGCGAAGTCCTGCTCGCCGAGGACGTCGGACACGTCACGTTGCTCGGCCGCCACACGGCGGGCAGCACCGACCCGCGCGTGCGCGAGCTGCTGGTGGAGGATTTTTCGGAGCTCGAGGCGATTGAATCGAAACTTCGCGGCATCGACGCCTGCTTTTATTGCGCGGGCGCGCCGCCGGTCACCACGCCCGAGGCGGAGTACCGCCAGGTCACCGTGGTACTCACCACCGCCGTCGCGGCTACGCTCGCCCGGCTGCAGCCGGGCATGCGCTTCCTGTACGTGTCCGGGGCACTGGCCAATCCGTCGAGCGTGTTCATGCCGATGCGGCTCAAGGGCGAAGCGGAGGTCGCGCTGAAGGCGCTGCCGCTGCGCACGACACTGCTGCGGCCCGGCGGCATCGCGCCCGTGCACGGCGAGCGTTCGCCGCACTCGGGACTCGCCGCCTTCTACAAGGTCGCGGGACCGCTGATGGCCTTCGGCGCGTCGATCGCTCCGTCGTTGATGACCACCACATCGAGCCTCGCACGGGCCATGCTCGCGATCGCGCGGATGCCCGATCCACCCGACATCGTCGAGAACGCGGAGATCAACCGCCTCGGCGCTTGAGGGTCCGCCGCTATTGCCGGTGATGCCTCGCGATCTCGGCCTCGCTCAGTCGCAGGAACCGCGCCGCGTTGTTGTAGAGGATGTCGCGCTTCTGGTCCTTGCTGGGGAATTGCGCGTCCTGGATCCCGTCGATGGAGGCCTCGATGATGCCCCGCCAGATCATCTGGTCCGAGCCCAACATCACCCGGTCGCCATAGCCGGCCACGATGATGCCCTGCAGGTACCGGTAGAACACCTGGCATGGCTCGGTGTAGACGATCGGGCCGATGTCGACGTACAACTGCGGATGGGGGAACAGCACCGCGCGCCGGTCGTCGAGCGGTGGATAGCCGGCATGCATCAGGTAGTCGCGTAATTTGGGATGGCGCACCAGCACCTCTTCCATGCGAAACGCGCTGCTGTTGCGGGCACGATAGCCCCGGCTGCCGAAGTACGGGTCGCCGGGAGCACCCGCCCCCAGATGGGGATGCCGACCGGGATGTCGAGTTCCTCGGCAATGGCTTACTACGGCTCCAGGCGCGGATCGTCCCCGCCGTGCATGCAGGTGCATGTCGATGATCGGGAGCGGCGGCTCCGCGTACGCCTGCAGCGGCAACAGGAGCAGGACACCCACGCATGCAAAGGTTTTTAAATTTCATCTCGACCATGGCTGGAAATGCGCTCGGCGCGGCTGCGGGCAGCCGGCGCCGCGCCTCGAGTTCGAAGCTGCTATCGGTGCAACGCCAATTGCGCACGGACGGGGCCGACTGCGTGTCACCAGTCCTCCCGGGGGAACGAGGTCACGCTGCCTCCGGCGCCTGCACTCACTGGATCCTCGGCAACTTGACGGTGAACGCCGTGCCTTCGGCTACCGCAGAGGAGACGATCACGTCGCCGTCATGTGCGCGCGCGATCTGGCTGACGATGTAGAGGCCGAGGCCGACGCTGCGATTGGCCGCGCCGACGTCGGTGCCGCGCACCATGGGCTGGAACAGCGTTGGCATGAGGTCCGGAGGAATCACGGGACCGGTGTTGTGCACGACCACCGACGAGTGCGCGGCGCCTATGCGCGAGGTCACTGTCACCGGCGCGTTGAGATCTCCGTATGCGACTGCGTTGGAGACGAGGTTGCCGATCAACTGGCACAGCCGGTCAGCGTCCGCCCACGCGTCGCCTTGACCGTGGCGCACGTGAACCAGCGCGCACGCAGGGTGCGCGAGTGCGAGCTCTTCGACGCACCCGGAAACCAGCGCGTGCAGGTCGACCTGCTTCACGTCAACGGGGAGGCCCTGACCCATGCGCGTCCGCGTGAAGTCGAGCAGGTCGCCGACCAGCGTCAGCGCACGCGCCGCAGCGCGTCCGATGTTGCCCTGCACCTTCGCCTGCGACGGCGTCGGGTGGGTGCGCTCGAGCAGCTGCGTGCCGAGCTTGATGGTCGAAAGCGGGTTGCGCAGGTCGTGGCTGACGATGCCGATCATCTGCTCGGCGAACAATGCGCGATCCTCGGCCGCGGCGCGTTGCCCGCTCAGCTCCGTGATGTCGTCCAGCAATCCGACGATGCGGCGCGCGCCGTCCCCCTCGCCGATCGCGCGCGCGGTGGCGAGCACCGTGCGCTGCCGGCCGTCGACACCGTTGATCCGGTACGTCGCGCGAAAGAGATCGGTGGACGCCAGCAGCACGCGCTCGAATGCCTGCAGCGCGCGCTCGCGGTCGAGCGGCTCCACCAGCGCCGCGAACTGCGCGAGGTCGACGGGTTGTGGCGTGGCGTAGCCCAGCAGCAATGCAACGCGCGGCTCGTAGGTGCGTTCGCCAGTCTGCGCATCGACTTCCCATACGTAGAGGTCGGCCGCCTCCATCGCCATGCGCAGCTGCGCCTCGGCGAGTTCCAGCGCGCGTTGCGCCTCGACCTGGGTGGCCAGCGACTGCTCGGCGCGCTTGCGCGCCAGCAGCAGCTCGCGCTCGTAGGTGTGGCGGTCTTCGGCCACGAACAGGGCAAGTTCGTGCGAAACGACGCCCTCGCGCTCCCGTACCACGGCATTCATCACCATCGGTATTGGGCGGCCGTCACGGTGCAGCAGATCGAGCTTCACTTCCGCCACCGAGCCCTGCATCTGCAGCAGCGGCGCCCAGTGGGTCTGGTGGAAGATGCGCCCGCCCATGGAAAGCAGGTCCTGGAACCGACGCTTGCCGATGAGTTCGTCGCGCCCGCTGCCGATCCAGCGGCAGAACGTCAGGTTCGCGAACTGGATTGCCCCGTCGCGGGCGGTAACGAGCAGCCCGCAGGGTGCGTCGTCGTACAGCCCCTCCCAACCCGGCATCGCGCTCGCGTCAGCTGGTGGCACTACGGGCTTCGAGCGAAGCAAGGAAATCGTCGATCGCGGCGATGCTGGCGCAAGGTGCGCTGAGGTGTGGGCAGTGACCGACGTTGTCGATGATGCGCACCGTTGCATTGGGCAGAGTGCGACCGAGGTACTCACCGACCGCAAGCGGCGCGATCAGGTCCTCGCTGCACTGGAGCACGAGCGTTGGTGCGTGCAGCTGGGGCAGGTCCTCGCGGTTGTCCGAGAGAAAGGTCACCCGCGCAAAGTGCGCCGCGATGTCGGGATCGGTTCGGCAGAAGCTGTTGGTCAGCTCCGCGCCCAGCTCGGGACGGTCCGGCGCGCCCATGATCGCCGGCGCCATGGTGCTCGACCAGCCGAGGTAATTTCCCTCGAGCGTCTCGAGTAGCGAATCGATGTCCGCGCGGGTGAATCTGCCCACGTAGTCTCCATCGTTGATGTAACACGGCGACGGCCCGAGCATGACGTGCGCGGCGAAGAGTTCCGGCGCCTTGATGCCGGCCAGCAGCCCGATCATCGCGCTGACCGAATGGCCGACGAACATCACGGGGCCATCGGCTGTTTCCCGGATGATGTCGATGAGGTCGTCGGCGTGGCCCTGCAGCGATGCGTACTTGTCACGGTCGTACGCGGCGAGGTCCGAACGACCGCTGCCGACCAGGTCGTAACTCACTGTGCGGAAGCGTTCGGCGTACGTGGGCGCCATCAGCCGCCACATCCTCTGGTCGCAGCCGAAGCCGTGCGCGAACACCATGGTCACCGGTCCGTCGCCCGCCACGTTCACGTCGTGTCGCTCGCGCGCAGTCCTGCTGGACAAGGTTGCCTCCCGAAGTGGACGACCCCGGGCAGGCCATCGATCGCGAAAGTTTACAGCTGAACCCCGCACCATCCGGTTCGCCATTTCGCGCCGTCGCCCCATTCCCTCTCCGGAGCAGAACGGGAATGCCGCCTCGCCGAGAATTTTCGTGGCGACACAAATCGCGATGCTCCGCCGTGCTGGGGAGTGCCAACTCCAATCCTCCGGCGCACCCGATCCTGATACCGACCTGTCAACCAATGGCACGGATTACTGTTCTGCGGCCCCTTTACGCAGCAAGTCAAGCGCCGCAAGCGTCATCGCTTCCACGCCGGACCTGATCGACGGCTCGGGGTCGATCTGGAACAACGGCGAATGGTGCTCGGCCACTTCTCCCAAAGCGATCTTTTCGGGTGGCGTGCCGCCCACCTCGAAGTACACGCTCGGAATCGGCGGATCGATGTTGACCAGATCCGGAAAGTCTTCCGCGCCCATGTCGGTCTGTTCCCAGTGCGCGAACGCCTCCTCGCCCATGCCGGCGCGCATCGCCGCGCGCACGCGCCGCGCCAGCGCGGGATCGTTGGTGGTGGTGGGCGCCCCGCCCGCATCGATCTCGACCACCGGTAGCAAGCTCTCGGCCACGCCTGCCGCGCGCGCGGTGTTGAGCGCGACGCGTTCGATGCTCCGGAGCAGCTTCGCGCGCGTCTCTTCGGTGTTGGCGCGCACCGTGACGTCGAGCCGCGCCTCGTCGGAGATGACGTTCGGCGCCGTACCGCCATTGAACGCCCCGACGGTGATGAGGGCCGGCTCGATCGGCGAAATCTCGCGGGTGACGATGTTCTGCAGCGCCAGCACGATCTGGCTGCCGATCACAATCGGATCGTTGCCGAGGTGCGGCGATGCGCCATGCGTCGCGACGCCCCGCACGGTGATCTTCACCGTGTCGGCGCTCGAATACATGAGCCCGTCGCTGAAGGCGACCTTGCCGGCCGGATACTTCGCGATGACGTGCAGCGCCAGCGCGAAATCGGGGCGCCCGAAGCGCGGGTAGAGCTTGTCGGCCACCATCGCCCTGGCGCCACCGATCGCCTCCTCGGCGGGCTGTCCGACCAGCATCAGCGTGCCCCGCCACTGGTCCTTGAGCCCCGCCATCCGCCGCGCGACGCCCACCAGCGTGGCCACGTGCATGTCGTGGCCGCAGGCGTGCATGACCGGCATGTCCTTGCCCTCGAGGTTCACCTGGCGCCGGGTCGAGGCGTACGGCAATCCGGTCTTCTCGATCACCGGCAGCGCGTCCATGTCGGCGCGGATCATGAGTGTCGGGCCTTCGCCGTTCCGCATGATCGCAACCACGCCGGTCTTGCCAACGCCGCCGGTGACTTCAAATCCGAGCGCCGTCAGTTCCTTCGAAAGACGCTTGGCGGTTTCGACTTCCTGCATCGAAAGTTCGGGGTTCGCATGCAGGTGCTTGAACAGCGCGTCCAGATACCCGTAATCGGCCGCGATGGAATCCCGCAGCGGCGACGCCTGTGTAGCGAACACGGCGAATGCGAACAGTAAAATGGCGGCAAATCGTGCGGAACCGGCGTGCATGAGTTCTCCTCCGGGAGGCAGAATACTGTTGATCGCTTCTTGCCCGTGTCGCTTCGAGACCGGGGGTGTCAAGTTTGTTCGCACCTGCACTGACCGCGGGCGTCGCACGGGCATAGGCTAACCGTTCCCGCCATCTCCGGTGGCTTCGCTCCACACCACGGGACGCAGGCTGACGATCTCGACGGAGTCCGTCGCCGCCGCCCGTTCAGGGCTTTCGAGGATCGCATTGATGTCGAGCACGGCGGCGCCATGGCCCCACAGGCCCACCCACATGTCGCGGCCACTGTTCTTGGCCGCATAGAGCGAACGGTCGGCGAGGCGGATTGCATCGTGCCAGGTCTCCGGCGCCGGAGAGCTTTCGTGAAACGGATAGGGCGCGAATCCGATGGATATTTTCAGCGGCACCTCTTCGGTTTCGGAAATCGTGACCGGCGTGTTCGCCGCGACCGCGCGCAACCGCTCGGCGAAGCGTTGCGCCTGCTCCAGCGTGACGCGCTGGCACGCGATCATGAATTCCTCTCCGCCCCAGCGGGCGACGATGTCGTCCGGCCTGCAGCAGGACTTCATGCGATCCGACAACGCGATCAGCGCGCGATCGCCGGCGCCATGCCCGTGTTGATCGTTGATGGCCTTGAAATGATCGACGTCAATGAGGAGTACCACGCCGCGAACGTCGGCGGAGCCCATCTCCTCGCCCTTCGATCCGTCCAGCCGCGAGGCCGCGGCTCGGCGATTCATGAGCCCAGTCAGGCCATCGAGCCGGCTGAGGCTCCGCAGCTTTCCCTGGATACGGCGCTGCGAGTAGGCGAACGCGCTACCCACTGCGAGCAGAAGCACGACGCCCGCGATCGCAAAATTGCGCAGTCGCCGGGCGTTGGCGAGCTTCAGCGACTGGATCTCGCCCACTTGCCGCAGTCCCTCCACTTCGCGTTCCCGCGCGGCTTCCTGCAGCCGCGCCTGCCGCTTGATGCCTTGCCGGTTGAAGGCGCGCAGCCCATCCAGTTCGAGTTCGTGCAGCTGCAGGACTTTCTCGAACGCCATGTCGGCTTCGCCGAGCGCCCGCAACGCCGCAACCTGCGCGTTCATCGCCAGCCTTCGTTCCTTGCGGAAGCCTGCTCCGAGCACCAGTCGCTCGGCCGCCTGCGCACTCTCGAGCGAGGCACTGTCGTCGCCTTGCGCAAGTTGCAGCGCCGCAAGGTAAACCAGGCTGGCGGATTCGCCGGCGGGGTCCGGCAAGGCGCGCTGCATTGCAATGGCACGCAGCAGCAGGGGCATCGCTTCTTCGCCCTTCCCCGCGCGCACCAGCAGGCCGGCACGCTCGGTCAGCGCCCGGTAGCTGAAAAGCTTGTTGCCCTGGCGTGCCGCCGCTGCCGCGGCGAGGTCGAGCGTCGCCATTGCGTCCGCATCGCGCCCCATGCGGGCATAGTTGATCGCGCGGTTGTACGCAAGCAGGGGGTCTTCATGGCCGCTCGAGGTGCTGACGTCCTGCGCGCGCTTGAAGTAATTCTCCGCCTCTGCATACGCGCCGAGCTCGTCGCCATGGATGAGGCCGATGTTGATGAGCGTGGCGATCCTGACCAGGTCCAGCTCTGCCGCGGCGGCGACTTCGTAGGCGCGCAGGTACAGTTCGAGGCCCCGATACACCTCTCCGCCCGCATGGAAGATCGCGCCGGCATTCGACAGCGCGCGCAGCGTGAACGCTGGTGGCATCTCGTTCTCGCTCAGCAGGAGTTCTATGCGCGTGGCGGAAGCGACCGCGCGCACGCCGTCGCCCGCGATGCCACTGGCCATGCCGAGGCAGCTGAGCGCCTTGATCTTCACGTCGACCGGCAGCGACCCGTTCCGCAGGAGACCCTCGGCAATCCCGATCGCAGCACCGGGCTCGCTGCGCTGACGCGCGAAGCACTCGGAGAGCGTCGCATCGTACGGACCGGGCGGTGGCGCCTTGGCGGCCTCCTGCGCGACGGCGGGAGGCGCCAGCGCCAGTACCAGCCCGATCGCGCCTGATACACGCACCAGCGTGCGCATCGATCGCGGCCGATTCACTGGTGTGCCCGATCCCCGACATTCAATGCGGCGCACTGGGGCAAACGGTGACCGACGCAAGTCGCGAAAACATGACTGGCCGATTGAGCCTGGTTCCATGCCGAGTTCGGGTATCGCCTGGTCGATCGCTGATTAGGCGCCATTCCGCGCAGCAATAGCAACGCGCATTGATGCGACCACGGGACGGGCCCTGCCTGCCTCGCCGGCGAGCGACCCCCGCGCCAGGATCCGACTGTGCCCGCTCGTTCGCGCGGGCTCGCGCCTGGGTCACGACTCCCGGAAGTTCCCGCGGCTCAAGCGTCGGGTGGTGTGATCACCTTGTGGATTTCGGGGATCTGCATCGCGGCGGCCGAGCCGTACCAGGGGTGGTACTCGGCGACCATCTCGCCACTGACGATGACCGGATCGGTCGCTGTCAAGCGCCGCGCCTCGCCGAGGTCGGTCGTCGCCAGCAGGAACAGACCGCGCCATCCCACCGCGCTGTCGGCGAACGGCCCCGCCATCACCAGTTTGCCATCGGCCGCAAGACGTTCGATGTTGGCGAAGTGCCCGGCGAACATGGCCTTGCGCGCGTCGCCGTCGGGCATCTTCTTCGGTCCCGATTTCAGGATCACCAGGATGTAGCTGCGCATGCCGCGCGCGTCCGCGCCGAGACGCCCGGCCAGCGCCTCGTCGAAGGCGGGCGCAGCCTTTGGCTCCGCTCTCCCTTTGCTGGCGGCACGGTGGCCGTAACTAAGCACGCGGGTGATCTGCCATGCACCGTTCTTTTCGCGCCAGGTCATGGTGAAGTCGGCGAGGCCCTCGCAATTGCCCGAATCGAGCTGGCAGAAACGATGCGAACCCTGGGCGATCGCGCCGAAGTTCTTCACCGGGAAAACCTTGAGCGTGCCTGCAACCAGTTCGCGGCGGAATTTTCCGCAGACGTTCTCGCGGGTGTTGGCCAGCATGTCGTCGCGATTCCACGTGACGCCGCCGCTATCGTGATAGAACTCGATGTCCTCGGTGAAATACCGCGCGTGTGCATCGAGCTGCCTTGGATCGCTGCAATGATTGAAGGCATCGAATACCTGGCCATCGAGTGCCGCGACGGTCGCTTCGAGAGACTTGTCCAGTGAAGGCTCCACCGCGTTGACAGCTGCGGCCGCGATGAGCGCTCCTGTCAGGAAATAGCTTGCTGGGATCATCCGGTTCTCCAAAGCTTGCGCCGCGCTCAACTCCGCTCTGCGCAGACTGTCTCATGGCGAGCGTGCCACGCTCTCGGGAGCGCCTATTCTGGGCTGGACCAATCGGATGTGGAAGTCGCGCGGGATGGACTCGGCCCGGACACCCGGCAGGCGATCTCGCCTTGCGGCGCTGCTGCGGTCTATTGAAACTCGCCGCAGACAATGCCGGTGAGTCGCGGACGCCGTCGTCGGATTCAACGCGCCGATGACTTCCGGGTCAGCCGTGTGCCCGCCGCTCGAGACGCTCGCGTGAGAGCACCGCACGCGCGATGCCCGCGCAACAAACACGAATATCCTTCAAGAGCGCCGCTGGGCAAGATGCTTCAACTTGATGTAAAGCGCACGCGCCTGCAGGAGCGCCGCAAGGCTCGATGCTCCTGCATGTCAGCCGGGTCCACTCGGCGCGGCCCTAAGCCAGGAAATCCAGCAGCGCCTTGTTGAATGCGTCCACGTGGCTGACGTTGCAGCCATGCGGCGCGTCGGCCAACACCACCAGCTTGCTGCCCGCGATCGCCGCATGCGTGCGCTTGCCGGAGCCTTCGAACGGCACCGTCCCGTCGCTGTCGCCGTGCAGCACCAGTGTCGGCACGCTGACCTTGTCCAGATCCTTGCGGAAATCGGTGGTCGCGAAGGCTTGCATGCAGCCGAGCGCCGCCGTCTGGTCGGACTCGAGGCACACCGCCAGCGCCTCCTGTCGCTGTGCTTCCGTGACCTTGATCTCGCCCTTGGCACTGAAGAAATCGGTGGTGAACTTGTCGAAGAACCCTTTGCGATCGGCTTTGAGGCCCTCCTCCATCTCCTTGGCCTTTTCCTTTGTCAGCGGCCCGTCGGGGTTGTCATCTGTCTTGAGCAGGAACGGCGGCACCGCCGACGCGAACACGACGCTGCGCAGCCGCTCACCGCCATAAGTCGCGAGGTAACGCGCTACTTCGCCGCCCCCCATCGAGAAACCAACGAGCGTGGCGTCGCGAAGGTCGAGGTCGTCCACGATCCCGGCGAGGTCCGCGGTCAGCGTGTCGTAGTCGAAGCCGCTGGACGGTTTCTCCGAACGCCCGAATCCGCGGCGGTCGTACGCGATGACGCGATACCCCGCCGATCGCAGCGGTTCGACCTGGAGCTTCCACGCGGCGGTCGACAACGGCCAGCCATGGATCAACACGACAGGTCGCCCATTGCCGCCGGTGTCGTCGATATGGAGCGCGACGCGTTTGCTTTCGGAAGCGACTGGCATGGATGTTCTCCCGGGCCCGGTCATCGGCGACCTGCACGACGATGGGCAGATGCTTGCAGGCGGCGCATGGCAGGCGCGTGAAAACAGCTCCGATCACCTCGCTGCAGGGAGTGCGCTGTTCCGGAAAACGTCGCGTCCGGATCGCCGTCAGGGCGGCGGCTTCGACTGCATCGCGTCGAACTGCTCGCGCACGTCGCGGGGCACGACATCGATTTCCCGCTTGCGCTGCATCCATGCACGCTCGCCTTGAGGCAACTGGCAGTTGCGCGAAAACGTCTCGGACTGCTCCCAGCGAGATGGCGCGGCGGCTACGGATGCGCCAGCCCGAAATCGATCGCCGCGCGCACGGCGGCGACCTGCGCCGCATTGCATTGCTCGGGGCTGGCGCGCGGGCTGTCGGGATACACCTCGGTGGTCGTCTTGTAGCGGGCGCGCGTGATGCTGCCGCAGAGGCCAAGTTCATCCAGCGGATAGTGGATGACGCCGGGCGCGACCACGGTCGAGCCGATGATCTCGCCGTTGCGGTCGGCGGGCGCGATGTGGGTAACCTTCGCCACCGCCGCGATCACCGCCTGCTGGAAATCGGCCTGCGGGCTTTCGCTGTCGTCGACCAGGTAGAAGCCGTCGGGAATCTCGCCGGGTTCGTGCGGCTTTCCATCGCGCGCGGCAAGCGCCGGCCGGAACTCCGACTCGTCGGTATCAGTGGTCTCGTGCAGGTCGACGTGCACACGCACCTGGTCGCGGATGGGCGCGACCAGGCGCATCAGCGCCGCCGATTCCTCCACGGGACTGTCCTCGCGGAACGAGCGGTTCGGATCGACCGCATTACCGTTCCAGCGATGCACGCGCTCGTAGGCCCACGGGCTCACGCAAGGCACGGCCAGCAGGTTGATGCGACCTGCATACTCCTCCGCATGCTGCTCGACGAACTGCAACGCGCCATGCACGCCACTCGTTTCGTAGCCATGCACGCCCCCGGTCACCAGCACGATGGGGAGTTCGTCACGCCATTCGCGACTCCTGATCGCCAGCAGCGGATACGTGTCGGAGCCATGGTCGACGCGGCCGTACTGCTCGACGGCGAAGCGCGAACGCAAACGGTCGATCACGCCCACCACGTCCGTCTCGTAGCTGCGGTGGCGCGTCTGGCGCGAAAGCCACTCGGCCTTTTCCGCCTCCCCCCACGGTTGGCCGGGCCTGCCGATGGGATAGCTGGATTGTGCAGTCATCTGATCGATCGTTCCGCTGCGTATTGCATGGAGATCGAAAACTGTATCACCGCGACCGGACGCCGCCGATCACGCTGCTCCGAAAGTCGCCTCGGCCGCTTGCCGCTCGCGGCGCAAGAAAGCTCCTGGTTCAGCCTCGGACCGACCGCTCCGGAGATTGTCCCGTACGCCTTCACTGGGGGCTTTGCAGGCCACGCCGAAAGTAGTATGAATTGGCGGTGCGGCCGGGGCGGCCGCTTGGGAAGTGTCAAGCCGGCCACGCTGGGCGAGCGGGGTCACGTTCGGATCTGGAACGGGGGAGCCATGGAAGCGTTAGCCTGCGTTTGCCGCGTGGATGGGAGTCCGTCCAACCGCCGCTTCGCCGCGCATGATCCGCGACCCGCGTCGAGCATCTTCGTCCCTTCCCTTCGCGCCCATCAAAGTAAGCTGCACACGCTAAACCGCGTGCGTGAAGTCGGCGGTGTCCGATGAAAGGCAAGCGGGAAGGACCGTCATACCACCCGATCATCTACGTCCGCGGCTTCGCCGCGACGCAGGGTGAGATCGAGGACACCGTCGCTGATCCCTACATGGGATTCAACATCGGCTCGACCAAGGCACGCCGCGCGTGGAACGGCGAGTTCCACCGCTACTTCTTCGAGTCGCCGCTGGTGCGGCTCATGGCCGAGCACGACTACGACGACGTGTTCGTCGAAGGTGAGGACCTGCTCACGGTTGACACGGCGCTCAATCCCCTCGACGCCCGCTGCATCATCATCTACCGCTACTACGACGAGGCCTCGGAGGATTTCGGCAGCGGCACCACGCCGCCGATCGAGCAGTTCGCGAAGGGCCTCGGCGCACTGGTCCTGAAGTTGCGCGACAAG
>JBBRIE010000084.1:0-11862 GCA_038221545.1 Lysobacterales bacterium
CAGCCTGGTCGCGCGCGCCCTGGTTGCGAAGGGCGGGCAACCCGCCTGGCGCGAGGGTTTCGTCACCGACAACGGCAACGCCATCCTCGACGTGCACGGATGGCGCATCGCCGACCCGGTCGCGCTCGAGTGCGAACTCAACCAGTGGGCGGGAGTGGTTTGCGTTGGCCTGTTCGCGCAGCGGCCAGCGGACGAAGTCATCGTCGGGTCAAGCAACGGCTGACGCGAGTCGCCAGGCTTGCGCCCGTTCCGCGCAGCGCTGTTCCAGCGCCGGCAACCCCGCAGCGCCCGCTGAGCCGTTCCACTGTCCCAAGCCACCATTCGTCCGTCCGCGATTGCAGGCAATCGAGAATCGGCGCGAACTGACAGCGGCCGCAGTGCGGCGGCGTGCCGTACCGCGTAATCCCGACGCAATGCCGGAGGATTCGGACGATGACGACTGCAGCGCCAACCCATTCCAGGCAACTCCCCGACTTGAACCGGGCGTTCGCGCTCGGCACCGCGATCGCGATCAACCTTGCCGCCCTCGGCGCGTTGGCGGTGATGCAGCCATCGTGGCAACCCGCGATCCCGGCAGGACCGGCTGACAACATCATCGAGGCGATCTGGCCGGAGGTACTGCCCGAGGTGCCGCCCGTCCCGCCGGCACCGGTTCGCGCCCGCATCGAGCTGCCGGTGCCGGTGCCGCCGATCGCGACGGCACCTTTGACGCCTGCGCCGTCCGAGGCCGCTCCAGTCGAGACGGCGTCGATGCAGCTGCCCATGGAGAGCACCGCCGCCGATATGCCCGGGGCCGCGGGCGGTCTCGAGACCCTGACCGGCATCGCCGCCGATCGCGACGCGGGCGTCGCGCTCGCGGATCCTTCGCCGCCGCCCTACCCGATCGCTTCCATCCGCAATCGCGAGGAAGGCATCGTGCTGCTCGAGGTGCTCGTCAGCGCCAGCGGAGCGGCCACGGAAGTGCGGGTGCTCCGTGGTAGCGGTCATCGCAAGCTCGACCAGAGCGCACGCGAACACGTGCTGGAGTCATGGTCGTTCCAGCCGGCGCTGCGCGACGGCCGGCCGGTGGCCGCGCGCGTACGGGTTCCGATCGAGTTCTCGCTCGACACCCGCTGACTTGTTTTCTCCTTCTCCCCGCATGCGGGGAGAAGGTGGCGCAGCTCCGGATGAGGCCGCGTGACGACGTGCGAAGAGCGCGCCTCACCCGCATTCGGCACTCCACTCCGTGCCCGGCCCAGGCTTCCCACTTGTGCGTTCGTACCTGCGCAAGCGATGGCCTGCAAGCGGCACGTACTCCCCCGTTGCAAAACGGGAGAGGGCAGAATATCAAGCCGCGGGCGCCTGCTTGTCCATCTGTTTGAGCATGCCCGAGATGCCGCCCTGCAGCGCATACACCTCGAAGCCCACGCGCCGCAGCAGGAACGCCGCCGCGCCGCTGCGCTCACCGGTATTGCAGTAGACGATCACCTTGCGCGCGGTATCCAGACGCTCGGACGCTTCCTGCCGCAGCGCGAACAGCGGGATGTTGATCGCGCCCTTGATCGCGCGCTCGTCGAATTCGTGCGGCAGTCGCACGTCGATTACCTGCGCGCCCTGCCGCACCAGGATCGATGCCTTGCCGGGCGTGAGCCAGTCGACGGACGGCGGCTTCATCACCTCGGCGAAATCACGCGCCGACAGCCGCATCAGCCGTCCGTCGCTCGCCATCGTGACACTCGCGTTGCGGCGCGCGCTGGTCAGCATCGCGTCCTCTCCGAACATGTCGCCGGTGCCGAGGGTCGCGAGCGCCTGCTCGCTGCCATCGTACTGGCGCTTGGTGACGAGACATTCGCCTTCGGTCACCACGTAGAAATAGTCGGCGTCCTCGCCTTCGCGCACGAGCTGCTGCCCAGCGTGCGCGCGCACCGGTTCGAAACGCTTGAACATGCGCTCGATGTTGCCGGTTGGCATCTTGTGCAGGGCCTTGTTCTGAAGCAGTCGGAAGGCCCACCGGTTGTTGTCGATGCTGTCATCGTCGTTGCGGAAATTGTCGTCGCGGGTCAGCTGGTCCCAGGCGAGCACCCGTTCGAGGAAACGGCGATCGACGCTGACGATGGTGGCCTGCGGAGAATCGACGAAGGCGCTGAACTTGCGCGGCTGCAGGTCTCCGATCGCGTACCGGGAGGACAGGCTGCCCCCCTCGTACTCCCGCCGTCGCCCGTCGGCGTACTCGCCTCGCACCTTGCCCTCGAGCACGTAGAGGGTATGGGTGTCCTCGTCGCCGACGGTGAACAACGTGTGTTCGCGCGGAAACTTGAGCACCTCGGTGTATTCCGCCACTTGCGCCAGGTGCTCGGGGCGCAGGCTGTCCATGGGATAGAAGCCCGAGAGCTCCTTGTTGGTGGCGTTGCGCGCGGACATTCCGTTCCCCGAAGCCGGTGGAGGCGGGCCAAGGTTAGCCCGCCGCCCGCGTCCGTGCACGCTCTCCCCCAGGGCGGGGCATCGCAAGTACACGGGAACACGGAGCTCGCGGCCCGGCCGGGTGTCGTGTCCCGGAAGACATCTAGTCAAATGACCTTCCGCGTGTCACGATTTATTCACAAAAAATTTACAGACGCATTCAGCTCAGCGCTGCGTTTCCGACACCGCCGCACTTTCATCCGATCTAGGGGGGTTTAAGATGAATTCTTCAACACGTACGATTGCGTTACCGCGCCGGCGCCTGGCACTGGCGCTGCTGCTGGGCCTCTCGGCTCCGTGGGTCATGGCCCAGGACGAGGAAGCCACCACCCTCGAGCGCATCGAGGTCACCGGCACCCGCATCAAGAAGGCGGAGCTGGAAAACCAGGTCCCTGTGCAGGTACTGACGCGCGAGGACATCGACCGTACCGGCCTGACCTCGATCGCCGACATCGTGCAGGAGCTCACCGGCTCGGGTTCCGCGCTCAACACCAAGTTCAATTCGTCGGGCAACTTCGGCTTCTCGCCCAACGGCGACGGCGTCGGCGCCGGTTCCGCGCTGGTCGACCTGCGCCACCTCGGCTCCAAGCGCGTGCTGGTGCTGGTCGACGGCATCCGCTGGGTCAACGAGTCGTCGGCTTCGGGTGTCGGCGCTGCGACCGACCTCAACACCATTCCGCTGGCGCTGGTCGAGCGCATCGAGGTGCTGGAGGACGGCGCATCGTCGATCTACGGGTCGGACGCGATCGCGGGCGTGGTCAACATCATCACGCGGCGCGACTTCGACGGCGCACAGATCACGCTCAACTATGGCGAGTACAGCGAAGGCGACGGCTCCACGAAGGGCGGCGACTTCGCCTGGGGTGGCAGCGACGGCGACGGCCTGAGCTGGTTCCTCGGCGCCAGCTACACCGAGCAGGACACGGTGTTCTCGCGCGATCGCGAGCAGTCGAGCTTTCCGGTGCCGGGGACGGGCCTGACCTTCGGCTCGTCGGCAACGCCGCAGGGCCGCTTCATCTTCATCAATCCGGTCGCGAACTCCGCGTGCCCGCTGGTGGATCTGGACGACAACCCCGCGACCCCGTCAGTCGCGTTCTGCAACATCACCACGCCGAACGGCGCGACGTTCGCGCCGGCGCCGCGCTTCCCGCAGGATTTCATCCCCTTCAGAACGGCCAGCCGGTTCAACTTTTCGCAATTCAACCTGCTGCTCACGCCAAGCGAACGCAGCAGCGTGTTCGGGCAGTTCCGCCTGCCGATGACGGACAGCACCACCTTCTACGCGAAGGCGTTGTTCAACCGCCGCGAGTCGATCAACCAGGCAGCGCCGGAGCCGATCTTCCTCGGCCCGGACGCAGGCACCGGCAATCCGCTCGCCGACAACATCACGATCTCGCGGCTCAATCGATTCAATCCGTTCGGCATCGACCTCGGTCCGGACAACCTCATACTCGTCGGCCGCCGCCCCGTGGAAGGCGGCCCCCGCGTGTTCGAGCAGGAAGTCGACACGCTGTACTTCGCCACCGGCCTCGAAGGCAGCGTGAACTGGGGCGACGGCGCCTGGTTCTGGGATCTCAACGTCATGTTCAGCGACAACGACGCCAGGCAGACCAACTTCGGCAGCTACGACATCGCCAACATCAACCAGGCACTCGGTCCTGACGCCGGATGCGTGGCGCCCTGCGTGCCGCTCAACATCTTCGGCGGCCCGGGCACGATCACGCCCGCGATGCTGGCCTTCATCTCGCCGGTGTTCCGCGACAGCAGCGAAAACTCGATCAGCGTGTTCTCGGGCAACCTGACCGGCGACGTGCTGCCGCTGCCGGCCGGACCGCTTGCCATGGCCACCGGCTTCGAGCATCGCCGGCTCGAGGGTTCGTACAACCCGGATCCGCTGACAGTGGCCGGTCGCTACAACGGCGTGCCGTCGCTGCCGACTTCGGGCGAATACGACGTAACCGAGGTCTATGTGGAATTCAACGTGCCGTTGCTCGCCGACGCGCCACTGGCCAAACGCCTCGACTTCAGCGTCGCCGGGCGATATTCGGATTACTCGACGTTCGGCGGGGAGTTCACGCCGAAGTTCGGGCTCGCGTGGCAGTTGAGCGAGGAGTTGCTGGTCCGCGCGACGTTTGCCGAAGGTTTCCGCGCGCCGTCGATCGGCGAGCTGTTCGGTTCCGCCGCTCGCGCCGACCTGCAGCTCGACGACCCCTGCCTGATCGGCCTCGACGGTTCGCCGCCTACGGGTAGCAGGGCAAACTGCGGGGCCCTCGGCGTGCCGGTGGGCGCGGCGCAGGCCAACTCGCAGATCTCGGTTACCACCGGTGGCAATCCGGAGCTCGAACCCGAGACCGCGGACAGCTTCACGGCGGGGCTCGTGTGGAGCCCGGACTTCGCATCCGACGCCGCGTGGTCCGACCGGCTCGATTTCGAAATCACGTATTACGACCACGAGATCAAGGGCGCGATCCAGGCGATCGACGCTCAGACCCAGCTCGACCTTTGCGTGACCACTTTGTCGCCGCAGTTTTGCAACGGCATCACGCGTGCCTCCACTGGCGGCATCAACGGCTTCGCCAATCGCCTGACCAACCTCGGCGTGATCGAGACCAGCGGCTGGGACTTCGACGTGACCTGGGCGCTGCCGGAGACGGAGATCGGCCGCTTCAAGTTCGCGTGGCAGAACACCTTCGTCGATGACTACAAGGCGGTCGGTGCCGCCGGTCAGGAGCAACCGCAGGGCGTCGGCATCGAAGTCGTCGATAGCGCCATTCCCGAGTGGACCTCGACGATAGTGCTCGACTGGCGGCTGGGCGCATGGTCAGCCGCGTACAACGCGCGTCACATCAGCGATCTGGTGGAAGACTGCGGACGTGCCGCGAGCTTCCCGGTGTGTAGCGACCAGGTGGCCGGCACCAATCGCCTCGGCAGCGTCACGTACCACGATTTCCAGGTAGGCTGGAAGCTCGAGGTGCTGCGTGGCCTGCAGTTGACCGCCGGCGTCAACAACGCCTTCGACAAGGATCCGCCGATCTGCCTGTCGTGCTCGCTCAACGGCTACGACGCGTCGACCTACGACATCCCGGGTGGCCGCTTCTGGTACCTGCGCGCCGACCTGCGCTTCTGATCGCACGGTTCCAACAGTCAATCGAAAAGCCCCGCTTGCGCGGGGCTTTTTTGTGAGTGCAGATGAGCATCGCGCGCCCGCCCGCCGAGGACTGTTTCAGCCGGCCGCCACTGCCCCTGTCTGCATGACCAAATGGCAGGGGATCCACGCATCGGAACGGGCAGAACTGTTCAAACGGCTGGGGCCAGCTCTGTTTCAAGTGCGGCGGCAGCCATGCCACAAAGTCTAGACCGCGCCGTCGACGGTGCGTGCCAACCGATGCGACCCGGCCGGTCACATGCATGGCTCTTGTGCGGGACGCCGAAGCCCACCGCGATGTCGCCGGCACGCGCTACTGTAGTCGTCGCTGGAACGGTTGCAGCAACGAAGCCGAGACAGAAGGGTGGTACCTCCGGGCTGCCTCAGGAAAATTAAAGTCGCGGCCCCGGGCGCGAACTGACCGGTCCCGCCAGATTCGCAATCGACCAGGGCAGCGAAATCCAGGAGCGTGCATGCAACCTGAGCTTCGAGATTCCGATTCCCCCAGGACCGCCGGCAATGCGCCGGGTCATAATGCGTCTATCCGTGCCCGGCAAGCGCGACTGATCCTCGGCACCACGGCGCACCGGGACATTCCGGAAGCGATGCAGGAAGGCGTTGCGTCTGTGGTGCGCGCATTCCTGCGGCGACTGCAGCGCGAATACCCCGCCCTGCCGCTGGCAGTGATGTCGGCGCTGGCGGAAGGCGGCGATCGCATCGTCGCGCGCTGCGCCGTGGATCTCGGCATCCCGCTGATTGCGCCCCTGCCGATGTCGCGAAATGCATACCTCGCTGATTTCGCCACCGCGGCGTCGAGGGAAGAATTCGATCGTCTGGCCGCTGCCGCGGAAGTGATCGAACTGCCGATCGTCGACGGCAGCGACGAGCAACGCGCCTCGGCGGCGGGCGCAGAGCGCGACCGGCAGTACGCGCAGCTCGGGGCCTTCGTGTCGTCGCATTGCCAGATCCTGCTGGCCCTGTGGGACGGTTTGCCCGGGACCGAACTCGGGGGCACCGGCGACGTGGTCCGCTACCACCTGCATGGCGAAATGTCGGATCACGCCACGCGTCAGTCCACGCCCAATCTGCTCGCCGACGACGACAGCGATCTCGTCTATCACATCCTCTGTGCGCGCGATCAGCACGGCGAAGGCGCCGTACCCGTGATCCAGGAAAGCTGGGTCACGGCCGCTGGCCGGTTTCCGGGCAGCGAGCCGATGCCGGATGCTTATCGCGCCATGTTTCGACAACTCTCGGAATTCAATGCCGACATCGCCAAATATGAGCCGGGGATCGCACTTGGACGCACGCTGCTGTTGCCCGATCCCGCAGCGTGGCCCGCCGGAATCCGCGCGATCGAACACCTGTTTGCCGGCGCGGATTGGCTGGCTGTGCATTTCCGCAGGCGCATGCACGCGAGCGTCCTGCTGCTGCATTCGCTGGCGGTGCTGATGGGCGGCGCCTTCATCCTGTACTCCGAGCTCAATGTCTCATCCAACTTCGTCGGCGCCTTCCTGCTGCTGTTTGCGACGGGCGCACTGCTGGCGCTGGTCGGCCAGCGCCGGGAATGGCATCGCAGGTACCTCGATTACCGCGTGCTCGCCGAGGGACTTCGCGTGCAGTGCTACTGGACCATTGCCGGCGTGCGCACCACGCATCAGGTTCGTTTTGCCTACGACAGTTTCCTGCAGAAGCAGGATGTGGAGCTCGGCTGGATCCGCCACGTGATGCGAACGGCAAGTCTCGCCGCCGCAACCGGGGGCATCGCGGCGCAGCAGCGCCTCGAGTGGGCCATCGCAAGCTGGATCGGCGACCCCGACGACGCCGACGGTCAGCTTGGCTACTACGGCCGGCGCGGCGCCCAGCTCGAGCTCAAGTACCGGATCACCACCCGGGTCGGTGTGCTGAGTCTCGGTGTCAGCCTGGCCGCTGCACTTGGCCTCTTTCTCGCCGGCGATTCGGCGCCCGACAACTGGACGAAGGCTCTGCTTGTGATGATGGGCTTCGCCGCACTGATTGCCGCGGTCCGCACGTCATACTCGCACCAGCTTGCGGACCGCGAACTGATCCGGCAATACCGCTTCATGAACCGGATTTTCCGCCGCGCACGCGAGCGAATATCCGCGACCAGCGACGCCGAACAGCAGCGACGTATTCTCGAAGCGCTTGGACATGCGGCACTCGAGGAGCACGCCGAGTGGATTCTCACGCATCGTGAACGACCCATCGAGCCCAATCGACCGGGGTGAGAGGCAGCGCTTGCGCGGCACTGCCGCGCGCTGACTCGAACGCACGGCCCATGGATGGCCGGGCCGCGGACGCCCAGCCGCAGGGACGCCTGCTTGCCGAGAGCCGCATCGAAGCGGCAATCGCAACTCGCTCCGAACTCACATGACGCAGATCACTCTTGTCCCACCCCGGCCCCAACGGGCCCGAGTTCAGATCCGTCACACATGAAGTCGGACATCGGTTGGCGCACTGTTGAACCCGACACCGCACCGCCCCGACTGCCAGTGCTGGGATAGAGTGCCCGCTCCGGGGGATCGGTGGCGAGGCGCATGTCCAGCGAAGTGGAAAGCGGGCAGGAGATCAAGCGCCCTTCGGTGTTCCTGAGCTATTCCCGCGCAGACCAGGTGCAGGCGCGGGTCCTGGCGCAGGCGCTTGAGGAAGCCGGACTCCAGGTCTGGTGGGACACGCTGATCGAAGGCGGCGCCGCATTCGCCCGATCCATCGAAGCCGCCCTCGCCGCCAGCGATGCGGTGGTCGTGTTGTGGTCCCGGCATTCGGTGGCGTCGGACTGGGTACTCGACGAAGCCGCCGGCGGCCGCGATCTCAAGAAGCTGGTGCCGGTGTCGCTCGACGGCACCGAGCCACCGCTAGGCTTCCGCCAGTACCAGTCGATCGCGCTCGACGCCCGCCACGGCAAGTTCGACGGGGAATCCGTGCAGGCGGTGCTGCGTGCGGTGTTACCCCTGGCAGGGCGCGAGGCGGTTCCGCGGCCAACTCCACGGCCACGTGCGCCGGCATGGAGTGCTGCCTCTCGACGCGCGGTGCTGATCGGAAGCGGCGCAGTGGCAATCTCCGGAATCGCGACTGGCTTCCTGGGCTGGCGACGCGGCTGGTTTGAAGGCAGCCCGGTGCTGGACAGCAGCGTGGCGGTGCTGCCTTTCAAGAATCTCAGCGGCGATCCGAAGCAGGTCTATTTCTCCGACGGCCTGTCCGAGGAAGTGCGCGCGACGCTGGCGCGCAACCGCAACTTGAAAGTCATGGCAGAGGCATCTTCCAGCAAGTTCCGGCAGAGCGACGTAGGTGCGGTCGACATCGCCTCGCAACTGGGCGTGGCTTTTCTGCTCGATGGCAGCGTGCGCTGGTCCGGTTCCGATATCCGCGTGGCGGCGGATCTGATCGACGGTCAGACGGGCTTCTCCCGCTGGACTCAGACCTTCGAGCGGCGCATTGAAGATGTCTTTGCCGTGCAGAGCGAGATCGCCGATACGGTCGCTTCGGCCCTGGCCGCACAGGTCGACCCCGCGACAGCGAAGGAGCAACTCGCAGCATCCGGCGGTACGCTCGTGGTCGAGGCATTCGACGCGCGCCTGCGCGGACGCGCGCTGTACGACAGTGGTACCGATGAAGCCTCCGAACGCGAGGCGCTGGCGCTCTTCGATGCGGCCATCGCGCTGGACCCGGAGTTCTCGGCCGCGCACGCCTCGCGTTCGTTGGCCCTGACGACGCTGGCCAACCAGTACGGCAGCGTCGCCGGCAATCCCGCGGCATACGATGAGGCGGTGGCGGCTGCGCAACGCGCCATAGCGCTGTCGCCTCGTTGGGCGGGCGCGTATTCGATGCTTGGTTTCGTCTTTTTCCAGGGTCGCCTCGACGCGCGCGCCGCTCGCGAGCCGTTCGAGAAATCCAGCGCGATGGGCGCCGGCGACGCCACGGTACAGGCGCGCTGGGCACAATACTGCGCACGCACCGGACGCGTCCGTGAAGCCAGTGAGGCCATGGCGCGCGCGCTCTACTTGGACCGGTTGAATGCGCTGATACACCGTGCTGCCGGCACGATCGAGTACGCTGCGCGTCGCTTCGAGGCGTCCATTCCTCCACTGCGGAAATCGCTGGAAATGAATCCGCGCATGCCTCGCTCGCACGCGTCGATTGGCGACGCCCTGCTGAACATGGGCGATCTGGCGCAAGCCCGCAACGAATACCTCGACGAGCCGGTGCCGGACTTCAAGCTCGCGGGTCTTGCGATCCTCGAACACCGCAGCGGGAACGCCAGCCAGGCGCAGTCTGCGATGAAACGTCTGGTCGATGAGCGCGGCGACACCGTGCTCTATCAGCAGGCGCAGGTGCTCGCACAGTTCGGCGATCTGGAAAACGCCGTCACGCGACTTCTCAAAGCGCGCGAGGCCGGCGATTCCGGGCTCATCTATGCCCGCAACGATCCGTTTCTCGATCCGCTGCGAGGCGATGCGCGTGTGCAGGCATTGCTCGCCCGCATGGGGTTCGAGGTCTGACGGTACCAAACCAGCGTTGGCCGGACACATCGTCATCCGTTCGTGGTCAGCCAGTCCGAGTCGGAATCTCCTCCGATCCATTGGCGTTGAACCTGAGCGGAAGAAAAAGACAGCACGCTGCGAGCGGTGAATCGGGCAGTTCCTCCCGACGGCAGTGGCCGCCCGCATGCGCAGGTTCGACACCGCTCAAGCAGGGAGGATCGGCCGCTTGTGGCCATGGATGGCAAGTGCAAAGATGTGACGCGGCTCACGAAAAAACGAGTCGCGGTCGCGTGGCGACGGAATTTTCCTGTCCAACAATTTTTTGGGGGGGTCGAGGTCATGAAGAGCACGAAGCTGGCGCTGTTGATGGTGCTGTTGTGCGGAACATTGTTTGCCTGCAAGAAGGAAGAGCCCGCAGCCGCCGTCGAGGAGACGCCCGCGCCCATGGTGAGCGAGCCCGCGCCGCCGATGCCACCGCCGGCGCCGATGTCCGAAGCGGGTGTCACCGATCCTTCCGATGATTCCGTGGACGAAGACTCACCGCATTCGGGTGGCGACAAGGTCGGCACCGGGGGCGGAAGCGTGCCGGAACGCTGATCGCGCATTCCGCAATGCCCAGAGGGTCATTGTCGCTGTGAGGCGGCGGAAGGGCTGGTGACAATCGTCGCTCCCCAGCCATGTCCATGAGTCGGATCGAGGGGTTGACCGGGCGCTGCGTGCGCCGGGTCGCCCCGGGCCGCGTGCGCCCCTGTCAATACCTCACGGCAGGCTGTTCCTGCCGGGCGGCAGCTTCATCGCCTGGTTGATCCACTGCGCGTAGCGGTCGATTCGCGTGTAAACGCCCGGCCGGCCGTCGCCCGCACAGCGGCGCTTGCCCCAGCTCACGATGCCGACAAGGGTCGGCTCGCCATTGGTGAGCACCACCGGGCCACCGCTGTCGCCGCGGCAGGTCGATTGCCTTGGATTGGATGCGCAGAATACGGTCTCCCGTATCTTCTGCGGACCATAACCGGGCCGCTGCTGGCAGACCGGATTGGGCATCATCTGCAGATCGACGCGCAACATGACGGCGTTGATCGCGTCGGCATTGCCGCTGCCGGTCACTCCCCAGCCGGTCGCCGACACCGGCACGCCCGCGGGCAGTTGTTTCTGGTTCACGGGTATCTGGCGGATCCGTTGCGCCGGCTGCGGTGTTGACTTGCCGTCGGGCACGATGCGGATCAGCGCGATGTCATTGGCGTACATATTCGGCGGACGGTTCACGTCATTGCTGTCCGCGTTGTACTGCGAGTGCCGCACGATGCGCTCGATGCGGTAGGTCGTGCCGCCGGGCCTGGAAATATCCTGCACCCCCAGCCGTACCTTGAATCCGAGGTTTACCATTTCCTGGTCGATGCAATGGGCCGCGGTAACCACCCAGTTCGGTGCAATCAGCGCGCCGCCGCAATAGTGCTGGCGCTGCCAGGCCGGTCGCGTGTCGTTCGCCCGGGCCGGTGCGCCGGGGTAGAGGATCTGCGCCTGCCACGGCACCGACAGGGCCGAGATCGGTCGACCGCCGAAGGAATAGACGGTGTCGTCGTCATCGCCTGGCTGGCGCGGCGGTCGCGGCGCGCCGGCTGCCTTCTTCGTAGTGCGCACGGAAGTCACCGTGCTGGTACCAACGGAATCCTGCTTGTCCTGGTCATCCTCTTCCACGACCTCCCAGACCTCCTCATTGGCAAAAACGCCTTCATCGACCGGAATGGCGTCGTCTGCTTCTTCCTCTTCGCCCTCGTC
>JBBRIE010000085.1:0-11527 GCA_038221545.1 Lysobacterales bacterium
CCTACGCGTCCGAATGGAAGGTGGATCCCTTGTCGCGGCCCGTGTTCGAAGGCGCCGCTGAATTCAGGAACGATATTGAAGTTGACGGATTCGCCGGCGAATCCGCCGCACGCTTCGCCGCGGCGCTGCGCAAGCGGCTCCCGGAGGTGGAAGTGCTCAACGTGCGCGAAGACGCGCACCATCCGCGGTTGCGCGTGCGCGTCCCGAGTCTCAAGTACCAGGATGCGGTGCTCGCGCTTTCCCGCATGGATGGCGTCTTCTGGGTCGCCCCGTATATCGAACCACGAACCTCGAACGACGAGTCCTTCCCGTCAATCCAGGCCAACTCGACTACCGGCAGTCCGATCTGGGATCGGGACATCATCGGCACCGGGCAGATCGTCGCAGTCGCGGACTCGGGGCTCGATCGCAACGAATCCTGGTTCACATCGCTCGACAGGGGCGCGGGGGTCGTGACCGAGATCACCGATGCCGAGTCGCCGATCCTGCCGGCCATCGGCAGCACGTTTCCGAACCGCAAGGTCTTTGCCTACTACGTGCAGCCAGGCGCCACTGCATACGACGGCGGCGTCTTCCACGGCACGCATGTGACGGGTTCTGTTGCCGGCGATCGCGGCGTCACCTCCACGCCGACCGATCCGGCCCACGATGCGGCGGGCGACGACGGCATGGCGCCCAACGCGCAGATCCTGTTCCAGGACATCGGCCTCGAGGGCGCCGGGGCGGGACTGCGCATCAACGATTTCGTCGGGACCTTGAAGCAGGCCACGACGGCCGGCGCCCGTATCCACAGCAACAGCTGGGGCGCCCCGACCGCCGGCGCATATGGTGGCAACGACATCGACGCCGATTCGGCCACCTGGGAGATGGAGAACCTGCTGGTCGCGGTGGCGGCGGGCAACGATGGCGTTCCAATCATCGGCAGTACGGGCACGCCGGCCAATGCGAAAAACGTGCTGACCGTGGGCGCGATGGGGCACGGAAACAGTGTCGTCGTTGCCTCGTTTTCCAACCAGGGCCCGACCGACGACAACCGGATCAAGCCGGACATCATGGCGGCCGGCAGCGGCATCATCTCCGCGTCGGGCAACAGCAACAACGCATCGTCGGTACAGGTCGGTACCAGCAAGTCGCTGAGCGGCACTTCGATGTCGACCCCGACCGTCGCCGGCGGTTCGGCCCTGATGCGCCAGTATTTCCTGGACGGCTTCTATCCGCGGGGAGCCAGGTCGGCGGCCGATGGTCTTGACCCGAATGGCGCGCTGATGAAAGCCGTGCTGCTCAACGGCACCGCAATCCTGGGTGCATACCCGACCAACACGTTCGGCTGGGGCCGGATGTTTCTCGAGAACACCCTTTATTTCAACAGCGCGATTGGCGGCGGCGCAGGCGACAGCCGGCGCATGCGTATCTGGGAGCGCGAGAACGATGCCGGCCTCAACACCGGTGAGATGCACGAATACACGATCAACAGCGTCGGTGCCGGCGAAGAGCTGCGCGTGACCCTCGCGTGGTTCGATCCGGAAGGCGGCGCCGGCTCGGCCATCAACCGGGTCAACAACCTCGATCTCGAAGTCACGGGCCCCGGCGGCACCAATCTCTACCGCGGCAACGCATTCGTCGCCGGCGTGTCGTCGCCGAACCTGGGCAGCGCCGACGACCGCAACAATGTCGAGCAGATCCGCATCGTGGCGCCGGCCGCGGGGGCATATATCGCGCGGGTGAAGGCCACGGCCGTGCCTGGCAACGGTCGTGAAGGCAGCGACCGCCAGGGTTACGCACTCGCGGCATCCGGCTCGTTCGGCGTTCCCGATGCGGCGGCCAACCCGGCCCCCACGGCGGTCGCGATCAGCAGCAACAATACGTCCGGCGTGGTGATCGGCTTCACCGGATCGAGCACACAGGGCTACCAGCTCTATCGAACCGACGGCAGCTGTGCAGCGCCTGCTAATTCGTTTCGCCTGGTCGCGCATGGCCCGGGCAGTCCGCTGGTGGACACCACCAGTCAGGGTGGCTCGGGGTATGCGTACCGCGTGCGCGGCGTCGGCAACGACATCGAGGGCAACGCGTCCGCATGCGTCAGCGGCGTGTCCAACGACGACTGCACGCGCCGTCCGACCTTCGACACCCAGTCCGTGACCCGCGACTTCACCAACTCGAGCTGCTCGGTCAGCCTCGACTGGGCCGCGGCGAACTCGAATTGCTCGCTGGCGCCGAGCGTCAACTACCTCGTCGAGCGCGATACCAACCCATACTTCACCGCGCCGACGCAGATCGGAAATCCCGGCACGGATGCCTACGTGGACTCGGCGGTCACGGGCGGACAGCCCTATTACTACCGCATCACGGCGCGCGACGGGAGCAACAACCTGAGTTCGCCGAGCCTCATCGTCAACGCGACGCCCGTCGGTCCTGGAGGGCCTTCGGGAGTGGGTTACATCGACGACATCGATGACAACACCTACATGACGATGGAGTCCCCCTGGCGCATCACCAACACGCGCGCGAGCACCGGCAGCTTCAGTTACCACAACGCCGGCGATGGGCAGAGCTACCTTGCCAATACCTGCGCGGCGATCTCGACGCCGCCGTTCATCGTCCCGGCTGGTGCCACGTTGAGCTATGCCGCGCGCTACGAGCTTGAGCAGAACTGGGACGGCGTGATCGTGGAGATTTCCACCAATGGCGGGGCGACCTGGGCCGATCTGCCGCCCGATGGCGGATACCCGGGAACCCTGAGCGACACTGGCTCTCCGCCGGTCAATGCCTGCGGCTATGCAAGCACGCACGGCGCGTATACCGGATCGAGCGGCGCGCAGTTCCAGGCCAAGACCACGAACCTGGCCTCGTTCGCCAGTACCGCGGTGATGATCCGCTGGCGCTTCACGTCCGACCCGGGCGCCGAGGAAGAGGGCTTCTACCTCGACAACGTGCGCGTCAACGGCACCCCGCCGACCGCGGATCCGGCGCGCATCTTCGGCGCAAGCTTCGAAGAACTCGAAGGCCCGACAACCTGCAACTGATGCGGGGGCAGCACGTCGGCTGAAAAAGGCTCCCAGAGCGCAGCGCTTGAGCGCTGCGCTTCTGCGCCGTCTTTCGAACGCGGCGGAGATTGCCGAGCGCATTTGCATCCGCATGCGCTCAACTTGTCTGGCAACGGTAAAGTGAATCGGGCACGGTCCGGAATTTCAGATGCGAAGCATGCGGCGCTTGCTGTGGACGGCCATCGCGCTGGGAATTGCGCTGGCATCGACGTGCATGCCCGCTGCGGCTTCACCGTTCGAACCGGATACCGCGGCAGGCGCTCCGCATCTGCTGGCGTTGCGCGCGGGGGTTTTCGATCCGCGTGAGTTGCCTGCTGCCGAGGCTGCGGGTGCGAAAGACGCCCGTTACGCGGTTGTGCAGTTGCACGTCGACGCGGATGCCGCTTCAGTTCGGGCGAAGCTCGAGCGTGCCGGTTGCACCATCGTTGGCTTCATCCCGAATCGCGCCTATGCCGTCCGGCTCGGACCGGCCGGACTCGACTCGCTGGCATCCGATCAGGGCATCCGCTGGGCGGGCGCGTACGCCGCGCAGTGGAAGATCGATCCGGACCTGGCTCCCGCGTTCGCAGGTGAGACCGAATTCCGCAACCGAATCGAGGTGCTCGGTTTTGCCGGTGAATCCGCGCAGCGACTCGCCGCGGCCCTGCGCAAGGCGATTCCCGAAGCCGAGATCCTGGGCACGCGCGAGAACGTGCGCCATCCGCGGCTGCGGGCGTGGCTGCCGAGCGTAAGGTTCCAGCAGGCGGTGGAACTTCTGGCGCGCGTCGATGGCGTCGCGTGGATCGCGCACTACGATCCACCGCGCCTGCAGAACGACGAATCGTTTCCGTCGATCCAGGCGAACGCCGAGACGGGCAGCCCGATCTGGGACCGCGATCTCGTCGGCAGTGGCCAGATCGTCGCGATCGCGGACTCGGGCCTCGACCGCAACGAATCATGGTTCACGGCGCTGGACCAGGGTGCTGGCATCTTCACCGGCATCGCCGATCCCGACTCCCCCACGCTGCCGCTGATCGGCACCAGCCACGGCAATCGCAAGGTGCTCGGCTACTGGGTGCAACCGGGTGCCAGTGCATTCGACAACAACGAATCCTGCTCGGGCAACACGCCCACCGGCTTCCATGGCACGCACGTGGTGGGCACGGTCGCGGGCGATCGCGGCGTCACCGCGTCGCCGTTCGATCCCGCGCACGATGCCGGCGGCGACGACGGCATGGCGCCCAACGCGCAGATCCTTTTCCAGGACATCGGCGACGACGCGACGGGGTGTCTCAGCATCGAGGATTTCGCGGGGACTTTGCGGCAGGCCGCAGCCGGCGGCGCGCGCATCCACAGCAACAGCTGGGGCGGTGGTGCGGGGGGTTCCTACAACGGCAACGACGTCGACGCCGACGCCACGACCTGGGAACTGGAGGGCCTGCTCGTCACGGCGGCGGCCGGCAACAACGGTCCGCAGTCGGGCAGCATCCTGTCGCCCGGCAACGCCAAGAATGTGCTCACGGTCGGCGCGACGCAACACGGCAACAGCGCGGAGGTCGCAAGTTTCACGAGCCGGGGCCCCACCCGCGACATGCGCCTCAAGCCGGACATCGTCGCCGCTGGCGTGGCGGTCATGTCGGCGGCGGGCAACTCCAACAACGCGTCGGCGATCCAGCCGGGCAAGGCGAGGCCGAACAGCGGCACATCGATGGCGACGCCCACCATCGCCGGCGGCGCGGCCCTCATGCGCCAGTATTTCGGCGATGGGTTCTATCCGCGCGGTGCCAGGAATGTTGCAGATGCCATCGACCCGAACGGCGCGCTCATGAAGGCCGTGCTGCTCAACGGGACAGCGATACTCGGCGTGTATCCAGCGCAGGAATTCGGCTGGGGGCGCATGTTTCTCGAGAACACGCTGTACTTCAACAGCGGAGCCATCGGCGGCCCCGGCGACAACCGCCGCATGCGCTACTTCGAGCGCGAGAACGACGCGGGCCTGGTCACCGGCCAACTGCACGAGTACATGCTGGACAACGTCGGCAGTGGCGAGGAACTGCGCGTCACGCTGGCGTGGACCGATCCCGAGGCCGCACCCGGCGCCGGTATCAAGCTCGTCAACAATCTCGATCTGGAAGTGCTTGGGCCGAGGCGTGCCACGCTGTATCGCGGCAACGCTTTCGCAGGCGGTGAGTCCGCTCCCGACGAAGGCAACTCCGATGCCCGCAACAACGTCGAGCAGATCCGCATCGTGGGCCCGGCGACGGGCCCTTATCTTTTGCGGGTCAGGGCCACCGATGTACCGGGGACCGGGCGCGAGGGCACCGAACGGCAGGGCTACGCGCTGGTCGCATCGGGTGCATTCGGCGTGCCCGATGCCTCCGCGAGTGCCGCGCCGACTGGAATCGGCCTCGTCGGTAACGACACCTCCGGCGTCGCGATCGGTTTTCGCGGTTCCAGCACGCAGGGGTACCAGCTGTATCGCGCGGACGGCACTTGCGCGGCGGCTGCTTCAGGCTCGTTTCGCCTCGTCGCGCAAGCACCCGGCAGCCCGGTGGTCGACACGACATCGGAGGGCGGCTCGACACACGCGTACCGGGTGCGTGGCATCGGCAACGACATCGAAGGCCATGCCTCGGAGTGCGTCGACCTCGTCTCGAACGACAACTGCACGCGCCGCCCCACTTTCGATACGCAATCCGTGACGCGCGACTTCACCAATGCGTCGTGTTCGGTGGTGCTGGACTGGACGGCGGCAACCTCGAACTGCGCGGTGGCGCCGGGCATCGGCTACTTCGTCGAACGCGATATCGATCCCCATTTTTCCAGGCCACGACAAATCGCCGATGTCGCGGCGAACGGTTATGTCGACATCGACGTGGTCGCGGGCCAGCCCTACTACTACCGCATCACCGCGCACGACAGTGGCGGCAGCAGGAGCCTGCCGTCGCTCATCGTCAACGCGACGCCGGTCGGACCGGGCGGGCCCGCCGGTGAGGATTATCTCGACGACGTCGACGACAACACCTACATGACGATCGAGTCGCCATGGAGGGTCTCGAACGCGCATGCGACCACCGGATCCTTCAGCTATCGCAATGCCGGCGAGGGACAAAACTATCTCGCCGCCACCTGCGCCGCGATCACCACGCCGCCGTTCACGGTGCCGGTGGGCGCCACCCTGGATTACGCGGCGCGCTACGACTTCGAGGCCAACTGGGACGGCGTGGTGGTGGAGATTTCAATCGACGCGGGCGCCACCTGGAGCGATCTGCCGCCGGACGGCGGGTACCCGGCACTGCTCTCGCAAACCGGCAACCCGCCCGGCAACGAATGCGGGTACCCGGCCACGCAGGGCGCGTATACCGGATCCAGCGCGGACGTGTTCGAGGAGAAGACCACGAACCTCGCGGCATTCGCGAACCGGGCCGCCCTGATCCGCTGGCGCTTCACGTCGGACTCGAACGTCGAAGCGGAAGGCTTCTACCTCGACAACGTGCGCGTCAGCGGCACTGCGCCGCTGCCGGATCCAGCGCGCGTGTTCGGCTCGAGCTTCGAGGACCTCGAAGGTCCCACGAGCTGCCATTGAAGTTGCGGCGACGCTCCAGCCCACGCTCGGCACTTTTTGATCTGGCTTCCATCAGCCGGCCTTGCGCAATCCCGCGCTGACCGCGGCATGCGCGAGACCTGCAAGCGCCTTGCGGGTCGTGCCAGGCGTGAAGTGGATCGGCGAATGGAACGTGATGCGCACGCGTGCACCGCGCGAGCGCAGGAATTGGAGGACATGGCGGCCGGCGCGCGCATCGCCATGCAGTGCGTAGACATCTCTGTCGGTGCCCTGGTCGAGCTCGCGTCCGTCGGTCGCGACGATCTCGAGCGTGAACGGTTGCAGCGCGGCGGTTGCGCGGGCCTCGCCTGTGTCGTCGGCAAGCACCGCAAACAAGCTCGACTTGAACGGCGCAACCGTCAAGCCAGCCGATGTGGTGCCCTCGGCGAACAGGACCAGTCTCTGGCCGCGGCGCCGCGACTCCCCGACCTGCGCCGCGACGCGTGATGCATCCCGTGCGCGTCGGCTGACGAAAAGGGTCTGCTGCATGGCGCCGAGCAGTTTCATGCCCGGCCAGCCCGCCATCTCCTGCTTGGCGATGAACGCGGCGCGGACGCAGGAGCCGACCGCGAAAATGTCGAAGTGGGACACGTGGTTGCCGACGTACACGGTGCCCGCGCGGCGTTCGATGTCGCCGATGCGCTCGAGCTCGATCGACAGGATCCGGCACAGCGAACGGTGCCAGAGCTGCGGCAGCAGGAAAGAAGCCGTTCCGCGTGTCAGCAGGCGCACGATCAGCTGTGGCGGCAGCAGCGCCGCGGTGACGGCGAGCGCGGCGATGATGCGCCCGAGGGCACGGAGGTCGCGGACGAGCGTCACTCCGTGGGGGCCGCGTTGCGGGTGGCGCGGCGGTCACTCCGGAATCCCGGATGCCCGGCGGGAAGGGAAGTCGTTGACATGAAAGTGCGAGCGCAGGCTGCAAGAAAGAAGTTGTACCAGTTTCGCGCGGGACGGCTCGATCAAGGCGACCCGTGCGGATCGGCGCAATCCCGATCGCGCCCTGCAAGGCTCCTGCAAACCGCCCGGCGATGCGCTGCCGCCGCACTCCCGTTTCCCGCGAGGGGAGCGAGGTCGCCCGCGTGGCGCTGCGCCGCCGCGGACATCGAGCACCCCGTGGAGAGGGAGGCAGATCCATGCGCTGGACCCGCGCTTCCCTTCGGCCGCGGAAAACGACCGTTCGCGGACCGCAAGGCGCCCCTGCGAAGGCCATGCGATAGCATCCGCCGGCTTGCAGGGGGGGCGCGTCACATGATGCCGGTACGCCGCGATTCGTTTACGATCCTGCGCGAGACGCTGCGCTGGCGCGTCGCACTCGTGCTCTGCGTGCTCGTGGCGTTGTTGATGCTGGTGCTCGGCACCGTCAACACCCGGCTTGGCCTCGCGGATACCGCGTTGCTCGCATGGATGACGCTGGGCGTCGTCGTCGGCTGCCTGACGGCGCTGCTGGTGCTCCCGCGCGGCCCTGCCGGCACGCTGTTCTACACCGTGGTGGCCGCGATCCTGATAGTGGTCGTCGCCTACGGTGTGTACCACGGCCGCAACATGCAGCACTGGGCATACATCTTCCCGCCGGTGACGATTTTCCTGCTGCGCGCGAATCGCGCGCTGGCCGCGATGCTGGCCTACGGCATCTACGTGACCCTCGCCACCGCGCAATTGCTGCCGGCCATCGACGTCGTGCGTTTCGCCAGCGGCTACGGGTTGCTCGTTTGCTTCATGTACACCTACGCGCTGATCGAGCAGCGCGCGGCGGCGATGCTGCGCTTCCACTCCGAGCGCGACGCGCTCAGCAACTGCTTCAACCGGCGAACGTTCAACGAGTCGCTCGAGCAGATCAAGTCGACCGCCGCCTCCGGCAGCCGCTGCACCTTCCTGCTCATCGACATCGATCACTTCAAGGCGATCAACGACCAGCACGGGCATCTCGTGGGTGATCGCATCATCACCCAGGTCGCGGCGGCGCTCGGGCGGGAGCTTGACTCGGGCACGCCGCTGTTCCGCTACGGCGGGGAGGAGTTCGCAGTCATGCGGGTGGGCGGGGATGAACGCGCCGGCCTCGAGCTGGCGCAGCGGCTTTGCGAAACGGTCGGAAGGACGGATTTCCAGGGCATCCGGGTCACCGTGAGCATCGGTGTCGCCGAATGGCGGAACGGTCCCGAGTCGGTCGATGCCGTGCTGGGCCACGCCGACCGCGCCCTGTACGACGCCAAGCGCGCCGGCCGCAATCGCGCCAGCGCGGGCTCGATGCTCGGCAAGGCGGCCTGACTGCCGCCCCCGCGTGGCAGCGGGGCTCACCGCAACTCGAGCACCTCGACGGGATCGCCGGCCCGCACCGTTCCGCTCTCCCGCGCAATCAGGTTCATGCCGAACAGGATGCCGTCGCCGTCGCTGTCCCGCCGATACGTTCCGAGCGTGGCCAGCGGCTCCCGCGCGGGATCGCGCTCCGCGCTGGCAGGATCGATGGTGGTGAAAACGCAGCGCGTGCAGGCCTTGACCGCGTCGAATGCAACCTCGCCAATGCGCACGCGGCGCCATCCGTCCTCCGCGTGCGCCGCACAATCCCCGACGACCACGTTCGGGCGGAAACGGGTCATCGTCACCGGGCGCGCCAGCCGGTCGTTGAGCTGATCGAGCGCTGCGCTCGAGATGACGAGCAGGGGATAGCCGTCGGCAAAGCTGACTTCATCGCCGGCCCGCCCGAATGCCGGATCCACGCACCGCTGCGCCGCGGTGTCCATGTGGACGAGACACACCGGCCTGCCGAGGAAGGCACTGAGCCAGGCATGCGCGTCCTCGCTCGCGAGCACGGCATCCACCGAGTCGTTCCAGATTCGCACCGCAATCCGCGCCGCGCCGGCCGGTGTCACTACCGCAAGCGCAGGCAAGCCGGGTGCCGTGAGCAGCAACCCGTCACGGGTGGGCCGCGCGCGCACGAGCACGAGCCGGGATTCCGCCCGCGCCGTGACAAAGCGGCCGGACGGTTCGACCACCATCCAGCGCCGGTCGCCAGCGGGTCCTCGCGGCCCGATCCGAAGCGCGTCGACGTCGAACACGGCGGCCGACTTGAGGGGATGCAGGTGCAGCGACGCGACATGCATCGGAGTCTCCGCAGACGGGTCAACGGCCGCCGCAACGCGAGCGGATCGCAGCCGCGCAGAGATCCCGTCGACCGGGATTATGCCCGCTGTCAGTCGAGCAGTGGTGCCAGCGCGGGCCACACGTGATCGCGCAGGCGGGGTTGCGACGCGGCATTCGGATGCAGGTTGTCCGGCAGGTACGCGTCGCGGTCCAGCGCGATCGGCGCCAGCAGGAAAGGCAGCAGGCCCACCTTGTATTGCCGGGCGAGCGCCGTGTAGTTGGCCTCGAAGGCCGCAATGTATTCACGCCCGTAATTGGGCGGCATGCGCATGCCGATGAGCAGCACCTTCGCGCCCGCACGCTGCGACGCCTGGATCATGCGGGCGAGGTTGGCGCGCGACTTCGGCGTCGGCAATCCACGCAGTCCGTCGTTGGCGCCGAGCTCGATCACCACCAGCGATGGATTCGTGCGGGCGAGCTCGGCATCGATCCGCGCCGCGCCGCCGGCCGTGGTCTCGCCGCTGACGCTCGCGTTGACGACCCGCCAGCGCGGATGCGATTTCGCCATGCGCGCCGCCGTGAGCGCGACCCAGCCCTGCGCGGTATCGAGGCCATAGGCTGCGGACAACGAGTCGCCCATCACCAGCAGGGTGGCAGCCGCGCGGGAAGGCTCGGGCGCGGCAGTCGCCGCCGCAAGCGACAGGGGCAGCAGGGCCATGAGGAGCAGCAGTGCACGCCGCGATCCATGACCGATGGCCGATTGCAGGAAGCCGCCCGAGACCGCACAACGTAAGCTCATCGACTCGCTCCTCTCCTCTCGCTACGGATTTGCCATGACCCCAACCGCGGCAGCGGTCTCGCATCCCGCCTTGCGCGTACGCAATCTCGGCAAGCGCGTTGCGCTTCCCGATCACGAGTTGACCATCCTTGATGGCGTCGAATTCCTCGTCGACAAGGGCGAGGCGATGGCAATCGTCGGCGCCTCCGGTTCGGGCAAGAGCACATTGCTCGGCCTGCTCGCGGGACTGGATACGCCGTCCACCGGCTCCGTGGAACTCGAGGGAGAACCGCTGTCGGCGCTGGACGAGGACGGGCGAGCCCGCGTCCGCGGTGCCAAGGTCGGGTTCGTGTTCCAGAACTTCCAGCTGCTGCCCTCGTTGACCGCGCTCGAGAACGTGATGCTGCCGCTCGAGCTGCGCGGCGATCGGGACGCGTCGACACCCGCGCGCGCGATGCTGGGCAAGGTGGGTCTGGGCGAGCGGATCGAGCACTACCCGCGCCAGCTTTCCGGCGGCGAGCAGCAGCGGGTCGCGCTGGCGCGCGCGTTCGTGACGAGTCCCTCGGTACTGTTCGCGGACGAGCCGACCGGCAACCTCGATACCGAAACCGGCAACGCAATCATCGAGCTCCTGTTCGCGCTCAACCACGACGCCGGCACGACGCTGGTGCTGGTGACGCACGACGATCATCTCGCCCGGCGTTGCGGGCGCGTACTGCGCCTCGACAGCGGCCGCCAGGTGGACGCGTGAAGGCGGCGTGGACCGTTCTCCGACTCGGCTGGCGCCAGTTGCGACGGGATCTTGCTGCGGGTGACATCCGCATCCTGGTCGCGGCGCTGGTGCTCGCCGTGGTCGCGGTCACGTCGGTCGGTTTCGTCACCGATCGCGCGCAACGTGCGCTCGCGCTGGAAGCCAACCGCTTGCTGGGCGGCGACGCCGTGCTGCGCGGCGACACGCCGATCGCCACCCGGTGGAGCGAACTCGCCGGGTCGCTCGGCTTGCGAGCGACCCGGACGGTGGAACTGACCAGCATTATCCGCACC
>JBBRIE010000086.1:0-11493 GCA_038221545.1 Lysobacterales bacterium
GGACTTGAACCTGCGACCTCTACGTCCCGAACGTAGCGCTCTACCAGACTGAGCTACACCCCGATGATCGCCGAAAGCACCGCTGTACAAGCAACCGCGGGACGAACGGAGCGCGATGCTGGCGAGCCGCGCATGGTAGCGGCGGCCCGTGCGGCGCGCAATCGCGCTGGGATAAACTGGCGGGCGCGACCGGCTCTAGCCGGCCTGCGCATTACGACATGAGGGGGTCCCGTTGATCAAACCGCGCACCATGCCCGGCGTGCTCGAATTGCTGCCGCTCGACCAGATCGCGTTCCAGCGCATGCTGGACACGATTCGCGGCGCCTTCGAGCGCTTCGGCTTCCTGCCGGTGGAGACCCCCGCGATCGAGTTCGCGGAGCTGCTGCTGACCAAGTCCGGCGGGGAAACCGAGCGCCAGGTCTACTTCGTGCAGTCGACCGGCGCCCGCGAGCAGGGCCAGGAACCCGACCTCGCGCTCCGCTTCGACCTGACGGTTCCCCTTGCGCGCTACGTGGCGGAGCACGAGCACGACCTGCACTTCCCGTTCCGCCGGTACCAGATGCAGCGTGTGTACCGCGGCGAGCGCGCCCAGCGCGGCCGGTTCCGCGAGTTTTACCAGTGCGACATCGACGTGATCGGCAAGGACTCGCTGGCCGTCCGCCACGACGCCGAATTGCCGGCGGTGATCAATGCGGTGTTCGAGGAACTCGCGATCGGCGAGTTCACGATCCAGCTCAACAACCGAAAGCTGCTGCGCGGTTTCTTCAAGGCCGCAGGCGTCGGCGATCCGGCGCAGCAGGGCGCGGTGCTGCGCGAGATCGACAAGCTCGACAAGCGTGGTCGCGACGCGGTCGCGACCACGCTCCGTGACGAGCCTTACTGCCTCGCCGCCGGCGTGGTGGAGCGCATCATGGAATTCGTGGCGACGCGCTCGGGCAGCCATGCCGACGCGCTGTCGCGGTTAGACGCACTGCCGGACAGCAACGAGACGCTGCGCGCGGGCCGCGATGAACTGCGCGAGGTACTTGGCATGATCCAGGCTTTCGGCGTGCCCGAACACCGCTACGCAATCAACTTCTCGATTGCGCGCGGCCTCGACTACTACACCGGCACCGTGTTCGAGACCACGCTCGACGCGCACCCCGGGATCGGCAGCATCTGCTCGGGCGGCCGCTACGACGATCTCGCGAGCCAGTACACGCGATCGAAGCTGCCGGGTGTCGGCATCTCCATCGGCGCGAGCCGCCTGTTCTGGCAACTGCGCGAAGCGGGGCTGGTCGCCGCGCACGGAAGCACGGTGCACGCCCTCGTGACGCTGCTCGACGAGGCCGACCTGCCGCTGTACCTGGCGCTCGCAAACGAGCTGCGCGCGGCCGACATCGCCACCGAGATCCAGCTCGACCCGGTCAAGCTTGCGCGCCAGTTCAAGTACGCCGACCGCGCGGGGATCCGCTTTGTGCTGGTCTACGGCAGCGACGAGCAGGCGCGCGGCGTGGTCACGATCAAGGACCTGCGCAGCGGTGGCTCGTTTGCGGTGGATCGGTCGGAAGTCGTCCGCGCGCTGCGCGTCGAAATTGCCCAGGGCGAGGTTCGCGAGATGGTGCCCGGGGCATGAGCGCGACCATCCTGCTCGACGGCCAGTCCCTGACGCGCGCGACGCTGGCCTGCATCGCCGCGGGGGGAGCGCGCGTGGAACTTGCCCCATCGGCACTCGAGCGCGTCCACAAGGCCGCGGAGTTCCTTGCCGACCGCGCCCAGCGCGGCGAACCGATCTACGGCGTCACCACGGGCTTTGGCAGCAACGCCGACAAGTTGCTGGGCGCGCGCCGCGCGCGGCCACCCCGGAGCGGCGAAGACGACCTGCACGCGTTGACGCTCGCAGAGGAATTGCAGCACAACCTCATCATTACCCACGCCGTGTGCGTCGGCGAACCGCTGGCCGCGGATGTGGTGCGCGCGATGCTCGCGATCCGCATCAACACGTTGCTGAAGGGGCATTCGGGCATCCGCGTGTCGACGCTCGAGGCGCTGGCCACGCTGCTCAACCACGACGTGGTGCCGATCGTGCCCGCGCTGGGTTCGGTCGGCGCAAGCGGTGACCTCGCGCCGCTGTCGCACCTCGCGCTGGTGCTGCTCGGCCACGGCGAGGCATGGCACCGGGGCGAGCGCATCGAGGGCGCCGAGGCACTGCGCAGGGCAGGGCTCGAACCGATCCGCCTGTCCTACAAGGAAGGACTCGCGCTCAACAACGGCACCGCGCAAATGCTGGCGTGCGCGGCGTTGACGCTCGAGCGCCTCGCCATGCTGCTCGATACGGCGGACCTCGCCGCGGCAATGACGCTGGAGGCCTTCGCCGGCCGCAGCTCTGCGTTCGCCGAAGCGGTGCACGCGTTGCGTCCGCACCCGGGCCAGGTCGCGGTCGCGAAGCGCCTGCGCGAGCTGCTCGAGGGATCGACCCTGGTCGACATCGCGTACCACGTGGTTCCGCGCTTCTCGACCTGGACCGCCGCGAGCTGGAGCGATCCGGTCCTCGCGGAATCGACGTTCGACATCGCCTGGGAGTGGGTGCCGACCACGCAGCGCCACGGTCGCGAACGCTTCTACACGCGCTTCCTGCCCTTCCGCGGCGGCAAGAAGCACCAGCCGCAGGACAGCTACTGCCTGCGTTGCGTGCCGCAGGTCCATGGCGCGGTGCGGGACGCCTGGGCGCAGGCAGCGCGCATCGTGGACGTCGAACTCAATTCGGTGACCGACAATCCGCTGGTGTTCCCCGAGCGCGGCGACGCCGACCGGATCGAGGAACAGGTCATCAGCGCCGGGCACTTCCATGGCATGCCGCTTGCGCTGGCAATGAGTTACCTCAAGGCCGCGATCCCGGTACTCGCGAGCATCTCGGAGCGCAGGCTCAACAAGCTGGTGGATCCCGCCACCAGCGACGGCCTGCCGGCGTTCCTGATCGGCAACGAGGACGCCACCGACTCCGGCTTCATGATCGTGCAGTACACGGCGGCGGCGCTGGTCAACGACCTTGCCTCGCGCGCGAACCCGGCGTCGGTCTATTCGATCCCGACCTCCGCAAACGCTGAGGACCACGTGTCGATGGGCGCCAACGAGGCCCGGCACGCCCTCGCGATGACCGACCAGCTCGCGCAGGTGCTCGCGCTCGAGTGCTACACCGCGGCGCAGGCGCTCGACTACCGGCGCGACATGATCAACGCCGCGCGTGCGCTGGCGCGGGCCGGCAAACGCGACGCGCTGGCCTCCAAGATCGCGAACGCGCCGGGACCGGGCCAGCCGGATCGCGCGGCGTTCGACGCGGAACTGGACTCGCTGGCCGCCGCGCTCGCAACCCGCGACGAATTCCAGCCGGCACCGGCAGTGGCCGAAGCTTCGCGGCGCATTCGCGAACGCATTGCCTTCATGGCGCGCGATCGGCTGATGATGGGCGACGTCGCCGTGATCACCGCGCTGGTCGAATCCGGGGCATTGCGCTTCGTTGCGGACTGACGGTCCACGCGCATGGCTTGCGGGCGGTGAAAGTGTGCCGCATGCTACGCGACGGGCGTGGGGCGGGACTTCCGGATGATGCGAGGCAATGGCATCGCGCAGTGCTTGATCGCGCTCGTGCTCGTGTCATTGGGCCCGCTGGCCCAGGCCGCGTGTCCGAGCGCAGCCAACCGCGATGCACTGCGTGCGAAGGCGGAATCCGCAGCCAGATACGCCATCGCCTTGCCGCACTGGAATGCGCTGGCGGCGGCAGCACGCGACTGCAACGACGCCGTCGCCGAGGCGGACGCGCTAGCGGAACTGTCACGTCGGGGCCGACGCGATGGACCGCCCGGCGCGGTGATCGCAAGCGAGACGCGTCGCGCCGAACTGGCCAGCCGGCACGCGCTCACGCAACACGAAGCGCAAGCCCACGCCAACCTTGGCAAGGCCCTGGTCGCCAAAGGCGAGTTGCAAGCCGCACGGGGCCACTTCGACATCGCGCGCATGCGCTTCCAGGCGCTCGGCGACCAGCGCCTCGAGGCGGACATGCTCTCGGAGCTCTCGCGCCTCGAGCGCCGCCGGGGCGATTACCTGACGGCGCTCCGCGAGGAACTCGGTGGGATCGAACTGCGCCGCAGGTTCTCGCCCGACGCGGACATCACCCGATCGCTGCTGTCGCTGGCCAACCTGTACGAGCAGATCGAACTGTTCGACGAATCCCGCAAGCATTACGCGGCCGCGCTGGCGGAGGCCGAACGGCGCCAGGTCGATGTGGACATCGCGGATGCCCTCAACGGTTACGCGGGTTTTCTCAATGATTTCGGTGGCGAGGATTCCCGCCAGGCGCTGCCGATGGCGGAACGCGCGCTCGCGTTGCACCTCCGCGGGGGCGATCCGGCCCGCATCGGGTCGTGCCTGCTCCAGGTGGGTCGCGCGAATCTCAATCTGGAACGATACGACCAGGCCGAGGCCGCGTTCCGTCAGGCCGCGGAGCTCGCGGCACGCAGCGGTACCTCTGCGCTGGGCGCGCACGTGGATTTTCGCTGGGGGGAACTGGATCTGGCGCGCGGCGACGCGCTGGGTGCTCTTGAGAGAATAGAAAAAGCCCGAAAAGAGTACGAACGAGAAACCAATAGGCATCGACTGATCAAGGTCCACGGCACCCTTGAGCGTGTGTATGCGGCGCTCGGCAATCCGCTCGCCGCGGCCCGGGCGGGTCGCGAGCACTTCCGGCTCCGCAACCAACTGCTCGGTGCGAACGCCACAGGGAAGCTGGGGGAGTTGCTGACCAACTTCGCGCTCAGCGACGAGAGGCTCCGCAACGAACGGCTGGAGCAGGAGAACGCGGTTGCCGCGATCCGTCTGGAGAGCGACAGGCGCACGCGGTTCGCGGGCTTCGCGGTCGCGCTGGTAGTGATGCTCGCGCTCGCGGCGCTGGCCTGGCGCTACGCCACGATGCAAAGGCTGTTCCGCCTGCTGCGCGCCAAGACCGGCGAGATCGAGGCACAGGGCCGGGCGATTACCGAGGCCAACTCGATGCTGCGTCAGCAATCCGAACGGCTGCGGCAGATCAGCATCACGGATTCGCTGACTGGCATGTTCACGCGCGCGCACGGGCTCGAGGAACTGGGCGAGATGCTGGCCACGTACCGCGAGCGCGGGAAAATGCCTTCGCTGCTGATCATCGACATAGACCACTTCAAGGATGTCAACGACCGCCACGGCCACCCGGCCGGCGACGCGGTGCTCGTTGCGGTTGCGCAGACCCTCCGCGACGTGCTCCCGGCGGACGCCGTGCTCGCCCGCCTGGGAGGCGAGGAATTCATGGTGGCGCTGGACGACGGGGCGGCGGAGCGCGCGCACGTGATCGCCGATGCCCTGCGGCGGCGGGTACGCGACCTCCGCGTCGACGTGGGGTCGCGCACCCTCAACGTGACCATCAGCCTCGGCCTCTGCAGCGTCGCCGCGACCGCCAGCGGCGCGATGCGCGAGCTGTTCGCAGGCGCCGACGAGGCGCTGTATGCCGCCAAGCATGCGGGACGCGACTGCGTCCGCGAGTTCCGCGTAATCGCCTCGTAGCCCCAGCGGCAATGTCATGCTCGAAACGGCGAACCGGCAGACGGTGGCAGTCGCCGCACGGCGACCGCGCGGGAATTGCCATGCCTGCAGAAGCGGCCCGAGTCGCGACCAAGATTCCCGCGGCTCCAGCCATCGCGACTGGCGTCGCGTCGACAAACGCAAACAGGCTGCGCCGAGCCGCGGCGCCCGCACGGTGAGTGCGCCCTCGACCGCGAGGACAGCCACGCAGCGGCGGTGTGCACCTGGGCTGCTCCCGACGCAACCTCGCGTCGATATCGGCTGCGCTCCGCCCGGAGCGGCCGCAGGGTCAGGGTTGCCAGTGCCCGTGGCTTTGCGCTAATGTACTAACGCATTAATACACTGGAACACCTATGAAACGTCGGGCGCCGGTATCGAACCGGGAGCGTGATGCGGCACTGGAAGGCCTTTGCGCCGCATTGGCGAGGTTGCGCACGCACGGCGAGGTGGCCGCCTTCCTGCGCGATCTCTGCACCCCGGCGGAGCTCGAAGCGCTCGCCGATCGCTGGCAGGTGGTCCCGCACCTGCTGCGCGGCGAGCCCTACCGCGAAATCCACGACGCCACCGCGGTCAGCGTCACCACCATCGGCCGCGTGGCACGTTGCCTCGGCGAACCGGACAGCGGCTACCAACTCGCCGCGAAGCGCCTCGGATTCGGGCGGGTGCGCAATGATTGACGCGGCCGTCGCCATGGACGCCGTCGCCGAGGGCGCACGCGCGGACCGTTCCCAGATCGCAGCGGTTGCGCCGCGCGCGGCGGCCCGCAGCCGCCTGCGCATCGCAGCGCAGAAGTCCGGGCGCCTTTCGGATCCCGCGCGCGAGCTGCTTACTCGCGCAGGGCTCGAGTTCCGGCAGAGCCGCGACCGCCTGTTCTGTTTTGGCGAGACGTTCGCGATCGACCTGCTGCTGGTGCGCGACGACGACATCCCCGGCCTCATTGCCCAGGGTGCCTGCGACCTCGGCATCGTCGGCCGCAACGTGCTGGTGGAACAGGCACTGGCTACCGAGTCACGCGGCGGCGCCGCGCCCTGCGCGGAACTGCTTCCGCTCGGGTTCGGACGTTGCCGGCTGTCGCTCGCGGCACCCGAGCGCGTGGCGTACGCGACGCCGGCGGATCTGGCCGGGCTGCGCATTGCCACGACCTATCCCCGCCTGCTCGCGCAGTGGCTCGCCCGCAACGGCGTTGCGGCCCGCATCGTTGAACTGTCGGGATCGGTCGAGATCGCGCCGAGCCTCGGCACCGCGGACGCGATCTGCGACCTCGTTTCCAGTGGCGCGACGCTCGCCGCCAATCAGTTGCGCGAGCTGGCCACGGTGTTCGAAAGCGAAGCCGTGCTCGTCGGCCCGGCCCATCCCCTGGCAGGCATCCGTGGAGAGTTGCAGGAAGACCTGGTGCGCCGGGTCGCCGCCGTGCTCAACGTGCGTGACACGCGCCTGCTCATGCTGCGCGCACCGCGCGCCCGCATCGACGAGGTCCGCGCCCTGCTGCCGGCCTCGGCCAACTCGATCGTATTGAGCGTTGATGGAGTCGGCGACGAGGTCGCGTTGCAGGCGATCTGTCCCAGTGACGTCAGCTGGACGCAACTCGAGGGCATGAAGCGGGCCGGTGCGCATTCGCTGCTGGTGCTGCCCGTGGAAAGGATGCTGGCATGAGGCGCTTGGTCTGGCAGGCGCTCGACGCGGCGCAGCGTGGCGACGCGCTGGCGCGTCCCCTGCGGTCCGATGACGCCACCCTGTCGCTGCAGGTCGCGAACGTGATCGCCGAGGTGCGCGAGCGTGGTGACGCGGCATTGCGCGAGCTGTCGCGCCGCTTCGACCATGTCGAGCTGGATTCGATCGAAGTGCCACGCGAAGAGTTCGATGCGGCCGAGGCCACCGTGGGTGCGGAACTCAAGCAGGCACTGCGCGACGCGCAGATGCGCATCGAGGCGTTCCACCGCGCCGGCATGCACGCCGACTACGCAGTGGAGACCGCGGCCGGCGTAACCTGCGAGCGCGTCGCGCGGCCCGTGCAGGCGGTCGGGCTGTACGTGCCTGCAGGCAGTGCGCCGTTGCCTTCGACCGCACTCATGCTGGGCGTTCCCTCCGCGCTCGCGGGCTGTCCCCAACGCGTCCTCTGCACGCCGCCTCGCGAGGGCGGTCGCGCCGATGCCTTGACGCTGCTTGCGGCTTCGCTGTGCGGCATCAAGCGTGTGTTCACGCTCGGCGGCGCACAGGCGATCGCGGCGATGGCATTCGGCACGGCAACCGTGCCGCGCTGCGACAAGCTTTATGGCCCCGGCAATGCCTGGGTGACCGAAGCCAAGCGCCAGGTTTCCGCGCTGCGCGGCGGCGTGGCAACCGACATGCCCGCGGGCCCGTCCGAAGTACTCGTGATCGCCTCCGGGCAAGCGCAGGCCCGCTGGATCGCTGCCGACCTGCTCGCGCAGGCGGAACATGGCCCGGACTCCCAGGTGATGCTGGTCTCGGACTCGGCGCGCCTGCTCGACGAGGTCGCACGGGAGCTCGCGTCGCAGCTGGGCGCGTTGCCCCGCCGCGCAATCGCCACGGCCTCACTGCAGCACGCGCGCGCGATCCTGGTTCGCGATGTCGCCGAGGCGGTGGCGGTGTCCAACGCCTATGCGCCGGAGCACCTGTTGCTGCACCTCGAGGATGCGCGCGATTGGCTGCCGCGCGTGGCGAACGCCGGGTCGGTTTTTCTCGGACCCTGGACGCCGGAATCGATCGGCGATTACGCGAGCGGGACCAACCACGTGTTGCCGACGGATGGCTGGGCGCGAAGCGTCAGTGGTCTTTCGGTCGCGAGCTTCCAGCGGCAGATGACGGTGCAGGAATCGACCGCGGCGGGGCTCGCGACGCTCGCGCCCTGCGTCGTGGCGCTGTCGCGCGCGGAAGGGCTCGCGGCGCATGCCCGGGCAGTCGAGATCCGTCTCGAACCCTCGCAGCAGGCGGCGGCATGAGCGTCCTTGGGCTCGTGCGACCCGAGTTGCGCGCGATGGTCGGCTATTCGTCCGCGCGGATGGAGGCGGGCAGCGACGGCATCCTCCTCAACGCCAATGAATCGCCGTGGCCGCAGGATCCTCGCGCGCCACTGCACCGCTATCCGGAGCCGCAGCCGCTCGACCTGCGGGAACGCCTTGCGGCGGTGTACGGGGTCGCAGCGTCGCAACTGCTGATCGGGCGCGGCAGCGACGAAGCCATCGACCTCGTAATCCGCGCCTTCTGCCGCGCCGGCCGCGATGCGATCCTCGTGCAGTCGCCCACTTTCGGGATGTACGCGGTCTGCGCCGCCGTCCAGGACGCGACCGTGATCGACGTGCCGCTGGCGCTCGAGCCCGGTTGCAGCCGACCGTTCGACGTGGCGGCGATCCTGCGCTCGGTCACTCCGGCCGTGCGCGTAGTGTTCGTGTGCTCGCCGAACAACCCGAGCGGCACCGTCATGCCGCGGTCCGATGTGCTGGAACTGGCCACCGCCCTCAAGGGACGGGCGCTGCTGGTGGTGGACGAGGCCTACATCGAATTCGCCGACGCGCCGGGACTGGCGACCGACCTCGATGTCCATCCCAATCTGGCGCTGTTGCGGACGCTCTCCAAGGCGCATGCGCTTGCCGGTGCGCGCATCGGCTCCCTGCTTGCGGCCCCGGAGATCGTCGCCGTGCTGCGCAGGATCATGGCGCCGTATCCGTTGCCGACGCCCTGCGTGCGGGCCGCCCTGGCCGCGCTCGAGCCGCGGTCGCTGCTGCAGACCACGGACCGGGTGGCGCTGATCCGGCGCGAGCGCCAGCGCATGGCGGCGGAGCTGCGCTCGTTCGCGTGCGTGTGCGAGGTGCTGCCGTCCGAGGCCAACTTCCTGTGCGTGCGCTTTGCCGACGCGAGCGCAGTGCTGTCGTCGCTGCGCGATGCCGGGCTCGTGGTGCGGGACGTCCGCCACCACGCGGCCCTGCACGATGCGCTCCGCATCAGCATCGGCGCGCCCGCCGACAACGATCGCGTGCTCGAAGTCCTGCGCAGCCTGGCGCAGACGCAGGAGCGCGCGGCATGAGCGGCACGCGCATCCTGTTCGTCGACCGCGACGGCACCCTGATCGCGGAGCCACCGGACCAGCAGGTCGACCGGCTCGACAAGGTCGCGCTGCTGCCGGGCGTGATCCCGGCGCTGCTGCGCATCGTCGAGTCGGGCTACGAACTCGTGATGGTGACCAACCAGGACGGGCTCGGTACCGCGTCGTACCCGCAGGCGCACTTCGACGTTCCGCAACGCTTCCTGCTGGACCTCCTCGCGTCGCAGGGCATCCGCTTCCGCGAGGTCCTGGTCGATGCCCATTTCCCGGACGACCCTGCAGGTGCGCCGACGCGCAAGCCCGCGATCGGCCTCGCGCTGCATTATTTGCGCGACCGCCGGATCGACCTCGCGCAAAGCGCCATGGTGGGGGATCGAAAGACCGACCTTGAGTTCGCGGCCAACCTCGGCGTGCGCGGGTTCCACCTCGGCAAGCACCTCGCATGGACCGACATCGCGCACGCGCTCTGTGATGCGCCGCGGGTCGCGGAGGTCGAGCGGCAGACGAAGGAGACGCGCGTCCGCGTGACGGTCGATCTCGACCGCATTTCGACCGCCACCGTCGCCACCGGCCTCGGCTTCTTCGACCACATGCTGGAACAGCTGGCCAAACACGGCGGCCTGGGCCTGACCCTGACCTGCAACGGCGACCTCGAAATCGACGAACACCACACCGTCGAGGACTGCGCACTCGCCCTCGGACAGGCGCTGCGCGAGGCCATCGGCGGCAAGCAGGGCATCGCCCGCTTCGCGCACGCCGATGCGCAGGAGGCGGAGCCCCTGGCGGCGGTGACGCTCGCGCTGCCGATGGACGATGCGCTCGCGTCGGTCGCGTTCGACTGGTCGGGGCGCGGCTATTTCGTCTTCGACGGCGCGTTCGCGCGCGAGCGCGTGGGCGACCTGCCGACCGAGCTCGTGCCGCACTTCTTCCGTTCGCTCTGCGACGCGGCAGGCATCAACCTGCACCTGCGCGTGCGCGGTGACAATACGCACCATCAGGTCGAGGCCTGCTTCAAGATCGTGGGCCGTGCCCTGCGCGCAGCGGCTCGCCGCGAGGGCCGCGAGCTGCCGTCGACCAAGGGCAGCCTGTGACGTTTTCGCCGGCACGCGATGTGGTGATCGTCGACGCAGGCGGCGCCAACCTCGGCTCGATTCGCCACGCGCTGGAGCGCCTCGGCGCGCGACCGCACATCTCGAACGACGCTGCCACGATCGAATCTGCGGAACGCGTAGTGCTGCCCGGCGTCGGCGCGGCGGCCCACGGCATGCGACGCCTGGACGAGCTGGGACTGGTCGATTGCCTCAAGTCGCTGCAGCAGCCTCTGCTCGGCGTGTGCCTCGGCATGCAGATGATGTTCGAGCGCAGCGCCGAGGGCGACGTCGACATGCTGGCCATGACGCCGGGCGAAGTCGCCGCGTTGCGACCTTTCCCGGGTGGCCGCGTCCCGCACATCGGCTGGAACACCCTGCATGCGCGCGCGCCGTCGCGTTTGCTCGATGGAATCGAGCCGGGCGCGCACGTGTATTTCGTGCACGGCTTCGCAGCCCCTGCGAGCAGCCCGGCTACCGTTGCCGACACCACGCACGGCGAAGTGTTCGCCGCCGCGATCGAACAGGGCAACCGGTTCGGCGTCCAGTTCCACCCCGAGCGATCCGGTGGCGTCGGCGCCCGCATGCTCGCGAACTTCATGGCGGTGTCGCCTTGATCGCCGCGCGGCTGTCCGGCAACGTCGATACGGGCGACGCGTCTGCGTCCGCGTTACCCACCGACGTGGACACGCGCGAATTCACGATCTATCCCGCCATCGACGTGCGCGCAGGGCGCGTCGTGCGACTCGCGCAAGGTGA
>JBBRIE010000087.1:0-11371 GCA_038221545.1 Lysobacterales bacterium
CCTTCATCCGGCAGAACCCGCAGGTGCCGGTGCTGGTCGCCGGCGATGGCGGCAGCAACTACGACACCGTGTACCAGGCGATGGTGATCCTGCAGCAGGCGGGCGCGCCGCGCGTCGGCCTCATGAGCCAGCCGCTCGAACAATGAGGGCGCGGACGATCTTGCGAACCGGGACCGCGGTTCGAGTGTCGATGCGTCGTCGCCAGGGTTCGCTGACCCGATGAAGGCCGAGCAGACCCGATCGCTGCAGCAACCCGCGCCGGTGCGTTCGCAGGCGCGCGCGTTCGCATGGTCGCTGGCGGTGCACGTGGTCGTGGTGGGCCTGTTGTTCGTTGGGCTCAAGTGGACCGAGTCCGAAAAGCCGCTGAGCGTCGCGGGCCCCGTGATCGAGGCGTCGCTGGTCATCGATCCGGATGCCGTGAAGGCGCCGCCGGCGTCGAAACCCAAGCCGAAGCCGAAGCCGCCCAAGCCCAAACCGCCGGCGCCGAAGCCCGAGCCGACGCCGCCGGAACCCGATCCGGTGGAGGATCCGACGCCGCCGCGCGCGGAGGATCCGCGCGACCAGCAACTCGTCGATGAGCTCGGCCTGCTGGAGCAGGAGGAACTCGAGCGCGAACAGGAAGAGATGCGGCGCCGCGAGCAGATCGAACTCGAGGCGATCGAGCGGATGGAGCGCGAACGCCGCGAGCAGGATCGCGCGCGCGAACGCGACGAGCAGATCGAGGACATCGAGCGCGAACGGCGCGAGGCGGAGGAGCGCCGCATGGAAGATCTGCTGGAGCAGGAGCGGGCCGAGCAGTCCGAAGCCCAGCCGCGTCCGGGCAACGAAGGCGTCGACGAATCGCTGCTCGCCCAGTACGCGATGGCGTTGAGCCAGGTGATCGAGACCAACTGGACCCGCCCGGACACCGTGCCGCTCGGCATGAAGTGCAAGATCGTGATCATCCAGGCCCCGGGCGGCGAAGTCGTGGGCGCCCGCGTGGATCCGAGTTGTCCCTACGACGACATCGGCCGTCGATCCCTCGAAGCCGCGGTCATGAGGGCTTCGCCGCTCCCCTACGACGGTTTCGAGGACGTGTTCAACCCTCAACTTAATCTCACGTTTACACCCGACGACCGATACTGACGCCCGCGGCAACCGCCCGCTCCGCGAACCAAGGCAAAACAAAGCATGCACAAGTTCATCGCCACACTCCTGCTGGGTCTCCTGGGCTGCGCGCAGGCACTGGCCCAGGGCCAGGGCCTCGACATCGAAATCGTGGGCGGTACCCCGTCCGCGCTGCCGATCGCCATTGTCCCGTTCGCCAACGAGTCCAATGCGCTGCCGCCGGACACGGACATGGCCGCGGTGATCTCGGCGGATCTCAACCGCACGGGCCAGTTCCGGTCGCTGCCGCGCCAGGACATCATCGAATCGCCGTCGACCGGCGGCGACATCCGCTTCGACACGTGGCGCATGCTCAAGCAGGACTTTCTGGTGGTGGGCCGGCTGGTCGACGGAGAGGCCGGCACCTACCGGATCGAGTTCGAGCTGCATGATGTCGCGCGGCGGCAGCGACTGCTGGGCCTCGCGCTGTCCGCACGCTCGGGCGACCTGCGCAGCGCCTCGCACCAGATCGCGGACCTCGTCTACGAAAAGATCACCGGGGTGCCTGGTGCATTCTGGACGCGCATCGCCTACATCACCGACAACCGGGTCGCGGGCGACAACCGCCGCTACAACCTCATGATCGCGGACTCCGATGGCTTCAATCCCCAGAGCCTGCGCGCGTCACCGCACCCCTTCATGTCCCCGGCATGGTCGCCGGACGGCCGCCGCATCGCCTATGTCAACTTCGAGCGCGGCAATTCCTCGATCTACGTGCAGGAAATCGCCACCGGCGCGCAGCAGGTGGTGGCCTCGTTCCGGGGCATCAACGGCGCGCCCGCCTTCTCGCCGGATGGCTCGAAGCTGGCCATGGCGCTGTCGATGTCGGGGAATCTCGAGATCTACGTGATGGACCTCGCGTCCCGCCGGACCACGCAGATCACCAACCAGTCTTCCATTGACACCGAGCCGCAATGGTCGCCGGACGGGCAGTCCATCTACTTCACGTCCGACCGGGGCGGCAAGCCACAGATCTACCAGGTGTCGGCCAGCGGCGGCTCGCCCTCTCGCCTGACCTTCAACGGCGAATACAACTCGCGCGTCTCGGTCAGTTACGACGGCAAGCGATTCGCGGTGGCACAGGGCGCGCGGAATGTGTATCGTATCGGGGTTTTGGACCGCACTCGTGGCGGCGCCGGCGAGATGGATCTCATCTCTCCCGGGCGCGTGGACGAGTCGCCCAGCTTCGCGCCGAATGCCAGCATGATCCTTTATGCCGCGCGCGAGGGCGGTCGCGGGGTGCTGTATTCGGTTTCGACGGACGGTCGGGTACGACAACGCCTGGTGCTGGCGAGCGGCGACGCGCGCGAGCCGGCCTGGTCGCCGCGCCGGCTACGCTGAACGGCAACCTTGCGCAGGACTGCCGCAATGACCGCACGACGCTTCCAGACCATTAGAATTCATTGCCTTTTTTTCGACCATCCCAAGGGGACCGCATCATGAACACCACCACCCGCCTGCTGCTCGTGGCGCTGCTTGCCACCAGCGTCGTCGCCTGCGCCAAGAAGACCAAGCCCGAAATGATGGACGACGGCATGGCTGGCCGCGACACACCTGTCGAAACGACCCCGGTTCCGGACGACGGTATGTACGGCCCGGACGACCTCGACAGCGACTCCTGCCTGCGCCAGCGCGTCGTGTACTTCGATTACGACCAGGCCGACGTGCGCGGTGAAGCGGGCGCCATCCTGGCCTGCCACGCCAAGTACCTGAAAGATCGCCCGAGCGCGATGATGACGCTGGGCGGCCATGCCGACGAGCGCGGTTCGCGCGAGTACAACCTGGGCCTCGGCGAGCGTCGCGGCAACGCGGTCAGCTCCGCGCTGATGGCGCAGGGCGGTTCGGGTTCGCAGATCAACGTGGTGAGCTACGGCGAAGAGCAGGGCACCTGCTCGGATACGAGCGAGGATTGCTGGGCGAAGAATCGTCGCGTCGAGATCTCCTACACCGCCAGGTAATCGGCGGTCGGGACGTTCGACCCCCGCGCCTGGCGCGGGGGTGCCTCAGAGTTCCGCCCCCGCCGCTGTGCGGAGGGGGCGGCGCGCGCCAGGGATCCCATTCCACGATTCGCATCGAGTAGAACAATGAATGGTCTGCGGTTGGCAAGCATCTTCGCGGCGGCCCTGGTGGCCGCCGTTGTCGTTTTCCCCAGCATCGCCCCTGCCCAGGACGGCAGGTTGAGTCTCGCCGAGCGGGTGGCGCGGATGGAACAGCAGTTGTAGGGCCAGCAGGGCGGAGCGACGCTCGAGCAGTTGAACCGGATCAGCGAATTGCAGACCGAGGTGCGCGAATTGCGCGGCGTGGTCGAGCAGCAGCAGTTCGAGATCGAGAATTTGAAGAAGCGGGCGCGTGACCAGCTGGCAATCGACTCGCGCCTGGGTCGCATCGGCGCCGATCCCGGCTCCGCCGCGGCCGCGGCGGCCGCCGCCGGAGATGAGGGCGCGCCGCCTTATTCGACCGATTCCCGGCAGGGCTTCCAGGACGTCGAGCCTGCGGGCGATGGCTACGGCGCGCGCAGCGCACCGCGCGACCGGCGTCCGCCGAGCGACGCGATCGATGTGGTTCCGGTTCCGGCGCCGCCGCCGGGCGGGGTCGCGAGCACTGGCGAGAAGGCGGAATACGATGCGGCGCGAGCGCTGCTCGACGCCGGCCAGTATGCAAGCGCCGCACGCTCGTTTGCGGAATTCGTGCGCGTCCATCCCGACGGGGAGTTGACGGCCAACGCGATGTACTGGCTTGGCGAGTCGTACTACGTGACCCAGAACTTCCAGATCTCGCTCGATACCTTCCGCGATCTCGTCGCGCGCTTCCCCGACAGCAACAAGGTCGCCGATGCAATGCTCAAGATCGGTTACTGCCATTTCGAGCTGCAGCAGTTCGACGATGCCGAAGTCGCGTTGAACGAGGTGATCTCGCGCTATCCGGAGACCACCGTCGCGCGACTGGCGCAGGGCCGACTGCGCGCACTTCGGACCGAGCGCGGCGCGCGCTAGCCGCCACGCTGGTCCCCTCGATACGCCGGCGCGAGATCGACTCGCACGGGTCCTCTTGCCGCCGGAAGCGGAAGCGGTGGCTGCGTGGGACGCGAACCAGGAAAAGGAATCGACGTGCAGCGCAAGCCACGATCCAGGCGACTCACGCGCCTCGAGCCCGATTCCGTCCGGACTCTCCCGGCATGATCGAGCGCACGCACATACCCGACAGCGCCCCCGATCCCGTCGATGGCGCCGGGATGCAAGTCGCGGAGCGGCTGCGGATCACCGAGATCTTCCACTCGCTGCAAGGCGAGGCGCGATCGGTCGGCTGGCCCACCGTGTTCGTGCGCCTGACCGGCTGTCCGCTGCGCTGCACCTACTGCGATACCGCGTATGCGTTCCACGGTGGCGAGTGGCGGACGGTCGACGAGATCGTCGAACAGGTCGGCGCGTTCGGCGCGAGACACGTCTGCGTCACGGGCGGCGAGCCGCTCGCGCAGAAGCGCTGCATCGGCCTGCTGCAGCGGCTCTGCGATGAGGGATTCCGGGTTTCGCTCGAAACCGGTGGCGCGCACGACATCGAGCCGGTGGATGCGCGCGTCGCGCGCGTCGTCGATCTCAAGACGCCGGCGTCTGGCGAGAGCGCGCGCAATCGCTGGGAGAACATTCCGTTGTTGACGCCTGACGACCAGGTCAAGTTCGTGGTTTGCGACCGCGCGGACTACGAATGGGCGCGCGCCACGATTGCGGAGTACGCGCTCACCGGGCGCTGCGAAGTGCTGCTGTCACCAAGCCATGGCCAGTTGCCCGCCGCCGAACTCGCGCAATGGATCCTCGACGACCGGCTGGACGTGCGCTTCCAGATGCAACTCCACAAGCAACTCTGGGGCGAGGCGCAGGGTCGATGAGCTCGATTGACGGAATCGCGTCTGACCCCATCGAGGCCGCGGCCCCGCAGCGGGCGGTCGTGCTCCTTTCCGGCGGCATGGACTCGGCGGTGTCCCTGGCCATCGCGCGCGAGCGCGGCTACACCTGCCATGCGCTGAGCCTCGCCTACGGTCAGCGGCATGGGGTCGAACTCGAGGCGGCGGCGCGCGTCGCGAGCGTGATGGGTGCAGTCGAGCACAAGGTCCTCGCGCTCGACCTGAGGGCGTTTGGCGGATCCGCGCTCACCGCGGACATCGCGGTGCCGGATCACGTAACCGCAGCGGTGCCGTCGGGTCAGCCTTCCGCGCCATCGTCCGGTTCCCACGTCGACGACGAACACATCCCGGTGACGTACGTACCTGCGCGCAATACCATCATGTTATCGCTGGCGCTCGGTTGGGCCGAGGTCCTCGACGCGCGCGCCATCTTCCTGGGCGTCAACGCGGTCGACTATTCGGGCTATCCCGATTGCCGCCCGCAGTTCATCGCCGCGTTCGAACAGCTGGCGCAGCTGGCGACACGCGCCGGCGTCGAAGGCCACGGGATCGCCATCGAGGCACCGCTGCTGTCGATGTCGAAGGCGGAAATCGTGCGCGAGGGATTGCGCCTCGGCGTGGACTTCGCGGACACCATCACCTGCTACAGCGCGGATGCGTTTGGACGTGCGTGTGGGCGTTGCGACGCTTGCGCATTGCGCCGTGAGGGCTTCGCCGGCGCGGGCGTTGAAGACACAACCCGCTACGCTGGGTGATGCCGCGGGAAAGCGGGCTACGTCGCGGTTGTCCCGCAGGGCCGTCATACCTAAACTTGCCGGCCGCGCGCGCGAAGCGGCTACGCTCCGCGCGCAAGCCCGCAACACGAATGGGTCGTTAGCTCAGTGGTAGAGCTGCGGACTTTTAATCCGTAGGTCGCTGGTTCGAATCCAGCACGACCCACCATTCGTCGCAGCTGCACCAACTCCCGGCGGACTCAATCCGTAGGTCGCTGGTTCGAATCCAGCACGACCCACCATTCCCAGAGTCAGGGCGCGGTCCCGAAAAGGTTGCAAGGTGTCGCGTCGATGATCGGGATGGTTCGGACGCCGGGGCGGATGGCGCGCACGTCGATGGAGGGCGGGCCGAAGCCCGCATTCCTACCGCGAGTGGCGGTGCTCCCGCGTTATTCGCTTTCTTCTTCGTCGCCTTCCACGGCATCGTTGCTGCCGCCCGCGTAGACCGCGAACTCCGCGCTGCTGATGCGCAGGTCCTGGTTGGTGTCGAAGGCCGCGAACAAATCGGTGCCGAGGTCATGTCCAGCCGGCAGTTCTCCCTGAAGCAGCGAGCCATCGCCATCCGTGTCGAGCACGGCGAATCTCGGATCGACGCTGGCCGCGGATTGGGCGACCGGAGCCGCGGCGACCGTGCCGGTCGCGGACTTCGCCGCTTCGGTCGCTCCGATGCCGGCGACGAGGCCGAACATCGTGGCGGCGGCGAGCACTGAAAAACTCTTCCTGATTGCTGGGTTCACGGGGTATCTCCTGTAGTTGTTCGGGTCGAAGTCGCTGCGCGAGCCGGCTGCGGACCGTCTGCAACGAACGCTAGCGAACCGAAGCTGACTCGCACGCAAATCACGAAAACCAAACGGGTTCCTGTCCAATCGTGACGGCACGCGCGTGGCCATGCCGCCCGCCCGCCACTTCCCTACGACGTACCAGCAACCGGATTCGACGCACTCGCACCCATCCGCAGCGGCGGCGATGCCGCACCGCGGCAAGCCTTCTTGTCACGCGCGCGTCATGCTGCGCGCGTTGAATGCCGCCTTTGCACGCCCTCGACCTCGCGCGACGGCGCCGATCCGGTTCCCTGGGGAGACTCCTTGATGATTTCCATCCGTGCCCTCGTCGCGCGCGTGCGGTTCTGCGCGTGCGCCAGCCTCGTGCTATTTGCGCCGCTCGCGTTGGCCGATGTCTTCATCAACGAGCTTCACTACGACAACGACGGCACCGACGCGAACGAGAAAGTCGAGATCGCAGGCACCGCCGGAACGAGCCTCGCGGGCTGGAAGGTGCTGCTCTATAACGGCGGCGATGGCCGCGTGTATTCGACGATCAACCTGTCGGGCACGTTGCCCAGCCAATGCGGTGGCCACGGGACGCTCGCGTTCGCCGCCACCGGCGCGCAGAACGGTGCGCCGGATGGCCTCGCGCTCGTCAACGCCAGCGGCACGGTGCTGCAGTTCCTGAGTTACGAAGGCGGCTTCACCGCCACCGACGGTGCGGCGGCCGGACGCGTCGCGACCACGATCCCCGTCAGCGAAGGCACGGGTGTCACCGCCTCGCAGTCGCTGCAGCTGCGCGGAACCGGCACCACCTATGGGCAGTTCGTGTGGGCGGCGCCGTCGACCGCGTCGTTCGGCGCGTGCAACTCCGGCCAGACTTTTTCGGGCGGCGGCGGTGGCGGTGGCAACGTGCTCTCCAACAACGTGCCCGTGACGCTCGCGGGCGCGGTCAACACCGAAACGCGCTACACACTGGTAGTGCCCGCCGGCGCGAGCAACCTCGTCGTACAGACATCCGGAGGCACCGGCGACGCGGACCTTTACGTGAAACTGGGCACCGCGCCCACCACGGCCGTTTACGACTGTCGCCCGTACCTGAGCGGCAACACCGAGTCGTGCAGCTGGCCTGCGCCGACGGCCGGCACGTGGCATGTCATGGTGCGCGCCTACAGCGCGTACTCCGGCCTCACGTTGCGTGGCAGCTACTCGACCGGTCCCGCCGATGCGGCGCCGACGGTCACCGCCACCACGCCCGCGAACGCGGCGACGAATGTCGCGGTCGGCAGCAACCTCGGCGTGACGTTCTCGGAGAGCGTCTCGCTCGCCAGTGGCTGGAACACGCTCACCTGCAGCGTGGGCGGCGTGAAGGCCGTGACCGTGTCCGGCAGCGGCGCGAGCTATTCGCTCGATCCGACGGCGAACTTCGCCGCGCTCGAGGATTGCACGCTGCGCATCGTCGCCGGCAGGGTGACCGACGTCGACGGCACGCCGACCCCGATGGCCGCGGATCACGTCGTGACGTTCCGCACGGCCGGCGCCACGGCTGGCTATTACGGCAGCGTCATCGCGACCAGCGCCACAAGCTTGCGCGCTTCGCTGCATCCGGTGATCGACGACCACACCAAGATCCCGTACTCGGCGTCGACGCGCGATACGTGGGACGTGCTGGAGAAAGCCGACGAAGATCCACTCAACGCCACCCGCATCCTCGACGTCTACAAGAACGCCAGCTATGCCAAGGTCAGTGCCGGCAACAATTTCTACAACAAGGAACACACGTGGCCGAAGTCGCTCGGGTTCCCGAACGATGGCGCGACCAACTACCCGTATTCCGATACCCACATGCTCATGCTGTCGGACATCGGGCACAACTCCGCGCGCGGCAGCCTTGCGTTTGGCACCTGCACCAGCGGCGAGGCGTTCGCGACGCTCGCCTACTACGGCCAGGGCGGCCCGGGCTTCAACAACCTGCGCTGCGGCAGCTACTGGCAGGTGTGGAGCAAGCTCCGCGGCAACGTGGCGCGCGCGTTGCTTTACATGGACATCCGCTACGAGGGCGGCACCCACGGCGTCACCGGCGTGGCCGAACCGGATCTTCGCCTGACGGACAACGCGTCACTGATCACGGCTTCGGGCAGCAACGCGTCGGTCGCCTACATGGGATTGCTGGCGACGCTGCTGCAGTGGCACCAGCAGGACCCGGTGGACGAGCGCGAGCAGCTGCGCAACGAGGTGATCCATCTCGAGCAGGGCAACCGCAATCCGTTCGTCGATCATCCCGAGTGGGTGGCGTGCCTGTACCAGAACGTCTGCCCCTGAGCAGCGCCCTTCTCCCCGTTGGCGGGGAGAAGGGATGGCAGCGACCGCAATCCGTTCGTCGATCTTCGCGAACGGGGCGTGTTCGCCAGAACATTCGGCCGTAGTTGCGAGAGCCGGAGGGCGCCCGCCAGCGTTCGTGGTGAGCCTGTCGAGCCACGAACGGATTCCTGACACTGTCGGCACGTTCACGCGAGGGCACGCGGGGAGAAGGTGCCCGCAGGGCGGATCAGGGATGCGCTTGCAATCGGGTGCGGGAAACGCCATCTGCAACACTTCCCGCAACACGTCGCGCGCCCCGGTCCCAGCATGCCCAGTCCGTTGCATCGACAGCTCGATGAAGTGCAGACGCGCGATCGCGGGCGCCTGGCCGGGCGGCTGCGCGCGCTCGACCAAGCACGATCCGAGCCCGGCGATGCACGCCGGACGGAGCTGGCCGACGCAATCGAAGCCTCCGTGCGCAAGACCGTCGCGCGTCGCGCGCTGGTGCCCGCGATCGAACTCGACGAATCCTTGCCTGTCTCGCGCGAAGCCGAACGCATCAGCGCCGCGATCGCCGCGCATCCGGTCCTGATCGTCGCCGGCGAAACGGGCTCCGGCAAGACCACGCAATTGCCCAAACTGTGCCTGGCGGCAGGTCGCGGCGTGCGGGGACTGATTGGTTGCACGCAGCCGCGCCGCATCGCGGCCCGCGCGGTCGCGCGCCGCGTTGCCTCGGAATTGCGCACGCAGGTCGGCGGCCTGGTCGGCTTCCAGGTCCGCTTCACGGAGGAAGTTGGCGACGACGCGCTCATCAAGTTCATGACCGACGGCATCCTGCTCGCGGAAATCCAGAGCGATCCGTGGCTCTCGAAGTACGACACGCTCATCATCGACGAGGCGCACGAGCGCAGCCTCAACATCGATTTCCTGCTGGGGTACCTGAAGCGCCTGCTCGAGCGGCGCCGTGACCTCAAGGTGATCGTCACGTCCGCCACCATCGACACCGCGCGCTTCGCCGCGCATTTCGGTGGCGCGCCGGTGATCGACGTCGAAGGACGCAGCTTCCCGGTCGAAGTGCGCTGGCGACCACCGCCGCGCGATCAGGACGGCGACGAGGAAGAGCGCGCGGGCACTGCCGCCATCGTCGCGGCCATCGACGAGATCACCCGCACCGATGCTCTCGGCGACATCCTCGTCTTCCTCCCCGGCGAGCGCGAGATCCGCGATGCACACCTCGCGCTCGAACGGCGCACGTACCGTTCGACCGAGGTGCTGCCGCTGTACGCGCGGCTGTCGGCGCGCGACCAGGATCGCGTGTTCAATCCCGGCACCGGGCGACGCATCGTGCTCGCGACCAACGTCGCTGAGACGTCGCTGACGGTGCCGCGGATCCGCTACGTGGTGGACCCGGGCACCGCGCGCGTCAGCCGCTACTCGCATCGGCACAAGGTTCAGCGCCTGCATGTCGAGCCCATCTCGCAGGCCAGCGCGGACCAGCGCAAGGGCCGCTGCGGGCGCGTGGCGGACGGCATCTGCGTCCGCCTCTACGAGGAGGCGGACTACGCGACGCGACCGCCGTTCACCGATCCCGAATTGCTGAGATCTTCGCTCGCCGGCGTGATCCTGCGCATGCTCAATCTCCGCCTCGGCGATCCTGCCGCGTTCCCGTTCCTCGATGCTCCGACGGAGCGGGCCTGGGCCGACGGTTACCAGCAACTGCTCGAACTCGGCGCGGTGGCCGCCGACCGGAGCACGCTTACCGCGATTGGACGCGAACTCGCGCGCTGGCCGATCGACGTCGCGCTCGCACGCATGGTGCTCGCGTCGCGCGACCTCAAGGCGCTGCCCGAGATGCTGGTGCTCGCGTCGTTCCTGTCGATTCCCGATCCGCGCGAGCGGCCTGCGGCAGCGCGCCAGGCGGCGGACGCAGCGCACGCTCACTTCGCCGACAAGCGTTCCGACTTCGTCGGCGTGCTGAACCTCTGGCGCGAGTACCAGCTCGCGCACGCGGCCTCGACGCAATCGCGCTTGCGCGACTGGTGTGCGAAGCACTTCGTGTCGTTCGTGCGCATGCGCGAGTGGCGCGAGCTGCATCGCCAGTTGCTGCTGGTTGCGCGGGAGGCGCGGTGGACGGTACCCGACGCGCTCGAGGCCAGCTACGAGGCAATCCATCGCGCGCTGCTGTCCGGCTTCCCGACGCAGGTTGCGCGCAAGGACGAGAAGGCCGAATTCCGCGGCACGCGCGGACGCCGATACGTGGTCTTCCCGGGTTCGTCGCTGGCCAGGGCGCCACCGCTCTGGCTCCTGTCGGCGAGCCTGCTCGACACCGGGCGACTGTTCGCGATGACCAACGCGCGCGTGGAACCGGAGTGGATCGAACAGCAGGCCCTGCACCTGGTGCAACGGCGATTGTTCGATCCGCACTGGTCGCGCGCCGCAGGTCGCGTGCTCGCGTTCGAACAGGTGACGCTGTTCGGCCTGCCGCTGAC
>JBBRIE010000088.1:0-10988 GCA_038221545.1 Lysobacterales bacterium
CACCGGAGCCCCGCTCGAACGTCCGCCCATCACGCCGTCGTTGACCGCGACCCAGCGTGGTTCTTGAGGAACATCGTCGAAGTTGACGAGCAGGCGCATGGATGACTCCCGAGGCAACAGGGGCGTCGCCGACAGTGACAGACTGCAGAGGAGAAGCAAGGCGGCAAGGGTTGGCGACGGCATGACGCCATTGCAGCGCCCCGCGTGTCGCGGTGAAGTGAGCGAGCCGCGGACGAGGCCGGAGGGCGCTGGGCCTGCCCTAAGCCGAATCCTGTCGCTCACCCTTTCGCCACAACAGGAAAAGTCGACTCTGACCCGGCTTTTCCTGACCGACGCCGGGTGTCGTCGGCCCGTACGTCCAGCGTCGCCACAGTGCTTCCATCGGGCCTTGCGCGTGGCGGGCCAACCACCACTTTGAGGCGACGATCTGCAACGCGAAGATCGCAACCGCTACAGCATAGAACGCCCACACCGGCAGGCGGCCCACGAGGCCGAAGCCGATGCCGTAGAACACCACGAGTCCCACCAGCGAATGGGTCAAGTAATTGGTCAGCGCCATCCGCCCCGGCGCCGCGAAGATGCCGAGCCAGCGGCACGCAACAGGCCAGGCGAGCGCGAACGCCGCTGCATAGGCAAGGCCGAGCGGCATAGTGCCGATCAGCGAAGGCCAGTCTGCCTGGCCGAGCCCCGGCCGCCACGCGTAGATCGCGCTGGCCGGCAAGCCGACGATCAGGCCAGCGATCAACACTCGCCACAGCAACCGTCGATCTTCGAGCAATGTTCCCGCGGCAAGCCGACGACCCGCGGCCATGCCGATCAGCATGATCCCGAGCACCTTGGGAATCCGCCACACCTCGAGCCGCAAGCCCCACGAATACCACGGCCCGCTCGCCACCCACGCCGCCCAGCCGCGCAGGTCTTCCCGCTGCATCCACGCGAGGACCTGCTCAGGCGCGGGATCAACGCCCATCGCCCGCGCAACGCCGTCGCTGAATGCATAGAGCGACAAATGCGGCTCCCACCCCAGCGCGGCGAACAGCGCCATGCCCGCAAACGGCACCACCAGCACCAGTGCGAGACCCGTCATCACCAGCGCACGACCGCTCCAGCGATGGAAGACCGGCAGCAGCAGGCCCAGCAACGCGTACAGCGTCAGGATGTCGCCGTCCCAGACGAGATACGAATGCACAAGGCCAATGCCGAGCAGCACGAGCACACGGCGACGATAGATGCGCAGGCCATCGTGTCCGCGCCGCGCGAGGCGCTCGAGCTGCAGCGCGAAGCCGACACCGAACAGCAGCGAGAACACCGTGTAGAACTTGCCATCCACCAGCAGGTGGTGGAAGCGGTACTGCCAGAGGACGGTGCCCGCACCTGCCCACTCGAGCCGCTGCGCGTCCGTGCCCATGCTCCAGCCCGACCAGTAGAGGATGTTCGCCAGCAGGATTCCGAACAGCGCAAGGCCACGTAGCGCATCGAGCACCTCGACGCGCTCGGTGGCTGCGGCGGGGAGTGCGACGTCTGCGGGAATCGCTGAGGCAGCCATCATGATCCGTTCCTGCGTCGGCATTGGGATGAAGTCACAACCGATGGTGCCGTCAGCTTGCCTGCTCGACGGGCACCTCACAAGGAAACGCGGAAAGGGCTACTGACGCGCCAGAAGATTCGCGAAGCGCGGCAAGGCCGAGTGAACCTGTCACCGTTCTCGAGAAAAGCCGGGTCAGAGTGGACTTTTGTTACCGAGCATCTTGAATCGCCAACAAAACCTGAAAAAAGTCCACTCTGACCCGGCTTTTACGCGTCCTCACCCTGCGCTGCGCCGATGCATCGATTGCATTCGGCGTCGTCGCGGGGCGCCGCATTGCACTGCTGCAGAAAGACGTCACGTTCCGGAGTGGCGACGTGGTGCTTGCCGGCCGCTTGCTGTTGCCTCCGGGCGCAGGGCGCGTGCCTGTGGTCGTCGACATCCACGGCTCGGAGTCGACGTCAGCGCTGCGGTTCAACGCGTGGCAGCGGTTGCTGCCCGCAAACGGCGTGGGCGTTTTCGTCTACGACAAACGCGGCACCGGCGCATCGGGCGGAAAATACACCCAGGACTTCCACGTGCTTGCCGCAGATGCCGCAATGGCGGCGCGTGAGGCGCGGCGAATGGCTGCTGGGCGAATGAGTGCGCTGGTGTACGCAGGCGCAAGCCAGGGCGGCTGGGTCGCGCCACTGGCCCAGGCGATAGAGCCAGCAGACCGTGTGATCGTGAGCTACGGCCTGACCGTTTCACCCTTGCAGGAAAACCGCAGCCAGGTACTTCAGGAACTGGCCGCAAAGGGCTATCGCGGTGACGACCTCGTAGCGGCAGGCGAGGTCGCGGACGCGACGGGCGAGTTGATGGCGAGCGGGTTCAAGCAAGGCTTCAAACAGTATGCAGCCGCGTACAAGCGTTACCACTCCGCGCCCTGGTTCAAGGACTTGGGCGGTGAATTTACCGGCGCTCTATCCAAGTATTCCCCACTGACGTTGCGCATCGCGGCCCCCATCGCGCGTCGACGCAGTGCGCGCGGCACGCCGTGGCGTCACCAGCCGATGCCGGTGCTCCGTGCAGTGAAGACGCCGGTGTTGTGGGTACTGGCGGGTGAAGACACCGAAGCTCCACCGGCCCAGACTCGCAAGGATCTGCAGTCGCTGCAGCAGGCAGGCCACGACATCACCGTGCTCGAATTTCCCGGCACCGATCACGGGATCGTCGAGTTCGAACTCGACGCGCTCGGCAAACGCGTCGCCACGCGCGAGGCGCAGGGCTACTTTCATGCTGTCGCCGATTTCGCGCGTGCGGGCAAGTTGAACGCAGCGGCGTACGGGAACGCGCAGCGCACTGATCCGGTAACGGACCACGGCGCGGGAGAGTAGATCTCGGGTGGAACGTATGGTCCTCGCTTCTTCGCGCACGCGTGCCTCTTACTACCGCATTGAACTCGCAGACCCCTTTTTTCTGACCCCTTTTTTCGGGTTAAAGAGTCAGCCAGGGGGCAGGCAGCTCGTCGGAAATCCCTGTCTGCGGTAGCCTGGTGCGCAGGCAACTCGTGGATTGCCATGGCGTACTGGTGGGTCAATCACAAGCAGACGCGCGCGCACGAAGTGCGCGGCGGATACTTGTGGTCGCCGAAGCGGAACCAGAACGGGAGGCGCAATCAGACTTACGAAAATATGCCGCTCGCGAAGCCGGGCGATACGGTCTATTCGTATGCCAACGGCTTTCTCGGCGCCGTGGGCATTGTGATGTCCCGCGCTTCGCCCTGTCCAAAGCCGACGGAGTTTGGTACGACTGGCGAGTACTGGAGTAACGATGGTTGGCTCCTGCCGGTTGCGTTTTCCGAGCTGGAGCGGCCCGTTCGTCCGAAAGACCATTTGGGACTGGTCGTTCCGCTACTACCCGATCGCTACTCCCCGATCCAACGGTCCGGCGATGGAAACCAAGGTGTGTACCTTGCCGAGATCTCTGAAGTCCTCGGACAAACACTCGATGCACTTGCCGGGCGAGCGATTGTTTTCAACCCAAGTGTCCGGGATGAGTCCGACACGCCGGAATTGATTGGCGATCTTGAACACGTTCGACAGGATGTATCCCTTCCCGAGACACAGCGCGCTCAACTCGTTCAAGCTCGTGTCGGCCAGGGGATCTTTCGAGTGGGTGTGCTGACGGCGGAGCAAGCGTGCAAGGTCACAGGCGTACGCGATCAGCGCGTACTTCGCGCAAGTCACATCAAACCTTGGCGACACGCAAATAACGCTGAGAGATTGAATCCGGACAACGGGGTGCTACTTGCTCCCCATGTTGACGCCCTGTTCGACCGGGAATTGATTTCATTCGAGGACAACGGTCGCATGATCGTGCGACCCGACCTATCCCTGGAAGTGTTGCGACGTTGGTCGCTTGATCCAAGCGCGCAGGTCGAGCCGTTCCGGGACGCGCAAAGACCATTTCTTGCGCAGCATCGATCAGCACTCGCCAACCGATTCACTCGGCTCGGGTAGCGACTCGTGCTGAATCCGTGAACGAAGGAGCCGGAACATTACGAAATTGGCGAACCCCAACGCGAAAAATGCACTTCAGAAAATGTACCTGACCCCATTTCTTGACCCCATTTCTTGGTCAGCGCCGGCGCAAGCATGCCGTCAGCGCACCGGAGTTTGCCCATCACATCGTTGCGTTCTATCGCCGCTCCGATCATCACTTCGTGCCGGTGTCGTACCTGCACGCCATGTTGCAACGGGACATGTGCCTGATCGGCGGCGGCTGCACCGACGGTAGAGCGTTCGCGCTCATGCGGGCGGAAGAACGCGACGCGATCGCCGCAGCGGGCGGGCTGCTGCTGCAGACCTTGCACTATGCGTTCGCCCGTTACGCTTTTTCCTGCGACGCGTATTTCGGACACTGCGGAGATGCGCGCGCCTTCGCCGTCGACATGCAAGCGGGATTTCAGCCGACTTCGCACCCGCATCTACTCGTGCACTGGCATCGACTGCTGCCGGAGGAGCGACGCACCGAACTCACCACCCGCGCGCATGCAATGGGTCCGTTCTGAACGTGTCGTCGCGAAGCACCCGCGAACCGCGCGCCGAGTGCGATCGGCGCGGCGATCGGAGCCGCTGAATCGGCCGTTCGCTCACCGCTGTGTCGCGGGTTCGGCGGCGTGCGCATCGACCACGATCACATCGATGGCGGCGCGGGGCCCCTCGATCATGAGCGTCCACTCCAGGGCACCCCTTGAGCCCCGCGGCGTACGAAAGACGCTCAGCAAATTGTCCTCGTAGACCGGCGCTAGCGGTCGGCCCGCCGCCCGAACCGCGAGCAGCCGCATCGCGTAGTAACCGTCGAGCCTATTCGCCACGACCACGAGTTGCTCGCCTCGCGTGGTGCCGTGAACGACAAAGACTTCCGGTGTGACCGTCGGTCGTCTGGGCGGATACACGTCGGGCGACACGATGGGGAGCGCTTCGGCGCGGGTCCACACCGTGGCAGGCGTTGCGTATCCGAGACCGTGTACGCGCCGTTCGGGCGTTGCATGCGCGGCGCTCCAGGCTCGATCCGACAAGGCGACGCGCTGCTTCACTCCTTGCCGCGGCGGGCCTCCGAGATGGACGTTGCGCAACGATCGGCAGTGCCGGCGCCGACCGGCGCCAAACGAACTGTCGAGCAAATAGGCGAGGTGGCCGTACGCCACCAGCGGCGTGCACTCGGATCCACCCAGCGATTGAAGACCCTGCACGCCGATGCGCGGAATCGTGATGCGGCGACGCTCGCGATTGCGCTCGACGATGTTCATGAGTCCCTGCCCGCCCGGGGGCGGCACTTCCACCCAGACCGTGTCGGGATGTCGCGCGACGCCGACTAGGCCGGCGACACTCGTTGCGCTCCAAACGGCAGCACCCCCTGCAATGACGAGGCCGGCCACGATGTCAAGCCGGCGACGACGGCGATCGAGCAGCGCATCAAAGCCCACCGCGATCGCGAATGCGAGAGGTGGCAGCGCCGCGTACACCATCCAGAACGGGGTGATCGGTCGCAGCACCAGCGCGAACGTCGTCTGGACGAGCAGCAACGCGAGCGCGACCGCCGCGATTCTGCGACGCGGATCGCCGGGTCGTCGCAGCACTGCAATCAGACCGACCGCCGCAAGTCCCAGCATCAGCCCGTGCAGCGCCAGCGCCAACGTCGTTACGCGTTCGTCCAAGCCGAGCCAGAACCGCCAGATGTATTCGGGCCCGTACACCGCGATCCCGTCGAGCAACGGCACCATGCGCGAAACGACCGGAGCTCCGAGCGTGCTGTCGGCGTAGCTTTTGAGCGCCGCGAAATCGCTGAATCCCGCCTGCGCCTGCTGCCAGAAATACGGCAACACAACGGCGATACCGCCGACCAGTACCGCGATCACATGCCAAGCACCGGCGCGCGAGCGCGGCGCCCGGAGTCCCGCCCCGACGAGGCAAGCGATCGCGGCGGGCAGTGCGGTCGGATGCGCGTGCAGCATGAGTGACGCCACCAGGCCAAGCATCGCCGCTCGACCAATCCCGGGACGCTCGCGATAGCGCAAGCTTGCCAATGCGCCGAGGAGCACGGTGGTCTCCACCACGCTCGAATGCGTGTTCGCGCCTACCGAGATTATCGACCAGCCCGGCATCGCAAGCGCAATCAACGCCAGCAAGCCGAAGCGGTCGCCGAGCAGGCGTCGCCCCAGATGCCAGACCAGCGGGAACTTGAGCGCGGCGAGCAGCAACGCCACGACGTGCGCGGACGCGATCGACCCGCCAAGCGCAGCCGCTGCACCGAGCACGTACCACCAGACCGGCCCCAGATGGATGGTGTTGTAGACCAGCGGCCCCGCCAGCGGCCAGGCGTCCCCCGAGGCGATGAGGCTCGCGTAGTGCAAGTCGCGATACGTGTCGTAGTACCCGACTGCAGCGATTCCCGCCGCCAAGTAAGACGACATGAGCACGAGGATCAGCATCATCGAGCCAGCCGGCAGAAGCCCGACGCGCAATCTTCGGGGAAGTCTCATTGCGGCGGCGTGGGGCATGGCGCAATCGTAGTGCAGGTTCCCGTCGCGTCTGGATAGACTTGTGCTTTGCATTCGGCCAACGACGGTGATGCAACTTTGAAGATGGATGTCGTGGTGCCCGCGCGCAACGAAGGGATCTTTCTTCCCCGGTTGCTATCCGCTCTCGACGCCGCGCTGGCGACGGTCGAGGACCTCACCTGGAGATTGATCGTGGTCGACGACGGGTCCGACGACGACAGCTGGAGCTGGATACAGGCGCGCTCGGTCGACGACGCGCGGCTTCATGGCATTCGCCTGGCGCGCGGCTTCGGCAAGGAGGCGGCGATCGTCGCGGGCCTCGAGCGATGCGACGCGGACGCGGTGCTGGTGATGGACGCGGACCTCGAGCATCCGCCCGCCGTCGTGCCCCTCATGCTCGACGCATTTCGAGTCGGGCAGGCGGCGATCGTGACGGCGTCCCGGCGTGCCCGCTCCGACGAGACGCTCGGCCGTCGCTGGGGTGCGCGGGTATTCTACGCCGCGTTCCGTCGCGCCACTGGGCTCGATCTTGAGTACAGCTCCGATTTTAAGCTGATTGAACGCCGCGTCGTGGACGCATATCTGGCGCTGCGCGAACGGCGCAAGTTCTTTCGCGGCCTCACCGCCTGGCTCGGGTTCAAGGAGGCGCGTGTGGAATATGAACCGGTCGTGGCCCTCGGCAAGCAGTCTGCCTGGTCGCTTTGGCGTTTGCTCCAGTACGGGGTCCAGTCCCTGGTTGCGTTCACCAGCGCGCCGTTGCTGCTGGTGGGATTGCTGGGCGTCGGCACCTTGCTATTCTCGCTGGCGCTCGGCGCGCAAACGCTGGTTCGCTGGTGGTTCGGGAACGCGGTGGAAGGCTTCACCACCGTGATCTTGGTGCAGCTGGTCCTCGGCAGCGTGCTCATGCTCGGGCTCGCGGTGATTGGTACCTACCTCGCGATGATCTACGACGAGGTCAAGGCGCGCCCGCTGTTCAGCGTGCGGGAAACGACCGGCGCAGCGATCCGTCCCGACGCTTCGTCGTGAGGGTGGGGCCGCGTTCGATCAGCGGGCGTCGCGGAGCAGCGCGCGCAGATCCGCATCAGACCGCCAGTGGAACCCGCAGGTGTAGCGCGGCAACAGCCAGCGGTCGCTTGCGCTGGTCACGGGCTCAGCGCATTCGGTGAACGCTGCGTCGAGTCCGTGCCTGTCGCGATGCCGCGGCAGGTAATCGCGCAACAGGTATTCGCTGGCGTGCCCGAATGGATAACAAAACAGACGTGGCGATTCCGGAGCGATCGCCGAGGCGATGTGGCGCGTCGCCTGCGCAATTTCGTAGTCGGCCCGCGCCAGCGTATCGACATCGTGAAAGGAGCCCCGCGCCATGCCGTCGGGGGCTTCGCTGTCGAGAGTCGGATGGTTGTGGTCCCAGCTGTGGTTCTCGATCGACATGAAGCGCGAGACCTGCGCGGGCCGCCACCAGTCGTCGTTCCAGCCAAGACCTGCGAGGCAGGTCCGGCTCAAGGTTCGACGCGCGTCCGGCGACGCGATGACGAAGCTGGTCAGATGAAGGTGCGGCTGCGCGTCCATGCCGAATTCCCGCTGGAAGTCGAGCACGCAGTTGAACAGGCTGCGTTGCGGCCCCGCGGTCGGATGATCCATGTCGCGATAATCGAAGTCCGAGCCGTCGTCGCAGGCCAGCGCCACGCAGTCGACCAGATCGCGTTGGACCGTGCCGAGACGCTGTTCGACCAGCCAGTGCAGCGGCACGACAGAAAATGGCACGAAAATGGGGTCCGAAAATGGGGTCAGGTACATTTTTCGCTTTTCGAAACGCCAAGTCGAAGCATCGCCCCGTTCGCCTTGTGGGTCAATCCACCCCGACGCTACCCCTACCTTCCGATCTCGAAACTTCCGCGTTGTGTTGCTGACTCCGCGAGGACCGATAAGTCTTCGAGGAAGCCGTCTCGCAACCTGAAGTTGCCCAACCATCCACTCCGCGTGCCGCTCAGGACCTGCAGCATCTGCGTGCGGCCAATGGGCAGGCGCGATAGCGGATGGAACGCGAAGTTGCGGAGCGCAGCAGCTCGGTCGTGCTCCGACTGGAAGAGTGGTGTGAGCCAACGGCTCCAGAAGTGGTAGGCGGCGACGTGCGAGCGTCGCCTGTGCTGGTAGTCCGCGAACGCGTGCGGAACGGATGCATGCGTGCGAAGCGCATCGCGCAGGGCCTGCGCATCGAGCAAGGCCATGTTGACGCCCTGGCCGAGTTGCGGGCTCATGGCATGTGCGGCATCGCCGAGCAGTACGGCGCGCCCGCGCGACCACTGCCGATGCACCGCGTCGCGATACCGCGCAGCGGCGAGTCCATGCGGCACATCGATCGCCGCGAGGCGCGCCGCGGCCTCGGGCCAGAGTGTTTCGAGTTCATGGCGCCACTGGCGTTGGGATTCATCGCCGTCGAGTGCGGAGACGGGAAGGCTCCAGAAGAAGCTGAGCTTCGGCGCTGGCTCGCCGGGACACGTTCCAACCGGCAGCATGCCGGCCATTCGCCGCGCGCCGACGTAACGCTGGCGCAGTTCGTCGAACCACGGCCAGTCGCCCTGCTCCACCAGGCACCATTGCGCGCCCCACGGGTACGGGCGGTCCAGCGTTGCGGGCGCGACTTGGCTCCGCAGGCGGGAGGCGGCGCCGTCGGCGATGATGACAACGTCGAAGCCCTCAAAGCGCGTACCGTGCGCATCGATGAGCACGCCTGCATCGCAATCGACACTGGTGATTCGGCAATCGCGATGGATCTGTCGCCCTTCGGTCCACGCGGAATCGAGCAACGAGAACAATGCGCCGCGCTGCAGTCCGAGCCCGAAGAATCGCGGGTCGAGTTCGCGATAGCGCATGTCCATGACCTTGCGGCCCGTGGATGTCTGGCCGTGCAGTCGGGTGATGGGTGCGCCGTGCGCCAGGGCTGCGCCCAGCAATCCCATTTCCCACAGCACCGACATGCCGACTGGCTGCAGCAGGAACCCTGCGCCGACGGGCCCGAGGGCGGGCGCGCGTTCGAACACTTCCACTTCGTGACCATCCGCCGACAGCAACAGCGCGCAGGCCTGCCCGCCCGTGCCATAGCCGACGATCGCGATACGCAGGCGGCGCGCCACTACCCTGCGTTCAGACGATCATCATGCGGCGATTCGCTCGATACTCGCGACCGACTTGCCTGCTGCAAGATGCGCTGCTTCGAGGTCGTGATCGGCCTGCAGGCCCAGCCAGAATCGTTCGCTGGTGCCGAGCGCCCGGGCCAGGCGAATGGCGGTGTCGGCCGTGACGCTGCGCTTGCCCAGCACAATTTCATTGATGCGCCGAGGCGAAACACCGGCGGCGCGCGCCAAGGCGTTCTGGCTGATTCCCAGGGGCCCAAGAAATTCTTCGAGCAGGACTTCACCGGGATGGATGTTGGGTAGGGTTTTCATGGCCGGCTCCAGTATTCAGTGGTAATCGACGATCTCCACGTCATGGGCGTCACCGTCCTTCCAGCGAAAACAGATGCGCCATTGATCGTTGATCCGGATGCTGTGCTGGCCCTTGCGGCCACCCTTGAGCGCTTCCAGACGATTGGCTGGCGGTGCTCGAAGGTCGTTCAGGGTGGCGGCGTTGTTGAGCATACGCAGCTTGCGCCTGGCGACCAGTTGAATGTCGTTAGGTAACCGTCCTGACGCCACCCCGTTCCAGATCTTCTCGGCTTCCTTGTCGACGAACGCTCGGATCATGCAGCGAACATAACGCCACTCGTCATATAACGCAAGACGTCATGGGTTGAGTTCACTGGGGTGAATGTTGATGCGCAAACAAAAGCCGGGTCAGAGTGGACTTTCTCTACCCCGGCGCGAGGTATTGACTGCACGACCGATGTCGGGCAACACAGCAGTTGGGGGTTGGAATCGTCCCGGCACACTGCCGTCGCGGCGAGCTACAGAGGGTAAACTTTTGTCGCCGAGCTACCGTTGTCCCGACGCAACTTCAGAAAAGTCGACTCTGACCCTAGTTTTGGTTTTCCGTTTCCGTTACTCAGTTTTCCTTGGCCGCTGCTCGTAGACTCTCGATTTCTGCGCGGGAAAGCAGATCTTTCGATTTCAAGAATTCAATCGTTTGGCTGCAGAAGGCGAAAGCCGATTTAACGTAAGGATGACTGGCAGCTTCGTTCTCTAGGCTTGCCTCACCGTCGCCAGCGGCATACGTCTCGCCGCCGCTCAACTGCAGGATCGCCTGAATTTTCGCTGGTTCGATAGCGAACTCGACCCATGCCAAGTCAACCACTTCCTCTCGTGAGCTGGCACGAACTGCTGCATCTATGCAAATCGCAGCATCTTGGGCAAGTGTGCTATCCGGCGCGTCAAACTCTTCGCCGTGTGGCGTGATTTCCTCGATGCGGTTTAGAAGCGAGAG
>JBBRIE010000089.1:0-10935 GCA_038221545.1 Lysobacterales bacterium
TGTGTTGCTCGCCGGCCTCAGGGGCGATCCGCGCTACAAGGTTCAAGTCGCCTTGATGCGCTTTCCCGAGCAAGCGCGATCGCAACCCGACCGATGCATGACGAATCCGATCGCATCTGAATGCTGGTTGCGGTGGGGAAAGACAGCGGGTCCTGCGACGATCCAGGGGTCGCGCTTTGCGCGACCCCCCCCTTGCGCCGGATTCACGCACTCATGCACTCACCCCGCGCGGCACCGGCGGCGCGGGTGCCGGAGGCGGCGCCGGAGGGGCTGCGGGCGCCGCAGGCGCAGGGCCGACGGAAGCGCCTGCGGGCGGTGGGGACGGGGGGGCGGGCGGCGCGGGTGGCGCGGGTGGCGCGGGTGGCGCGACGAGTACATCGCGCAGGGTCGGCGTCGCCACGCTCACCGTCAGCGGCTTGCGATCACGCACCACGTCGAGGGTGGCGCGCGTCCCCCTGCGCTTGCCGCTTCCCATCATCGCCCGCATCAATTCGCGATGACCGGTCACCGGCTTGCCGTCGACGCGCGTGATGACGTCGCCCGTGCGCAGTTCCGGAAACGACTTGCCCTTGTTGTCGAGCACCAGCACGCCGGATTGCGCGCCGAAATGTCGTCCGAGTTCGGGATTGAGCGGCGCGAGCTGCAGGCCGCCGAGACCTGCGCTGCGAAACACCATCGTGCGCGGGTGCGGCGCATGCGCGCCCACGACCTTGCCGCCGTCGCGGACGATGATCTTGCGGTGCTGACGTGTGCCGTCGCGTATCGTCTCGATGTGCTTCTCGATGGCGCCTGGATCGACCCTCGCCTCGGGCGCGATCGCGTCGAATGCGCTGTCGATGTCGACATCCACGTCGATGTCCATGTCGAAATCCGGGTCACCGTTCCAGAGCGGCATGCTGTGCGCGGCCATTTTGCGCGCGTCGATCACGACGTTGCGCTGCGTGCCGTCGCGCACCACGGTGACGGCGACCTTCTGGCCTTCGTTGAGCGGGCCGATCGCGGCGACGGCGGATTCCACCCCGCCATCGAGCAGGCGCTTCCCGTTGACCGAGAACAGCGTGTCACCGGCGCGGACGCCGGCCTGCTCCGCCGGCCCGCCAGGCGTCACCGCGCGGATGCCAACGCCCTTGCCATTGTCGTCGAGCACCACGCCCAGCACCGGTCGCGGCGGCGCCGGCGTGTGCGGGCCGTCCCCGGTGCGGAACTCGTACCGGTAGGCGTCGCGCTGGCCCAGCTGAAGCGACAGGTCGGCGACCTTCTGCGCAGCCTGCTGCAACTGCTCGCGCGCGGTGGCGATTTCGCGCTCGATGCGCGCGCGTTCCACTGGCGACAGCGCCGCCGCGGGTGCCGTCGAGCGGGCTCCACCATCCACTTTCCTGATTACGACAGGGTTCTCCGGCGCGGCCACGGGTGTCGATTCTTTCGCCAGCACCGCGCCGGTCAACGCCAGGCTCGTCACGACACTCAACAACGGGCGACTACGCAACATTTCGATTCTCCGGACAGAACGGTTGGATTTCGGACTCTCAAAGCACCATGGTTCCGGAAGAATCCGGTACCGACAGCGCCATCGGTTCACCTTGCAGGGTCACGAGCTGTTCGAGCAGGCCGACGCGCCGCTGCCAGAGCTGGCCACGTTCGACGTCGCTGCTGGACCGCGTGAGCCGCTGGTCGACGTTCGCAATCAGGTTCTCGATCTCGACACTGGCCGACGCGGAGCCGATGTCCTGCGGCCACTGCGCGCTGCCGCTCTCGACCAGCCAGCGCTCCAGCGACCCGCTGCGTGCGATCAGTGCGACCTGCGCCGCGGACTGCAGGGGTTCGCCGTCGCGTGCATCCGGCTCCACTTGCGCGGCCGCAGGGCCGGGATCCATCGCGGGTTGCGCCAGCCGATCCCATTGCGCGATTCCGAGCCAGCCCGAAACGGCTGCCACCGACGCGGCTGCGGCGAGCGGGATCCAGCGACCGACCCTGCGCGGGCTGGCGCGAATGTGACGGGGCACGGGAAGGGCCCGCAACAGCGGTGCGATCTCCTCCCACGACGATTGTGCGGGACCAACCTGCGGCAAGTCGCGCAGCGCGTGCGCGAGGCGATCGAGTTCCGACGGGGAGACCAGCGGGATGACTTCAGGCGACTGCATGTCGCAACTCCTGTTCTTTGTCTTGCATCAATTCACGCAACCGCCGCGCTCCGCGCTGCACCTGCGACTTCGAAAAACTCAGGCTGCGCCCGAATTCCAGCGCGATTTCCTCGTGGCTGTAGCCCTCGACGAGGTGCAGCCACAAAACGCTCCGTGTCTGCGCGGGCAATTGCGCAAGTCCCTGTTCCAGGTCTAGCCAGTCCGGCAGCGAACTCGCTTCCCCGGGCATCTGGTCGTCCAGTTCGCCATGCGGCGGCCGGCTCGAACGAAGCCTTACCAGCGCCGCGTTCACGGCGATCTTCCGCAGCCACGACCAGAACGGCGCGTCACCCCTGAACTGCTCGATGCGCGTGTGCACCTGCAGGAACGTGTCCTGCAGCACTTCGCGCGCTTCCTCCCGATCGGCCAGCATCCGCCACGCCATGTTGTGGATGGGTCGCTCGAACATCCGGTACAGCGTCGCGAACGCCGTCGACTCGCGCCGGCGCAGGCCGGCGAGTAGCTCGGGTGACGTTTCGACGGCGAAAGCGCTGCTCACAGTGCCTAGGATGCACCCGGCGCCCGAAAAGTCGCAGTCCTGCGAAATCCGGCTTCGGCCTGCCGCCGGCCGACTTCGCGCCAGGCACCCCGGGCTATACTTGCCGCCTGATTGAACAGGGGAGTGCGGCAATGGAATTCGGCGGCGTTCTGGGCTTCTTCGTCCTGGCTTTCGTGGTGGTCACGCTGCTCAAGGGCGTGCGCGTCGTGCCGCAGGGTTACGAGTACACGGTCGAGCGCTTCGGCAAGTACACGCACACGCTGTCGCCGGGCCTCGCGCTGCTGATGCCGTGGATCCAGAGCGTCGGCCGCAAGATGAACATGATGGAGCAGGTCCTCGAGGTGCCTTCGCAGGAAGTCATCACCAAGGACAACGCACTGGTCAAGGTGGACGGCATCGTGTTCTTCCAGATCCTCGATGCGGCCAAGGCGGCGTACGAAGTCACCAATCTCCAGCAGGCGATCATCGCGCTGGTGATGACCAACATCCGCACGTCGATCGGTTCGCTCGACCTCGACGAGTCGCTTTCGAAGCGCGACGAGATCAATGCCAAGCTGCTGCTCGTGATCGACGAGGCAACGCATCCGTGGGGCCTCAAGGTCAACCGGATCGAGCTTAAGGACATCCAGCCGCCACGCGACCTGGTCGACGCGATGGCGCGCCAGATGAAGGCCGAGCGCGAGAAGCGCGCGGCGGTGCTGGAAGCCGAAGGCCTGCGCCAGGCTGAGATCCTGCGCGCCGAAGGCGACAAGCAGGCCGCGGTGCTGCAGGCAGAAGGCAAGCGCGAAGCGTCCTTCCGCGAAGCGGAGGCCCGCGAACGGCTGGCCGAGGCCGAAGCCAAGGCCACCATGATGGTGTCTCAGGCCATCTCGAAGGGCGACATGCAGGCCATCAACTATTTCGTCGCCGACAAGTACATCGATGCGCTCAAGGCGTTCGCGAATTCGCCGAACCAGAAGCTGCTGCTGTTGCCGATGGAGGTGACCGGCATCCTCGGCAGCCTCGCCGGCATCGCGGAGATCGGCAAGGAAGCGCTCGATCGCAGCGATGCGCGCACCGCCGCCACCCGTGGGCGACAGAGCCGCGAAGGCCATGACGCCCGCGAACCCGGCACGAACTGACGCGATTCCGAGGAGCGGAGTGCAATGCCGAAAATCGTCTACTTCTGGTGGGCCGTGGCCCTGCTGCTGATCGTGGGGGAAATCCTTGCGCCCGGCGTCTTCATGTTGTGGCTCGGCATCGCCGCAGCCGCGATGGGACTGATCCTCCTCCTGACCGGCGCCGGCCTGAGTTACCTCTGGCAGGCCGTGGTGTTCGGCGTGCTGGCGTTCGTCAGCGTGGGTGTGTACTGGAAGTTCCTGCGCGGCAACGAACGCATGAGCGACCAGCCGCTGCTCAATCGCAAGGCCGCGCAGCTGGTGGGGCGCGTGGTGCCCCTGCTCGAGCCCATCGTCAACGGTCGCGGCACCGTGCAGATCGGGGACGCCATGTGGACAGTGCGTGGCGCCGATGCGCCCGCCGGGACCCGCGTGCTGATCTTCGCGATCGACGGCATGAACCTCGAGGTGCGCCCGGCCGAGTAAGTTTTTCCTCCAGGCCTGGAAGTGCGGCCATCCGGTCGTTGACAAAGTTTCGACGCCGCTTCCGGGAACCTCGCGCGCCGATGCTTCCTTCCACCCGGCGCGCACACCAAACCTGACGCCAGATTCCTCCGTGGAGTCTCCCGCGCTTGACCCGAGACCCGCCATGACCCAGACGACGCCGCTCAACGCCACCCATCGCGCACTCGGCGCACGCATGGTCGATTTCGGTGGTTGGGACATGCCGATCAACTACGGTTCGCAGATCGACGAGCACCACCAGGTCCGGCGCGACGCAGGCATGTTCGACGTCTCGCACATGACCGTGGTGGACCTGCGTGGCGCGCGGGTCCGGGAATTCCTGCGCCGCCTCCTGGCGAACTCGGTCGACAAGCTCGGCAAGCCCGGCAAGGCGCTCTACACCTGCATGCTCAACGAGCAGGGCGGGGTGATCGACGACCTCATCGTCTACTTCATCGACGACGCGTTCTTCCGGCTGGTGGTGAACGCTGCCACCCGCGACAAGGACGTGGCCTGGATCACCCGCCACGCCGACGGTTTCGGAGTCGAGGTTTCGGTTCGTGACGATCTCGCCATCATCGCGGTGCAGGGCCCCAATGCCCGCGAGCGCGTACACGGACTGCTCGACGCGGATACCCGCGCACGCGCTGGCAGGCTCGCGCGCTTCAGTTCCATCCAGACCACCGACGGCCTGTTCATCGCACGTACCGGCTACACCGGCGAAGACGGCTACGAGATCGTGTTGCCCGCGACCATCGCGGTCGCGTTCTGGCAACGGCTGCTCGACGCCGGCGTGAAGCCGGTCGGGCTGGGCGCGCGCGACACCCTGCGACTCGAGGCAGGCATGAACCTCTATGGTCAGGACATGGACGAGTCCACCACCCCGCTCGAATCCGGACTGGGCTGGACCGTCTCGTTCGACCCGGCGCGCGACTTCATCGGACGCGGCGCCCTCGAGGCGCAGCAGGCCGCCGGAGTGCCGCGGCGACTGGTGGGACTGGTGCTGGACGAGAAGGGAGTGTTGCGGCACGACCAGGTGGTGCTGTCGGCCGCTGGCGAAGGCCGTGTGCTGTCGGGGTCGTTCTCGCCGACGCTCGGCAAGTCGATCGCGCTCGCACGCGTACCGGCCGATGCCTCCGGTGGCCTGCGCGTCGACATCCGGGGCCGCGAACTGCCCGTGCGCGTGCTGCAGCCGCCCTTCGTGCGCGAAGGCAAGGCGCAACCCGGCGTCTGAGTCCTCCGGTTAGAATCCGTTTCGGCAACCGCCCCTACTGTGGTCCAACCCTTCCCAGGAAAATGGTCATGCAAGAAATTCCCGGCGATCTGAAGTTCCTCAAATCGCACGAGTGGGCCCGCATCGAGGACGACGGCACCATCAGGGTTGGCATTTCGGATCATGCCCAGGCCTTGCTCGGAGACCTGGTCTACGTCGAGCTGCCGAACGTGGGCGACGACGTCGAGGCCGGCAAGGCCTGTGCCGTGGTCGAATCGGTGAAGGCGGCCTCGGATGTCTACGCTCCGGTCTCGGGCGAGATCGTCGAAGTGAATTCCGACCTCGCGGACAAGCCGGAGACGATCAACGAAGACGCGTACGGGGACGGCTGGCTTTTCGCCATCAAGCCGGGCACGGCATCGCAGGGCGAGATGGACGAGCTGCTCGACCCCAACGATTACTCCGAACTCATCGAGAACGAAGATCACTGACATTTGACCGCTCCGAGTGCGCCGCCGGGTCGCGCGCCGGCGCGATATCCGACCGGGTTGCCCGCAGCGCAGATGGAGCCGGCCACCTGGTCCCGTTGCGCCTGTCCTGTTCCCTGGTTGATCGATGGCCTAGGCTAGGGATCCCCCTTCGGACCGCCGCCGATCACCAGGATCAAGCCGCGATCCACTTCCGATTCATCCTCCGCAGGCCAGAGCATGCCCTTCATTCCGCACACCGCCGCCGATGTCGAGCAGATGCTCGCAAGGATTGGCGTGGACAGCATCGAGCAGCTGTTCGACGAGATTCCCGAAGCGCTGCGGATCGAGCGACTCGAGCACGTTCCTGACGGATTGAACGAAGCCGACGTGACCCGGCTCATGCGCGCGCGTGCTGCGCGCGACGGCACGCCCCTCAACTTCGCGGGGGCCGGCGCCTACGAGCATCACATTCCCGCCGCCGTATGGGAGATCGTGACCCGCGGTGAGTTCTACAGCGCCTATACGCCCTACCAGGCCGAGGCCAGCCAGGGCACGCTGCAACTGATCTACGAGTACCAGACAATGATGACGCGGTTGACCGGCATGGCCGTGTCGAACGCGTCGATGTACGACGGCGCCACCGCGCTCGCGGAGGCGGTGCTGATGGCCGAACGCACGCGCAAGCGCGACAGCCGCCGCCGGGTGCTGATACCGCGGGCGGTGCATCCCGCCTACCGGCGGGTCGTGCAGGCGATCGTGGAAATGCAGGGAATCGAGATCGTCGAGGTCGACTACGACCGCCTTAGCGGCACCACCACCGTGGCTGCGTGCGTTGCTGCGGCGGGCGGAGAGGAGTTCACCGCGCTGGTGGTCCCGCAGCCGAACTTCTTCGGCGTGATCGAGGAAGTCGATGCGCTGACCGACTGGGCGCAGGGGCAGGGCGCGTTGGCGATCGGTCTGGTCAACCCGACGGCGCTGGCGTTGTTGCGGGAGCCCGGACGCTGGGGCGGCACGGGTGCCGACATCGTATGCGGGGAAGGCCAGCCGCTCGGCGTACCGCTGTCCTCCGGCGGCCCCTATTTCGGATTCATGTGCACTCGCATGGAACTGGTACGGCACATGCCCGGCCGCATAGTCGGCCGCACCACCGACCTCGATGGCCGGGACGGTTTCACCCTCACCCTGCAGGCGCGCGAACAACACATCCGCCGTGCGAGGGCGACATCCAACATCTGCACCAACCCGGGACTGCGGGTCACCGCGGCGACGCTCTACATGTCGATGGTCGGAGCGGAAGGGCTGCGCCGCGTGGCGACCCTCTGTGCATCGAATGCGCGTGCCCTGCGCGATCGCCTTGCCAACGTCGCGTCGATGTCGCCGCGATTCTCCTCACCGGTGTTCCACGAGTTCGTGGTGACCCACGCGATGCCCGCGAAGGCGCTGTTCGAGAAGCTCGCGGACGTCGGAATCGTCGCCGGATTCGCGCTCGGCGACGACTACCCGGAACTCGGCGACGCGCTCCTCGTTTGCGCCACCGAGACCAAGTCGACCGAGGATTTCGAAAAATTCGCCGAGGCGATCGCTCGCGCCTGATGCCCTTCGAGCGGCCTTCGGGCGTCTTCGACGGCCTCGCCGGATCCGCATTCTCCCTCATCGCGCGTGCTCCGCGCTGCCGATCGCGCACGGTCGTGAATCCCGCAGGTTATCCAGTCCGGAAATTGCGCGAAAGTGCTGCAGGCCGCGCCACGCATGTGTTTGCGACATTGCTCCGAAGGTTAATCGCATTTTGCATTTGGACGTCCATACGTCCAAATTAATCAACCTTTGTTATCCGCGACTTCAATCGATCGGTTGCCGCGCAGAGCAACTCCGGGGTGCCCGGTCACGATTTTCCCGTTCGAAATCCCGCTGCAGAGAATGCAGAAAACCTGTTGACAGTAAAGCGCGCGGGGATTAATTTTTCCTTAGCGTGTCAGCAACGTGGCGAGGATGGTCGAAAAACGATTCGTGGATCCCTACGTCGGTCACGGCAGGAAGGCCGGGAGGACGAAGAAGATCACCGTCTCTATTCCGCTCCATGTTCTCAAGTTGCTGTCAGACGAACGTACTCGTCGCCAAGTTGGCAGGCTCAGGCATGCGACCAACAGCGATTTGCTTTGCGAGGCGTTCCTTCACGCTTTTACCGGGCAACCACTGCCAACAAATGAGGAGCTCATAAAACACATGGCAACCAAGAAAGCAGCATCCAAGAAGTCAGCAAAGAAACCGGCCGCCAAGAAAGCGGCCAAGAAAGCCACCAGGAAACCGGCGGCGAAGAAAGTAGCCAAGAAGGCTGCGAAGAAGGCCACCAGGAAGCCGGCAGCCAAGAAAGCGGCCAAGAAGGTAGCCAGGAAGGTAGCCAAGAAGCCGGCAAAGAAGGCGGCGAAGAAGGCCACCAGGAAACCGGCAGCCAAGAAGGCTGGCAAGAAGGTAGCCAAGAAGGCCGCCAGAAAGCCCGCAGCCAAGAAGGCCGCGAAGAAGCCGGCAGCCAAGAAGGCAGCCAAGAAAGCCGCGAAGAAGCCAGCGCCGCCAGCTCCTATGGGCGGTCTTTCGATGGGTTCGATGTTCTAGGGCAATAGCTGAAGCAACACCACCGGGGCGCGCAAGCGCCGCGGTGTCGACTCGATAGAGGGGTCTCGAACCACCGCACGTCTGCCCGGATGCGGTGGTTCTTTATTTCTGGGCTCCTGAAACGCTTCGATGGATCGTTCCTTGCGCCGGGGCATGCCTATAATGTCGGCGCGTTGCATGTCGTTTGGGGGGGGGCGCCCACCCTTTTTCACGGGCTGGAAGGGCCGACGAATGCGCAGGTGCCCGGGGTGGCACGGCGCGTGCGTGCCGTTACCCGGGATGCAGGCCGGGCCTGCTTGCACGGCCCGCAACGAAGCATGTACTTGAGGCGCTGTTTTTTTGACGTACATCGAATCTGGTCGGGAGTGGCTATGAGTCGCAAATTCGCAATGACCCGCGCGACGGGGCCGAAAGCGCGGCGCAGGCTGCGCCATGTGTCGCTGGCGGTACTCCTGCTCGCGCTGGCCGCGTGCGGAAAGAAGGATGAGCCCCCGGCAGCCGGGGCGACGACACCGGGCACCGCTGCGCCAGCTGCCGCGACGCCTGCGGCTCCCGTCGTGAAGCTGTCCGTGAACGAATTGCTCCAGCGCGCCAAGGCCGCGGAGAAAGAGCAGCGCATGATTGCGCCAGCCAACGACAACGCGATGGAGTACTACCTCCAGATCATTGCCCAGGAGCCGTCGAATGCGCAGGCGACGCAGGCGCTGGTCGACCTGTTCCCGATTGCCGCAAGTTCGGCCGAATCGGCGATAGGTGCGAAGAATGTCGCCGAGGCCGAGCGCATCATCGGCATGCTCGACAAGTCGAGTCCCGGTTCCTACACCGTGACTACGTTGCGGGCAAAGCTCGATACCCAGCGGGCCGCCGGCGAGCGTCTCGAAGCGGACCGGCTCGCTGAAGAACAGCGCCGCCTGCAACTCCTGCAGCAACAGGCGGCCGCTGCGACGCAGGCCGCCGAGACACCGCCCGCACCGGCGGCGACTGCCGCCGCGCCACCTCCGGTGGAGACATCCCCGCAGTCACCCGCAGTGGTCGAAGACACGCCGCCCGCTACGCAGCCGGCGGCGCCCGCTCCGGGTTCGAGCGCGCCTGCGACCGCGGCCTCACCGGCCACCAGCGCGCCTGCAGGTGGGGGACAGTCGCGCGAGGCGCGGCTCGTCCGCCAGGTGCCCCCGGCCTTTCCGCCCGAGGCGGTGCGCAAGCGCCAGTCGGGATGGGTCGAGGTGCGCATCACGGTCGGGCCGCAAGGCAACGTGACCGGCGCCACGGTCGTGCGTTCGCAGCCTGCACGAGTGTTCGATCGCGCCGCCATTGCGGCGGTGGAGCAATGGCGATTCGAGCCTGCCCTGCGCGATGGCCAGCCGATCGCCGCGCAGCGGACGCAGCGGATCGAATTCAAGCTGTAACGCCAGGGCGCGGAGTTCGCGAAACGAAGACGCCGCCTGCAAAGGCGGCGTTCTCGTTTTCGGATCCCATCCGTCCGCGTGTGGCGAACATGCTCAGGGCATCCCGGATGCTGCGGCGGGACGAGTGCGCGTTCGAGCGCCATGCCGAAGACATCCGGCGAACGCCGGATCACCCGCCGCATCAGCGTGGCTTGCGACCGCGCACCACCGACCGCGAGCGCGCGGGCTTCGTCGCCCGCGTGTTCTGCCGTTCGACCTGATCGAGCTGCAACCAGTCCACGACCGGCAGCCCGAGGTATCGATCGAGCAAGGTCGGCATGAGTCCGGTCGGCACCGGCGATTCCGCGTTCCACAATAGGACCACGCCGAAGTCATGGTCCGGCAGCAGCGCGAGTACCGCGCGATATCCCTGTACTGCGCCCGCATGCCAAACCAGCCTGTGCCCCTGGTAGTCGACGACGCGCCAGCCGAGTCCATACCAGGCGTCCGCGACGCGCTGGCGGCGCCACTGCGAACCGAAGCGCTCGTAAGGACTGTGCGCCTGGGGAGACTGGATCACATCGAGCACCGACTGCGACAGCACGCCTGGACGATGGCCGAGTTGTGCGAGCATCCAGGCACCCATATCCCGGGCGCTGGCGTTGACGCCGGCGGCCGGCGCCAGGCGGTAGTACGTCGGTTTCGGCGAAACTGCGGAAAAACCGGAGGAGATGCGCACGTGGGGGCGCGCCCAGTCGGGTGAACGTACGAGGGCGTCGAGCCCGAACGAAGCGGTACGCATGCCGAGCGGCTCGAACAACAGGCGTTGCGCCCATTCGGAGTAGAAGTCACCGGTGGCCGCATAGACGAGGTCGCCCGACGCGCTGAACGCGACGTTCTGGTACGCGTAGCAGCTGCCCACTTCGCACTTGCCGGACACGGTACGCAACTGCCGCACCAGCTCGGGATATTCGACA
>JBBRIE010000090.1:0-10925 GCA_038221545.1 Lysobacterales bacterium
CGGGACCATTGTTCGAATTGGAGTTTTCATACGCTCGGTAACCGCGTGGTCGTTTGACGCGATCATACGGCATCTCTGCTCAGGTCGGGGTAGGGGGTCCTCCCTCGCATCGAAGTCGCCGGTCATGCCGATTCCACGCCACCCAAGCGCCGGGCGATGATCGTGTACGACTACCCGACTTCAGAGAGTGTCGACGCCGGTTACCTTGCGGGCCCGAACTGTCACGGCGTGGCTCGCCCTGTCGACTCGAACCACACGTCGCAAAGTCGCCAGTGCAATCGTCGTATCGAACTCTCGGTCAAGGCCTAAGGACTTGCGCTCCATGTGATGAAACGGTCCGGATTCGGCCGTGCTTTTTCTTGCCTGAATGGTGCGCTAACGGAAAACCCCGCAGGCGACGCCCATGACCGGGGACCCTTGACGCGAGCGTGACGTCTGCGCCACATTTCACAAATGTGAAGGCACGGGGTACGCGATGGCGAGGGAAGAAAGCGCGGGGTTGATCCTCCTGGTCGAAGACAACCGCCAGATTGCCGAGATGATCGGCGAATATCTCGAGCGGCGTGGCTACTCGCTGGATTTCGCGACCGATGGGACGACGGGCTACCGCCTCGCGAGCAGCAACAGCTACGACGTCATCGTGCTGGACCTGATGCTGCCCGGAATGGACGGACTCGCACTGTGCCGCCGCCTGCGCGAAGAGGCGAAGAAGGCCACCCCGGTGCTGATGCTCACCGCTCGCGACACCCTGAACGACAAGCTGGTCGGGCTGGATGCCGGCGCCGACGATTACCTGGTGAAGCCGTTCGAGATCCGCGAGTTGGAGGCGCGCATCCGCGCACTGATCCGTCGCGACCGCAAGCAGGTGAGTGCCCAGATCCTCAAGGTCGGCGACCTGGTGCTCGACACCGCCACTCTGCAGGTCACGCGGGGCAACCAGAGCCTCGCGGTCTCCCCGATCGGCCTCAAGCTGCTCGCGATCCTCATGCGCGAGTCGCCGCGCGTCATTTCCCGGCGCGATATCGAACGCGAGGTCTGGGGCGACATGCTGCCCGACTCGGATACGCTGCGCAGCCACCTCTACAACCTGCGCAAGGTGATCGACAAACCGTTCCAGCGGCCGTTGCTGCATACCATCCACAGCGCGGGTTACCGGTTGGCCGATCTGGACTCCGAGGTTCCTTCGTCGCAGGAAGATCACTGACCGGGTGCTAGCAAGCAGAGACCAGGAGAGCGCCGTTCCCGGCCTCCCGGTTCAGGCGTAGGCGGATGACTGCGGATCGGACCAGACGGCAACCCAGCGCGGATCCCGGCAAATCACGCCGTGGGCTGCGAGGAAAGCTGTGGAGCACGTTCCTGCTCCAGATCGGGGTGATCAGTCTCGCGATGCTGCTGTCGGTGCTCGGGGCATGGGTCGTGTTACGCGACGTGCTGATCCAGAGAGCGCTGGTCGAGGAAGCCCAGTACTTCAGCCAGCGACTCTCGCAGGATCCTGCTGCGCCCGTGCCGGACGTGTACAACATGCGCGGTTACATCGCTCGGCCCGGTGGCGCGGCCACCTCGCTGCCTGCGCACCTGCGGCGGCTGGAACCGGGATACCACGTCATCGACATGGGCGCAGCGGCGGACGACCTCGTCTACGTCAGCGACACGCCAGCCGGCCGGCTGTACCTGGTGTTCGACCAGAAACAGGTCGACCGGCTCGCACTGTGGTTCGGTTTCGTCCCCCTCATCGTCGTGCTCGGCGTTATCTACAGCGTGTCCTGGCTGAGTTTCCGGACGTCCAGGCGCATGGTGTCGCCGATCATCCGCCTCGCCGACATGGTGCAGCGCTGGGACCCGCGACATCCCGATCTCGCCGAAATCGCGCCGGGACGTTTTTCGGACGACACCGAACACGAGGTACATGCGCTGGCGACGGCGCTGCACAACCTTGGCACCCGGGTGGAGAAGCAGCTGGAGCGCGAACTCAATTTCACGCGCGACGCCAGTCACGAACTGCGCACGCCGTTGACCGTGATCAAGCTCGCGGCGGACACGATGCTCGCGGAGGATACGCTCGACCCCTACGTGCTCAAATCCGCACAGCGCATCCGCAGGGCTGCGCGTGACATCGAGGCGTTGATCGAATCGTTCCTGATCCTCGCGCGGGAGTCGGACGTTGGCTTGCCCGACGAGGACTTCGTGGTCAACGACGTGGTGGGGGACGAAGCCGAGCGCGCGGAGATGCTCGTGACTGGCAAGCCGGTCGAGATCCGCGTCGTCGAGAACGCGCGCTTCGCATTGCACGCGCCGTCGCGCGTGTTCTCGGTGATGCTCACGAACCTCCTGCGCAACGCCTGCCTCTACACCGAACAGGGCAGCGTCACCATCGTGGTGGATCGCGACCGCGTCAGCGTGATCGACACGGGCAAGGGCATGTCGCCGGAAGTCATCGCGCGGGCATGGGAAGCGTTCGATCGTGGCGGCAGGATAGACAGCGACGGTTTCGGCCTTGGATTGACGATCGTGCGCCGGTTGTCCGATCGATTCGGCTGGCCGGTGCATCTGGAAAGCGAACCGGGTCGCGGCACCCGCGCCGTCATCCAGTTTCCCGAACCGCAGGCCGTGTGACCGGCCAATGCGCGATGTCCGTCGCGTCGCGAATCTGCGTGGAATTTCGCGAGCCGGGCAGCCGGCGCGGCCCGGAGAGGCCGCGCACCCGTCGCTATACTGCGAGGCCGCTTGCCCTGGAAAACGTCGATGCGACTGTCCCTGGCCTCGTTCGTGCTGGTCCTCGCGGCGGCGTCCACACCGACCATGAGCACAGCCGCGGAGGTGCGCCTCGTGATCCACGGCGGAGCCGGCGCGATGCCACGGGCGGACATGACGCGCGAGCGCGAAATCGCGGTGCGTGCCGCGCTGACGAAGGCGCTTGAGGCAGGTGCGAAAATCCTGGACGCGGGCGGCAGCAGCCTGGACGCGGTGACGGCAAGCGTGGTGGTGCTTGAGGACTCGCCTTACTTCAACGCCGGCAAGGGGGCGGTTTTCACCCACGAGGGCCGCAACGAACTCGACGCGTCGGTCATGGAGGGGGCGACACGCCGCGCGGGTTCCGTGGCCGGCGTACAACGGGTGCGCAACCCGGTCCTGCTTGCGCGGGCGGTCATGGAGAAATCGCCGCACGTCATGCTGGCGGGTCCGGGGGCGGAGGAGTTCGCGCGCAGCGTCGGGATACGTCTCGTCGATCCGGCGTACTTCCGGACGGATGAGCGCTGGGACCAGTTGCAGGAGGCATTGCGCAGGGAAAAGTCCCCGCCGGAGGCCCACGCTTCGGCGGAGGACGCCACCCGATACCTCGGTACGGTCGGTGCGGTCGCGCTCGACCGAAACGGTGACCTCGCCGCGGCAACTTCAACCGGCGGCATGACCAACAAGCGCTGGGGGCGCGTAGGCGACTCGCCGGTGATCGGTGCGGGCACCTATGCCAACGCCCACTGCGCCGTGTCCGCCACCGGATGGGGCGAGTTCTTCATCCGCGCCGCGGTCGCGCACGACATCTGCGCACGCGTCGCCTATCGCGGCGACAGCGTTCGCGTGGCTGCCGAGGAAGTGGTGATGCGTGTGGTGCCGGCAATGGGTGGCGACGGCGGCGTGATTGCGCTCGGCCGCGACGGACAGTTCGCGATGCCGTTCAATACGCCGGGCATGTATCGCGGCTGGATCGACGCCGACGGCAAGCTGCGCACCGAGATCTACCGGGCAGAGTCCGCGCGTTGATCTCCGTTCCGGACGAAGAATCGGAACCAGCGCCAACCGGCGAAAGCGATGGCACACCGGCATTGTCGGGCACCGCCGGCGAGGCGGCCGGGCATGCGCCTGCGGCGTCGGCAGGCCGTGCAACGTCGGCGGGACCCGCGTTGCACGCGGACCTGCCTGCGCAGCCAATACAGGCGCCCCCGGCTCCGATCCCGGCCGAGAGCGTGGTCGAATCGTACGCACTGCATCCCGCCGCGCCGCGCCTCTGGGCGTGGTCGCACGCGCTGGTGATTCTCGTGTTCCTCGTGCCGGCGGCCCTCGCGGGTGGCGTGTGGCAGGGGCCCAGGGCGCTGGTCGCGATTGCCCTGCTCGCAGCGCTCGCCTGGAGCGTTGTGTCGCGCTACCTGCGGCTCGCGGTGGGTCGCTTCCGCTGCGAGCGCTTCGCGAGCGGGTTGCGTTACCGGCATGGCGTCTGGTGGCAGTCCGAAGTATTCATCCCGGCCGCGCGCGTGCAGCACACCGAGGTCAACCAGGGACCGATCGCGCGGCGTTTCGGCATCGGCAGGCTCAAGGTGTTCACCGCGGCCGTGCAACTCGGCGCGCTCGAGATCGACGGGCTGGCCTACGCCGACGCGCTGTTGCTGCGCGATCGTCTGCTGGGCCGGCAGGACGAGGCCGGGCATGGCGCGCCGCCATCCGCGCCGACCGCCGGCGAACGGAATGCCTGACCCGCTGCAGACATCCGGGTTGACGGACGCCGCAGCGCCCACGGAGCGTCGCCTGCATCCCTGGTCGTGGTTGTTCGTGCTGCTCACGCAGCTGCGACCGTTGCTCCTGCCCCTGGTCGTGCTGTTCGTGTTCGGACGCGGCGATCGCTGGGCGTTGTACGGCGTGTTTGCGGCGCTGGGCATGTCCGTCTACGCGCTGGTCTACAGCGTCGGCTTCCGTTACTGGCTGCTCGATGGCGAGCTGATCGTGCGCGAAGGCATCTTCAACCGCACCGAACGCCATATCCCCGTCGGTCGCATCCACAACGTCGTGCAGCGGCGCAATCCTCTGCATCGCCTGTTCGGTGTCACCGAGTTGCGTCTCGAATCGGCCGGCGGTGCAAAGCCGGAGGCGGTGATGAATGTCATCTCGCGCGGCGAGGCCGATCGCCTGGAACGGGTGCTGCGCGAAGGGGTGGAACATGCCTTCCACGACGACGCACGGGCGGTCGACGCGCCCGAGGTGTTGCACAGGCTGGGCCTTGGGGAGCTGGTGCGCCTCGGCGTTTCGTCCAATCGCGGTCTGGTCGCGCTGGCCGCGCTATGGGCCGCATCCTGGCAATTCGACATCGACTTCCGCGACCTGCCCATAGCCAGTCGACTGGCCGGGGGTGCGCAGCGTGCGGCCTGGGGTTTCGTCGGCGACCATGGGGCGATTTCCGTCGCGCTCGCCGCGCTCGTGGTGCTCGCCGTGTTGTGGACGATGCTGCGGGTATTGTCGGTTGCGATCGCGATCTTCAACTACTACGGCTTCACGCTCGAACGGCAGGGCCGTCGCATCGTCAGCGAGGGCGGGCTGCTCACGCGGACGCGGGCGGGCGCAACTCCCCGGCGCATCCAGCGGGTGACCGTGAGCCAGAACTGGATAATGGCCCGCATGCAGCGAGTCGCCGTGCAGGTCACCCTGGCGGGCGGTGTCCAGCAGGATGCGGAAAAGGAGTCGCGGCTGCGCTGGCTCGCGCCCATTGCGACCCTCGACGCCGCGCACCGGCTCATCGCGGAAGTGAGGCCGGATGCCGACTGGCTGCGCGACGACTGGCGACCGCTTCATCCGCGCGCGGCATGGCGGATGTTCAAATGGCCGGCTCTGCTGGTTACCGTTGCAGGTGGGGTCCTCGCCCTTGCCAGCCCCCTGTTCCTGTGGGCGGCGCTGCTGATTCCGTGGCTGTGGCTGGACGCGCGCGGCCGCGCGAGGTTCGGTGCGTATGCCATGGATTCCCGAACCTTCGCGGTTCGCGCAGGCTGGCTCGGGCGGCACTGGGACAGCATCCGGCTCGGCGACATACAGGCAGTGCGCTTTCGCCAGACGCCGGGTGACCGGCGCCAGGGGATGGCGCGTGTGGCAGTCGCCAGCGCGGGCAGCGCCGATATCGTCGGATCGCCGGTCGAGGTTGCCTGCCTGCCGGAGGCGGAAGCCAGGGATTTGTGCGACCGCCTTCGCGAAGTGGCGTCGCGACCCGTCACCGAGACGGGGTCGATGACACTGCTCTAGAACGCCGATGTGGCATCATGCGGCGGTCCCGGCCGCACGACTTCCCATGCTCATTTTCGACACCTCGATGCCCGGGCGCGTGTCCGGCGCGCAGTTGCCTCCGCTGGTCCCGGTGCCGGCCGACCTGCCTGCCGCCGCGCTGCGGGAATCGCCGGTGGGCCTGCCCGAGGTATCCGAGCTGCAGGCGGTGCGGCACTACACGAACCTGTCGCGCAAAAATTTCTCCATCGACACGAATTTCTACCCGCTCGGTTCGTGCACGATGAAATACAACCCGCGTGCCTGCAACACCCTCGCGATGCAGCAGGGATTCCTCGCGCGCCACCCTTACGCGCCGGAGTCGCTGTCGCAGGGATTCCTCAGCTGCATGCACGACCTGCAGGAAATTCTCGCCGACGTGACCGGCATGCGCGGCGGGGTGTCGTTGTCCCCGATGGCGGGCGCGCAGGGTGAATTCGCCGGCGTGGCCATGATCATGGCGTACCACCGCAGTCGCGGCGCCACCGAGCGGACCGAGATCATCGTTCCGGACGCGGCGCATGGCACCAATCCGGCGACGGCGGTGATGTGCGGCTGCACGGTGCGGGAAATCGCCACCGGCAAGGACGGCGATGTCGATGTCGAGGCGCTGAAAAAGGTGCTCGGTCCGAAGACCGCGGGCATCATGCTCACCAATCCGTCGACGCTGGGAGTGTTCGAGCGCCGTATCGTCGAGATCGCGAAGCTGGTGCACGACGCCGGCGGCCTTCTGTATTACGACGGCGCCAACCTCAACGCGATCCTCGGCAAGGTGCGTCCGGGCGACATGGGTTTCGACGCGATCCACATGAACCTGCACAAGACCTTCTCGACGCCCCACGGCGGCGGCGGCCCCGGTGCCGGAGCGGTAGGCGTGTCGGAGCGGCTGCGCCCGTTCCTGCCGGTGCCCATGGTTGAAAGGCTGGAAAGCGCCAAAGGCGCACCGGCGACCTATCGCCTGGTGCGCGCCGCGGAACGTCCGCAGTCGATTGGGCAGCTGTCCGCGTTTGCCGGCAATGCGGGCGTGCTGCTCCGCGCCTACGTGTACGCGCGGCTGCTTGGCCGGGGTGGCATGCGGCGAGTCGGCGAGTACGCGACGCTGAACGCCAATTACCTGGCCGCGCGCTTGCGCGAAGTCGGCTACGACCTCGCCTTGCCGACGCGCCGCGCGAGCCACGAATTCATCGTGACCGCGGCACGGCAGAAAAAGGCCAACGGCATCACTGCGCTCGACTTCTCCAAGTCGCTGCTCGACTACGGCATCCACGCACCGACCAACTATTTCCCGTTGCTGGTGCCGGAATGCCTGCTGATCGAGCCCACGGAAACCGAAGACCTCGCGACGCTCGACCGGTTCGTGGACGTAATGGCCGAACTGCTCGAAAAGTCGGCCAACGAACCCGACTGGATGAAGGGCGCTCCCTACACGACGCCGGTTCGTCGCCTCGACGACGTCAAGGCCGTGCGCGAACTGGACATCGCCTATGTTCCGAAGGGGCCGCATCCCAGCGCGCCGGCGGCGATCGCGAGCGTAGAGGTCGCGACCATCTGATGGCCGACGGGAAAGTGGGGCTGGCGCCGCGCGGGCCGCTCGGCGTGTGGAATGCAACGCGCTGGTCGTTCAAGGGCCTGTCCGAGGCGTTCCGCACGGAAAGCTCATTCCGCCTCGAGGTTTATCTCTTCGTCATCGCGGCCCCGCTAGCCTTCTGGCTCGGCGAGGATCCTGTGGAGCGCGTGCTGCTGTTCGGCGTGCTGTTGCCGGTGCTGGCAATGGAACTGATCAATTCCTCGGTCGAGTGCGTGATCGACAAGTTGATCCCCGAATTCAATGAACTCGCTGGACGGGCCAAGGACATGGGTTCCGCCGCCGTATTCGCCTGCATGGTGAACGTCGTTGTGGTGTGGACCGTGCTGTTGTGGCCGTAATCCCAGTCACCCAGGAGTAAACCGCGCTTGTTCGATTGGGCATTGACCGCCGAAGGGTGGATCGCGTTGCTGACGCTCAGCACGCTCGAGATCGTGCTGGGCGTCGACAATCTCGTTTTCATTTCCATCGTCGTGTCGCGACTGCCGCAGTCGCAACGATCGCGCGCGCGCAGATTCGGAATCGCGCTCGCCTGCGTTTCCCGCATCCTGTTGTTGCTGACCCTCGCCTGGCTCGCGGGCATGACGGAGCCGCTGTTCATCGTCGCTGACGTGGCCATTTCCATCCGGGACCTGGTGTTGATTCTGGGTGGATTGTTCCTCCTGGTGAAGTCCACCATGGAAATCCACGAAGCGGTCGAGGGCGGCGAGAACGACGGCACGCCTGCCGGTCGCGTGGCGACGAGTTTCGGTTCCGCGATCGCGCAGATCGCCATCATCGACATCGTTTTTTCGCTCGACTCGGTGATCACCGCTGTGGGGATGGTCAACGAGCGTTCGATCATGGTCATCGCGATCCTGCTCGCGGTCGCCGTGATGCTGCTTGCTGCCGACTTCATCGGCAACTTCATCGACAAGCACCCCACGATCAAGATGCTGGCCCTCACCTTCCTCATCCTGGTCGGCGGCGCCCTCGTCGCGGAAGGCGTGCACCTTGAGGTTCCGCGCGCCTACCTGTATTTCGCGATGGCCTTCTCCGGCGGCGTCGAAGGGCTCAACCTCGTGATGCGAGCGCGGCAACGCAGGCGCCAACTGGCGATGGGCATTGTCACGGGCGGGCCGGGCGTGGATCGGCCGCCCGGCGGGGCGATCCCAACCGCCGCTGAATGATGCGTGTCGCGCAGTCGCCGCGATGCGCGACACTATGTTTCTGCCGTCCGGGAAATCCGCCATGACCATTGTGCGCGTCGTTGTTGCCACGTTGCTGGCGTTGTTCCTGGCCGGTTGCGGCTACAACGATTTCCAGCGACGCGACGAAACCGTCAAGGCGGCCTGGTCGGAAGTGATCAACCAGTACCAGCGACGCGCCGATCTCATCCCGAACCTCGTGGCGACGGTGAAGGGTTACGCCCAGCAGGAACAGGACGTGCTCGTGCGCGTCACCGAAGCGCGTGCAAGAGTCGGCCAGGTCAACGTCAATGCCGACGACGCGGAGTCCCTCTCACGGTTCCAGGCCGCGCAGGGAGAGCTGTCTTCCGCGCTGTCGCGACTTCTCGTGGTGACGGAAAACTATCCCAACCTGAAATCAGACCAGGGTTTCCGCGACTTGCAGGCGCAACTCGAAGGCACCGAGAACCGCATCACCGTCGCGCGCAACCGATATGTGCAGACCGTGCAGGAATACAACACGCTGGTGCGCACCTTTCCGCAGAACCTGACTGCCAGGATCTTCGGCTACGCGATCAAGCCGAACTTCACCGTAGCCAACGAGGCCGCGATCTCGACCGCTCCCGCAGTCGATTTCTCGCGCTCCGAAGCGCCGCAGCCCCTGCCGCCGCCGCAGCCCCTGCCACCTCCTGCCCCGCGAACCACGCCGGACCCCGAACCCGTCCCGGCACCCGCGAGCTGACCCGCGAGCGCGCGAGAGGGCCGGATGCCTCGAGCTTGCATGTTCCGCGTCGCGGCCTGCATCTGGCTGCTCGCGTGCGCGGCGGCCACGACGGCGCAGGTGCTCGCGCCGTCGAAGTCCCTGCCGAGTCCGCCGCCTGGCGCGCCACCCGGGGGCGTTCCGGCCCAGCCTGCGGGCTCGCCTGCGGCCCAGCCCAATGCTCAGCCCACCGCGCCGGTCGCAAGCCCCCCGGCGCGGCGCGATGCGGCGGGACGGGTCGCCATCCCGGAGCTGCGTGCACGCGTGGTCGATACCGCCGGCCTGCTGGGCGCCTCGGAGGCGGATGATTTCGCCGCGCGCTTCGCCGCTCTCGAGCAGCGCAAGGGCAGCCAGATCGTGCTGCTCGTGGTGCCCACCACCGCACCCGAGGAGATCGAGCAGTTCGCGATCCGGGTTTTCGATCAGTGGCGCCCCGGTCGCGCGAACATCGACGATGGGGTGTTGCTGCTGATCGCGCGCGACGACCGTCGCGCCCGCATTGAAGTGGGCAGGGGCCTTGAGGGCGTCGTGCCCGATGCCATCGCCAACCGGCTGATCGTCGACTATCTCGTGCCGCGCTTCCGTGCGGGTGACTACCGCGGGGGTATCGACGGCGTCACCACTGCGCTGGTTCGCCTGATCGACGGCGAAGCGCTGCCGGAGCCGGCGCCTGCCCGCGACGGGGCCCGCGAGCGGGGTTTCGGCGGCCTCATGCCCGCGGTGGTCATCGCCTTCATCCTCGCGTCGTTGCTGCACGGACTGCGGGGACTCTGGCGTCCGCTGCTCGTCGGGATGGGCAACTTCGGAATCGGCTGGCTGGTCGCCGGCGCTGGCGCGGTCGTGTTATGGGGCATCGTCGGCGTGGGCGTTGCAATACTGGTCGGCGCGCTGGGTGGTGGCGGTCGCGGTCGCGCGGCGCGCGGTGGCGGATGGTCCAGCTACGGGGGCTTTCCGACCGCAGGCAGCGGCGGCATCGGTGGCCGCGGAGGTGGCGGAGGCAGCTTCGGTGGTGGCGGCTTTTCCGGCGGCGGCGGCATGAGCGCCGGCGGCGGCGCATCGGGGAGCTGGTGATGCACTGGCTAAGGCACCTCTTCGCGCCGCCGGTGCGCTCGCGCTTCCAGGCAGCGTGCATGGAACGCATACAGGTGGCCATCGCGGCAAGCGAGAAGACCCATCGCGCGGAAATATGCTTCGCGGTCGAGCGCGCCCTGTCGATAACCGATCTCATCGCAGGCACGGGGTCGCGCGCGCGCGCCGAGTCGGTGTTCGGGCAGTTGCGCGTATGGGATACGGAATCGCGCAACGGCGTGCTGATCTACGTGCTGCTTGCCGAGCGTGCCGTGGAAATCGTCGCGGATCGGGGCGCCCGCTCGCGCGTCGGTTCGGAGGCATGGAAAAG
>JBBRIE010000091.1:0-10854 GCA_038221545.1 Lysobacterales bacterium
GAAATGGTGGGCGCGGCGCGGTCTAAGCGGACGCTGACGAGAGTCGACAACGGGATGAGCTGGCCGTCGGCTCGCCGCAACTTGAACTCGGCGAGGCTGTCGACGCGCTGCGAGTCCGATCCCTGGAATCGCAGCCACACCGGCGCCTCATCCTGCTGGCCTTCGCCACGAAATTCTCGCAGCGGCGTTCCGCGCAACGCGATCGCGATGTAGCGCGCGACCTCCTGGGCACTGAACCCGTATTGCGCGGCGCGCTCCCGATCCACCCGAACCGACAGCTCGCGGCTCGCGGAAGTGTCGGCCAGGCGCACGTCCCGCAGCGCCGGGGCACGCTCGAGCAGCGGCATCACGGTGCTCGCGATCTTGCGCAGCTGGTCCGTCGAATCGCCCGTCACGGTCAACTTGACGCCACCGCCCCCGCTGCCGCCGTTGTTCCAGCCAAACTGCAACGTACCGATCGGAATCTTCGGCAGTTCCTTTCGAACCAGTTCGCTGATCTCGTCCGGCGACTTCGGTCCCTCCCGCAGCCCGAACAGGACCATCGCTCGCCCGAACAGGTTCAGCTCGCTCGGCAACAGGTTGATGCGCGTGCTCGCATCGCCCTGCTCCGTATACCAGGTGTACACGGTGTCGATCTCGAACTCCTTCCTGTTCTCGAGCAGGTAGTTTTCCACGCGGATGATCGAGGGCTCCATCTCCGGCAATGTGTAGCTGCCGCTCAGGCGGTACACCAGGTTGAGTTCGCGACCCGAACTGCTCGGGAACATCTCGAACTTGGTGAGCTTCATCGGCACGATGCTGACCGCCAGCAACAGTCCGACCGCAAGCATGGTCTTGCCGCGATGCGCCAGCGTCCAGCGCAGGAAAGCCTCGTATCGCGTCATCAGCCGGGAGATGGCGCTGTCCTGGTGCACGAAATGCGGCGTCGACATCTTCGCCGCCAGCATCGGTACCAGCGTAATCGCCACCAGCCAGGACGCCAGCAGCGAGACCGTGATCGCGATCGCCACCTGCGCCAGGAAAATGCTGATCTGATTGGTCTCGCCGAAGATGTTGGGGAGAAAAACGATGCAGTGGCAAAGCGTGCCGGCGGATAACGCGATGGCGACGTTGCGCACGCCGGTGACCGATGCGGCGACGGGATCGCCTGGCATCTTCTCGCGCTGCTGGTAGATGCTCTCGACCGCGACCACGGCGTTGTCGACCACCATGCCCACGCCGAGCAGCAGGCCCATCATGGTCAGGATGTTGAGCGTCACGCCCAGGAAGTACATGACCCCGAGCGTGATGACGAAGCAGAGCGGCACCGCCATCGACACCATCAGCGTCGACGGCCAGTGGCGCAGGAAGAAATACAGCACGATGAGCGACAGCAGCGAGCCGAGTACTCCGGCTTCGCCAAGCTCGACGAGCGATTCGACCACGCCCTCGGCCTGATCGCTGATGGTCAGCATCTCGATGTCGGAAAGCTCCGGATCGCGACCGATGCTCTCGATTTCCGCCATGGCGGCGCGACCGACTTCGACCAGGTTCGCGTTGCGCTCCTTGAAGATGTCGATGCCGACCGCCGGACGCTGGTCGAGGCGACGGCGGTAGTCGAGACGACCCGGCTTGAGCGACACCTGCGCGATGTCGCGCAAGCGCAGCCCGGTGTCGTTGACGAGCAGGTCGCGGACTTCCTCCACGGTGTGCAGCTCGCCGACCGGCTGCACCCGGAAGCGTTGCCCGGCGTCGTCGATGCGGCCCGCAGACACGGAGAAGTTCGCGGCCGCCAGGCGCGTCGCCAGCTCGTTGAGGCTGAGGTCGTGAGCGGCGATGCGATCGGCGATGAGCTCGATCTCGAGTTCCTTCGGAGCGACGCCGGAAATCTCCACCTTCGCGACGCCGGGAAGACGCTCGAGCGGGCGCTTGAACTTCCTTTCCAGCAGACCGTAAGTGCCCGAGAGATCCTGCTCGCTTGACAGGCGGACCTTGAGGATGGCTTCGTCGCTGGTCGAGAACTTGAGCACGAAGTAGCGCTGCAGGTCGTCCGGCAACGTGTCGCGGATGGCGTCGACGCGCTCGCGCGTTTCCGATGCCTTGATCGACACGTCCTTGTCCCAGCCGAATTCCATGAAGACGGTACTGCCCTGGCTGTCGCTCTGGCTGTTCATCTTCTTGACGCCGGACAACGTCGCCAGCGCTTCCTCGATCGGGCGCGTTATGGTGCGCTCGACTTCGATCGGTGACGCGCCTGGATACGGCGCCTGCACGAGCACGAACGGGACGTCGATCGCGGGGAACATCTCGAGCGGCAGGCGCAGCATCGCGATGCCGCCGATGACGATCAACGACACGTACAGCATCACCATGCTCACCGGGCGGCGCAGGCTCAGCGACGGCAGGTCGATCATGGCTGGCACTCCTGTGGGGCGGATGTCTCACGCATGCGCGGGTGCCGCGTCGCCGGGCTTGCGCAGGCCGGCGCCTTCGTCCTCGCCCGACACCGTTTCGCCCGCGCGTCGTGCGTATTCGCGGTAGTGGGAATCGGGCTTGCGATCCAGCAGGTCGTACACGATCGGGATCACGATCAACGTGAGCAGCGTCGACACGAGCAGGCCGCCGATCACCACGATCGCCATCGGTGCACGCACCTCGGCGCCATCCCCCGACCCCAACGCCAGCGGCAGGAAGCCGAGCAGCGTGCAGATCGTGGTCATCGCAATCGGTCGCAGACGCGCATGCGCCGCCTGCACGATCGCCGTGCGCTTCTCGACGCCGGTGCCGCGCAGCTGGTTGATGCGATCGATCAGCACGATCGCATTCTTGACCACGATCCCGACCAGCAATATCAGCCCGATGAACACCACGATCGACAAAGGCGTCCCCGTGATCTTGAGCGCGAGCACCGCGCCGACCAGCGCGAGGGGAATGGTAAACAGGATCACGAACGGATGCAGCAGCGATTCGAACTGGGAAGCCATGACCAGGTAGACGAGGAAGATCGCCAGCGTCAGCGCGAAAATCAACGAGTTGACGGAGTTGTCGAGCTCCTCACTCTGCCCGCCGATGGTGACGCCCACGCCCGCACCGAGCGGCTTGGCGGCCAGCATCGACTCGACTTCCTGTACGGCCGTACCGAGGTCGCCGTAGGCAAGATTGGCGGAGATCAGCGCCACCCGCTCCTGGTCGATGCGATGGATCTCGCTGGGTCCTTCGGTCGCGACGACGTCCGCCACGGAAGACAGGGTGACCGGGCGGTCGCTTTCCGGGTTGACCACCAGGTTGCGGATGTCCTCGACCGACGCGCGGTCGGATTCGACGGCGCGGACCAGCACGTCGATCTTGCGATCGAGGAAGCTGTAACGCGTCGCGACTTCGCCGCGCACCTTGCGCACGACCTGATCCGCGATGGAGCGCGTGGTGAGCCCGAGCGCCGCTGCACGATCCTGGTCGAAGCGGATCTGGATTTCCGGATAACCCTGCTCCACCGTCGACTTGATGTCGGTGAACCGATCAGATGCCCCGAGTCGGCTCGCGAGTTCCGTCCCGGCGGCGCGAAGCGTCTCGAGGTCAAGACCGCGGATCTCCACCTCGAGCGGCGTCGCGAAGCTGAAGAGCTGCGGGCGCGAGAACTTCTGCTGCACGCCGGCACGATCGGCAACCGTCGAGCGCAACGCCTGCATGGCTTGCGCCTCGTCGGCGTCGTCGGTTCCCGGAGCCATACTCACGAGCAAGCGCCCGATATTCTCGCCCGACTCGGTGGGGTTGGCGTCGAGCCGCGTGCCGCTGCCGCTCACGCCGAACAGGCCCCTGATCAGTTCGTTGCCGGAGTTCTTGGCCTGGATGTCCTGCACCAGCGCGTCGGTCTGGGCAAGTGGCGTGCCCGGGGGCAGCGTGACGGTCATGTCGAAACGTCCCTGCTGCAGCTGCGGGATCAGGTCGAGTCCGAGCGTCGGCACCAGCGCCACCGCGATGACGAATGCGGCGGTCGCGCCTCCGAGCACGAGTACCGGCCGGCGCAGCACGCCAGGCAGGTTCCGCACATACGCCGCCGCTGCCCAGTCGTACGGCTTCAGCACGATGCTGCCGACCCAGGAGAGGGCCGAACCGACGAACCCACCCACGAACGAAATCCCTTTCCAAACCAGCCCGCCGATCCTGTCCGGCACCCGACCAAACACGAAGCCGGTCGAGCGACGCCAGCCGCGTCCCAGCTTCGTCCTCGCCGGCGCAGGTTCGACCAGTGGTTCCTCGCGATACGCCTGCGGAGCCTTCGCATTGAGCGACGCCAGCATGGGAATCAACGTCATTGCCACTACCAGCGAAATCAGCATCGCGATCGTGACGGTCAATGCCTGGTCGCGGAACAGCTGGCCGGCAACGCCTTCGACGAACACCAGGGGGAAGAACACCGCGCAGGTAGTCAGTGTGGACGCAGTGACCGCGAGACCCACCTCGTTGGTGCCGCGCAGCGCGGACTCGAGGATGCCCATGCCGCGCTCGCGCATCTTCGCGATGTTCTCGAGCACCACGATCGAATCGTCGACGACCATGCCCGTGGCAAGCGCGAGACCACCGAGCGACATGACGTTGAGGCTGAGGCCCGCCTGCCCCATGAAGAAGAACGTCGCGATCAGCGACACCGGCAGTGACAGGCCGATAACGAAGGTGCTCCAGCCGTCCTTGAGGAAAAAGAAAATGACGAGGATGGCGAGGAGGCCGCCCTCAAGCGCGGCGTTGCGCACTTCGCGCAACGCATTGCGAATGAACACCGACTGGTCGTCCACCACCGTCAACTTGATGTTGTCGGGCACCAGCGGCTTGAATTTTTCCAGCGCCGCGTGCACCGCATCGGCCACCGATACCGTGTTCGCGTCGCCTTCCTTGTACACCGCGAGTTCGACCGCCTCGCGCCCGTCGATGCGTATTACTGCCTCGCGTTCGCGGAAGCCCTGCTTGACCTCGGCCACGTCGCGCAGGCGCACCGGTACGCCCGCGGCGTCGACCCGCACCACCATGTCGGCGATCTCCTCGACGCTGGCAAACTGGTTGACCGTGCGCACCAGGTAGCGCTGGCTGCCCTCCTCGATGCGGCCACCCGAGACATTGACGTTTTCCGCGGCCAGTCGCGCGATGATTTCGCTCACAGGCAGCTTCAGCAAGGCGAGTCGCTTCTGGTCGATCGACACATGGATCTCGTCCTCGAGACCGCCGCCGATCTTGACTGCCGCGACGCCACCGACGGGATCCAGGCGCTTCTTGAGTTCATCGTCGGCGAAGCGGCGCAGCTGCTTGAGCTCGGCCTCGTTGAAGCCCTTGCGCGCGGACCCGCTGGCGAGGCCGAGCCGGATGATGGGATCGGTCGATGGGTTGAAGCGCAGCAACACGGGCTGCTTGGCTTCGAGCGGAAGCTGCAGCACCTCGAGCTTGTCGCGAACCTCGAGGCTCGCGCGCTCCATGTTGGTGCCCCACGCGAATTCCAGCACGACATCTGACTGGCCGGTGCGCGAAACCGAGCGAATCTTGCGCACGTTTTTGACGACGCCGACTGCCTCCTCCACGGGCTCGGAAACGAGCGTTTCGATCTCGGCCGGCGCCGCGCCGATGTACTCGGTCCGCACCGTGAGCGTGGGATACGTCAGGTCCGGCAGCAGGTTGACCTTGAGATCGCGCAGTGCGATGAAGCCGAACAGCACGAGCGTCACCGTGACCATTGCGATGGTCACGCGGCGTCGGATCGAAAGTTCAACGATATTCACTTGACACTCTCGATCACCTGCACCCGCGTGCCGTCGCGCACTGCAGAACGTCCGACTGTCACCACGCGCGCGCCTTCAGGCACCCCGCTCAGGATTTCGACCTTGTCGCCGCTGACGTAACCGAGTTTCACCAGCCTGCGCTTGGCCACAAGCGCGGGACCGGACGGCTTGCCGGGCTTCTTCGCCTCTTCGGCCTCGGCCGAGCCGAAGGAGAATCCGCGCTTCTTCTCGACCTTCTTCGGCTTGGGCGGGCTCGGGTCCTTCTCCACCACGTAGACGAACGTCTCTCCGTCTTCATCTGCAAGGGCCTCGCGGGGAACGACGAGCGCGTCGGTCTTGGTGTCGTACACGACGGTCAGGCGACCGAACATGCCCGACTTCAGGGTGCCGGTCTCGTCGTGGAATTCGGCCGTGACGCGCAGGGTGCCCGTCTTGGAGTCCACCACGGGGCTGACCCGGGCGATGACGCCTTCGAACGTGCGACCCGGCAACGCATCCACCTGCATGGCGACCTTCATGGACGGCTTGAGCAGGCGCAGCTCGCGTTCGGGAACGTTGAGGACGGCCAGCAGCGGATCGAAGTCGTCGATCATGAAGACCGCCTGGTTGATCGTCATGAAGTTGCCAGGTTTCACCATGCGCATGCTCACGGTGCCGCTGATGGGCGCCGCGACCTGCGTGTAGGACAGTTCGAGTCGCGCCATTTCATATGCGGCGCGCTGCGACTGCATGTCGAATTTCGCACGATCGCTGGCCTCCGCCGACAGCAGCTTGCGCTTGAACATTTCCTGCGCACGGCTGGCATCGTTCTCGAGGCGCTTGAGGCTGGCCTCGGATTGCTTGAGGGCAAGGCGCGGCCGCTCGGGATCGAGGGTTGCCAGGATCTGGCCGGCGCGAACCTTGTCGCCTTCCTCGACCAGGACGCTCTGCACGACGCCGCTGGCCTTGGCCACGACCTGGGCCTGTCCTTCCGGCTCGAGGCTTGCGGTACCGGTATAGCTCGCAACGATCTCGTCGCGCCGGGAAACCGACGTCTCGACCGGAACGGCGGTGTCCTGCGCCGACTCCTCGCTTTCCTTGCCGCCTTCGCCGTCCCCGCCGCCGCAGCCCGCCGTGGCCATCAGGAGCAGCAGGGCAGTTGCGATCCATGCGTTGCGGAGAACATTGTTTCTCGCCATGACGTTTATTAGGCCTTTAGTGTTGTAGCGAACTATATCAGTAATACTCTCTGCCAGACAAGTATCGAGAGGTCATTCACATTTGTCGTGAGCCGCAAGTCACTGTGCCAATCGTCTCCCGAGCCGGTCGTGGCGTTGCCATCGTGTCGCAGGCGAGGGTCGGGACGATTGCCGACCGAAGACAAGGCGCGCTCTACAACCGATGGCACGATGGCTATACTTTCGCGTCGTTTGCGGCCACAGCCGTATCGCCTTGGAACCGTTGGCAAATGTCTCTTGCGATCCTGCAGCGAATTGCTTTTCCAGTGCTGGCGCTGGCGTCCTGGCACGCCAGCGCGCAGACGGCCCCTGAATCGACGGTTCCCGACGCCACCCCGGCGACCACCGTCGAGGCCGTGACCACGACCGCTACTGCACTGCCCCCGGCGCCGGCTGCGCCCGTCCTGATGGGCAACCCCGAGGAAGGACGCCTGCGGGTCTACACCTGCACGGGATGCCACGGCATCGCGGGCTACCGGAATGTCTATCCCACGTACCACGTCCCCAAGATCCATGGCCAGAACGCGGCGTACCTCGTATCGGCCTTGACTGCGTACCGCAGCGGGCAGCGCAAGCACCCCACCATGCAGGCACATGGTGAGAGCCTCAGCGACCAGGACATCGCCGACATCGCGGCGTACCTCTCCTCCGCCATCAAGAACTGAGCGGAATCCAAGGACCCTGACTGCAATGACCGGGAAAAAACCTTTCGTGTGGATGCTATGCGTGCTGGCGACGGTGGCCGCGACGACGTCCGCGAGCGCCGCGACCGATGGCAATGCCGCCGCCGGTGCAGCCAAATCGAAACCCTGCGCGGCCTGTCACGGAATCGACGGCGACCAGACGATCGATGGACAGTATCCGCGCATCGGCGGGCAGTACGCGGATTACCTGCTGCGCGCCATGCAGGATTACCAGAACGGACGTCGCGACAACGCGATCATGGCGGGCTTCGTCAAGGAGCTCAGCACCCAGGACCTCGCCGACCTCGCCGCCTTCTACGCCGCCCAGAGTGGCCGCCTAGAAGACCTGAGTCACCTCAAATAGCGCCGCCGCGCGGGCGGCGAACGCGAAACGTCACGCGCCGTCAGCCACGGTAGTAAGGCGACGTGCCGCTCGCGTGGTCGGTGGCATCGAGTACCGCAGTGATTTCCGGGAATTTCTCGCGCAGCGTCCGCTCGATGCCTTCGCGCAGGGTCGTACCGACCATGCCGCAACCCTGGCAGCCGCCGCCGAACCGAAGCACGACCGCGCCATCGTTGCGCAATTCTTCCAGTGCGACGCGACCACCGTGCGATGCGAGCGAAGGATTGATCTCCGTTTCGATCACGTGGCGCAGCCGCTCGGGAAGGCTCGCATCGACTCCAGGCTCGCGCGCCTTGAGGTTCGGGGCCTTGATGGCCAGTTGCCCGCCGGTGGCGTTCGCGACGAAATCGATCTCCGCCGCATCGAGGTAGGCAACGCTTGCGGCATCGACGTAGAGCGTGAAGCCGTCGCAGTCGATTGCCCACTCGTCGCCGGAGAGGTCGGCGGGTTCGCAAAACTCGAGGCGGCAGTCGGCGCGTGCGGTGCCGGGATGGTCAGCGGCCAACTTGACGCCAAGACCTGGCATGTCCTGGTCTTCGATCAGTCGACGGAAATGTCGCTGCGCGCCCTCGAGTATCTGGATCATTCGCATTCCACAGTGGATGCCGCGCCGAGGTCGGCTGGGAAGACCAAAAGGTGGGGCCTATACTGACGCAGTCAATCCCGTCGGATCGCATCGATGATTAAAGCCGAACCCAACCTTGCCCGGGAGCATTGCGTCCCGCTCAAGGGCGCCGAGCACGCCCTGAGCCCGAACGAGATCGAGGAATTGCGGCAGCTCGTGGCGCATTGGACGCTCTCGGATGACCGCAACGTGATCAGCCGGGAGTTCCGCTTCCCGGATTTTCATCGCTGCGTTGCGTTCGTCAACGCGGTCGCCTACATCGCGCACCAGGAAGACCACCACCCGGACATGGAAGTGGGCTACAACCGCTGCCAGTTGCGCTATTCCACGCATGACGTCGGCGGACTTTCGCGCAACGATTTCATCTGCGCGGCGCGCGTCGACGCACTCGAGTCGCCGTGACTGGCCTTGCTCCCGACGACGCTCGCGACGCGGCCGCGTTCCGGCGACTGCTGGAACACCTGCGTGGCCGCGACGACACCGCCAACATCGATCTCATGAACCTCGCCGGATTCTGCCGCAATTGCCTGGCCGATTGGGTACGCGAGGCCGCCGCCCAGGGCGGCGTGGCAGTCGACAGGGATGCCGCGCGCACTTATGTATACGGCATGCCGTACGCCGAGTGGAAATCACGCCAGCCCGAAGCGACTCCCGAACAATTGCAGCGCTTCAACGCGAAGTCCTAGGCGCAGGCCGGGCAACCGGGATCGCGCGGGATCGCGATCTCGCGGAAGCGCATGCTGCGCGCATCCAGTGTCAGCAGCCTGCCGCAAAGCGATTCGCCGAGGCCGAGCAACAGCTTGAGCGTCTCCGTCGCCTGCACGAGGCCAATCATCCCCGGCAGCACGCCGAGCACGCCGGCGGTCGCGCAGTTGGGCGCGAGCTCGGGCGGGGGCGAGTCGGGGAACAGGCATCGATAGCAGGGTCCGGGAGCGCCGGGGCGTCCCGGCCAGAACACGCTGGCCTGCCCCTCGAACCGGTGCACGGCGCCGTACACGAGGGGTTTGCCCAGCGTGATGCTCGCTGCATTGAGATGGTGGCGCGCAGCGAAGTTGTCCGCGCCGTCAACCAGTACGTCGGCATCGCCGGCGAGCTCCAGCGCATTGCCTGCGTCGAACAGCGCGTCGATCGGTTCGATGCGCACGCGGGGATTCAATGCGCGCAATGCCCGGGCGGCCGACGCGACCTTGGCAAGCCCCATGTCCTCTTCACGATGCAGGATCTGGCGGTGCAGGTTCGATCGATCGACCCGGTCTGGATCGACGATCCGCAGGGTTCCGACCCCGGCCGCCGCGAGATAGACAGCGATGGGCGAACCCAGCCCGCCAGCTCCCACCAGCAGCACCCTCGCGGCCTCGAGTCGTCGCTGTCCGGCGATACCGACGTCGGGCAGGATGAGTTGGCGTGCGTAGCGATCGCGCGCGTCGGAATCGAGGTCGACCGCCGACTCCGGAAGCCCCGCGGCGCGCCAGGCCGCGAAACCGCCGGCAACGCTGGTCGCGCGTTCGAAGCCGCGCGAACGAAGCGCCTCGACGGCTGCCAACGAACGTTTGCCGGTTGCACAGATCGCGATGAGGGCGGCATCGCGCGGCCAATCCTGCGATTCGGCGGTGGCTACGACTTGCGCCAGTGGCAGGCTGATGCTGCCTGCGGCTGCGCCCAGTTCGAATTCTGGCAACTCGCGCACGTCGACAAACTTCGTACCGTGCCCGGCGGCCTCAAGCGCCTGCGCGGGCGTCACCAGCCATGCAAGGTCGCAGGGCGCAACGCCGCTCATGCGAGAGCCCACCGGCGAAACGGCACCAGCGCGCCCTGTTCGAATTCCATTTGTTCCGCGTCAAGTTCGAGCAGCGCGTTCGATTCCACCAGCGAACGCAGGGCCCCCGAGCTCAAGCCGGCGTGGGGAGAGACGTACGCCGTGGCGTCTGCATCGATCCGCACCGTACCGCGCCGCCACTCCAGGCGATCGTGGCGCTTGACGACCCGCTCGGTCAATCGAGCCATCGACGGAGCAGGATCGAGCGCGGGGCACCCCAGCCACTGAGCCAGTGCCGGGCGCACAAGTGCCACGAAGGTCGCGAGCACCGACACCGGATTGCCGGGCAAGCCGAACACCAGCGACCCGCCTATGCGCGCCAGCATCGCCGGCATGCCGGGGCGGAAACGCAACTTCCAGAACAGGATT
>JBBRIE010000092.1:0-10831 GCA_038221545.1 Lysobacterales bacterium
CAGGGATCGGGCCCTGTCTCCCACAACGCCCAGGGGATGGTGAGCGCGAATATCGCCGCATACAGCCACGCACCCAGCCGATTGCGGCGGAAGACGAGGACACCCGAAATGACAATTGCACCGCCGGTCAGGAGGTAATAAAGCGATCCGCCAACCAGCGCGAGCCAGATCCCGCCGATCAGCAATAGGGTGCCGAACAACACCAGCACCCCGCCCGGTACTGAAGTGAAGATGTTGCGCCGCTCACACTCCGGTGGAGTGGCCGTATCTCGTTCGGTACTGGTTTCAGCCGCTTTCGATAAAGTCATCGCAACTCGCCTTATGTTTGAGGCTGAGGTTGTTTCAAGCGCCAGGCCACGAATGAACAGCTAGGACAGTTTTTTGTGCAATTTCGGCAGGCGCTCAACGCACTCTTCGTGCAATTGACGCATAGACAAAGCCAAGCACTGCGCCATACATGACATGCGCGAAAATTCCGATCCAGCCACGCGCCGTGGCAAACCACGGAAACACTGCCGTCATTCCATAGAAGCTGACGAAGTACACAACGAGGCCGAATGCAGCGCCTATCATCGTCGCCATGCCGACGGCACGTCCGCGAGCGATAAACGCAAACACGAACGCAAGGATCACCGACAGTCCGAAGTGGATCAGCATCGCCACCATCATGATGCCGGCATCAAACGTCGCTGGCGGGGGTAACACGCCCGCGCCCATGCCAATGGCGGCGATCATGCGCGGTGGCCCCCAAGGGCTCCCGCCCATAAAAACAGGCACCATGATCATCTCCAGCATCATGAAGACGGCGCCAGCAACAATCGCGGCCCAGAGTGCAGCCTTTGTATTGATGCGGGGAGCAACAGCAATAGTGGGTTCATGCATCATGCACCATCTCCTTTTGACAGGAGCGGGCAGGCTAGAACACAGCAGGAGAAGGTCCAGTGAACTCCCCACCTCTATGGACTATTTGGTCAAGTAACCTGGAGGCGGTCCGGTTGCCGTCGTCAATTCGGCTTTGAGTTAGTAGTAGCCGCCCGGCGCTACTTCACGCCCGCATTCTCTGTCAGGCCAGCAGCCGAATCCGCGCAGGCAGCTCAGCACGCGGCCCAACGGGATGGCCTGCCGCGACCCACCATCCGGGTCGGCCGATCGCTTCGACACGACTGATGGTGGCCGGGGACGGAATCGAACCGCCGACACGGGGATTTTCAATCCCCTGCTCTACCAACTGAGCTACCCGGCCAATAATTGCCTTGTTGCCACGCGTCCTTCGAATGCAGCAAACGCGAGGGATGCCTTCTCAACGCCGCGCCATTGCGGAGCGGGGCGCGCATGGTAGCGGCGCGTGCGCCGAGCGGCAACCGCGACGCGCGGACCGGGGAGCCGCAGCGAGCCAGGCAACCCGTGCTCACGGAGCGGCGCGCCGACGCAAGTCCGTGCCGATAGGCGCGACGCTGGCTCAACTCTCCTCGGGAGTGAACCCGGCAGGCTTTTCTGCGCCGCCGCCGAACAGGAATTTCTCCATCTCCGCGGCGAGGAAGGCGCGCGCCTTGGGGTCGATCGCGGACAGGCGATTCTCGTTGAGCAGCATGGTCTGGTGCGCCAGCCACTCGGCCCATGCCTCCTTGGAGATGCCGGCGACGATGCGCTCGCCGAGCGCGCCGGGCCATGGCGGATGGTCGAAGCCCTCGGCCTCGCGCTGGAGTCGGACGCAGAAAACGTTATGTGGCATCGGGTCGTTCCGGAAGTCGGTTGAGGAGTCTTCGTATCGGCGCGGGCAGGCCGATCGCCGCCAGTTCGTGCGGAGCGAACCAGCGACGCGCTTCCTGTTCCGCCACCTTGCACGCTACCGCGTCGAGATCCAGCAGGGTAGGGCGCAGGCTGAGGTCGAAATGCGTGAATGCATGCTCGACTGTCGGCAGTTCGCGCATGGTCGCACCAGAACCCGCCTCATGACCCTGGATCGCTATTGCCAACGTGGCGAGCGCGGGTGCATCCGGGAGATACGCCTCGATCGACTCTGGCAGGCTCCACAGCCCGCCCCAGACGCCGGTCGGCGCGCGGCGCTCCAGCAGCACGCGCCCTGCGGAGTCGCGCGCGACGAGGGCGTGGCACTCCCGCCGCGAGCGGGCAATGCGTCGCCGCGGGTTCGGCAGCTCCGCCGTGCGCCCGTCGCGGAAAGCGATGCAGTCGGCGCTGACGGGGCACCGCATGCAGCGCGGCGTGGCACGCGTGCAGATCGTGGCGCCGAGATCCATGATCGCCTGCGTGTAGTCGTCGACCCGCGAGTCGGGCAGCAACGATTCGCTGAGCGTCCACAGCGTCGACTGGTTCGCCGGCGACATGGGGTCGCCCGCGATTCCGCGATGGCGGACCAGGACGCGCCGCACGTTGCCGTCGAGGATCGCTGCGCGCTGGCCGAACGCCAGTGCGAGGATCGCACCCGCGGTCGACCTGCCGATGCCCGGAAGCGCCGACAATTCGCCAGGCGTTGCCGGCAGCGCGCCGCCATGTCGCTCCACGCACAACTGCGCAGCCCGATGCAGGTTGCGCGCACGGCTGTAGTAACCGAGGCCCGACCAGAGTGCCAGTACCTCGTCGACGGACGCCTGCGCGAGCGCCCGCAGATCCGGCAAGGCCGCGGCGAAGCGCTGGAAATACGGGATCACGGTCGCAACCTGCGTCTGCTGCAGCATCACCTCGCTGAGCCACACCCGATAGGGCGAGCGCGGATGCTGCCACGGCAGGTCGTGGCGGCCCGCGACGTCGAACCACCCGAGCAGGCGCCGGGCGAAGTCGTGTTCCGCGATCATCACTCGCCGCGCGGCGGCAGCAGTCCGTCCACGAACGCGGCGGCATCGAAGATGCGCAGGTCTTCCAGCTTCTCGCCGATGCCGACATACCGGATCGGAACGCCGAACTCGCGCGCCAGCGCGAACACCACGCCGCCCTTGGCGCTGCCGTCGAGCTTGGTCACGGCGAGGCCCGTGACGCCTGCCGCATCGCGGAACATGCGCAGCTGGCTGAGCGCGGTCTGCCCGGTGGTGCCGTCGATGACCAGCAGCACTTCATGCGGCGCCAGCGGTTCGAGCTTGCCCAGGACGCGCTTGACCTTGGCCAGTTCGTCCATCAGCCCCGACTGGTTGTGCAGGCGGCCGGCGGTGTCGATGATGAGCACGTCGACGTCGCGCGCGCGCGCCGCCTGCAGCGCATCGAATGCGACCGACGCCGAGTCGGCGCCCTGGCCCTGCGAGATCACCGGCACGCCGTTGCGATCACCCCACGCCCTCAGCTGCTCCACGGCCGCCGCGCGGAAGGTGTCGCCGGCGGCAAGCAGCACGCGGGCGCCATCGATCTGCATGTGTCGCGCGAGCTTGCCGATGGTCGTGGTCTTGCCGACGCCGTTGACCCCGACCACCAGCAGTACGAACGGCCTCCGGCTGTCATCGATGACGAGCGGCTGCTCGACCCGCCGCAGGATGGCGAGGAGCTCGGCGCGCAATGCCTCGTACAAGGCACTGGCGTCGCCGAATTCGCGCGCCGCCATGCGCGCGCGCAGGCCATCGAGTAGTGCGGATGTCGCCGCGATGCCGACGTCAGCGCCCAGCAATGCCGTCTCCAGCTCGTCCAGCAGGTCTTCGTCGAGCCTGGGGTTGCCGGAAAGCAGGCCTGCCAACGCACGTCCGAGCCCGTGGCCACCCAATCGCTCCCGCCACGCGGCGGCGTTCGCGGCTCGCTCTGCCGCGGCCTGTTCGCTGCGCGTGCGCTCCAGTGCAGCCTCGGCCTCGAGCCCGGCGCGCGCGGCCTGCGCCTGGGCAACCGTGTCGGATGACTCCCAGGCCGTGACGACGTCGTCGAGGCTCCACGCAGGCTGCGCGCGTGCGTTCGCCGATGGGGAAGGATGTGCAGGTGACCCGACTGCAGCACGGTCCGCAGCGTCCTGCGCGGAGCTTGCAGGAGCGGTGCCGGGCACGTCGGCCGGGGCGCGCCGACGGAAAAATCTGAGCATGGATCAGGGCAATCGACGAGAATCGCAGGCATGCTAACACCGCGCCGAAACACCTCTCCCGAAAGCCTGCGCGCTGAAGCGGCGCGCTCCGGCAAGGTCCGCATCATTGGCGGCAACCTGCGCAATTCCCGACTGCCGGTGCTCGATCGGGGTGGCCTGCGCCCGACGCCCGACCGCGTGCGCGAAACCCTGTTCAACTGGCTGGCGCCCGAACTGGAAGGCGCGCGCTGCCTGGACCTCTACGCGGGCAGCGGCGTGCTGGGCATCGAGGCGCTCTCGCGTGGCGCCGAATGGGTCGAACTGGTCGAGTCCGAGCGCGACCTTGCCGCGAACCTGGGCGACCAGATAGCCCGGCTGCAGGTCGAGGACCGGTCCCGGGTGCGTGCCTCGCCATGCGCAACCTATCTTCGCGACACCCCGGCGCAGCCGTTCGACGTCGTATTCCTGGACCCGCCATATGCGGCGGATGCGTGGTTCGCGGCGTTGGCCGTGCTGGCGACTCCGGCCTGGCTGAGGCCAGGTGGGCTCGTCTATGTCGAGTGGCCGCACCCGCATCGTCCAGAACTGCCGCAGGAATTCAGCTGGTGGCGCGAGAGCCGCGCAAGCGCGGTCGGATACGGGCTTGCCCGTACCGCGACCACCGTAAACCGCTTCAAGTAGACTCCAGCGATGCCCAACAGCGAATCCGCCAGGTCGAAGTGGCCCGCTGCTGCCCAGGCTGCGCGCTCGCGCACGGCGGTATATCCGGGGACGTTCGATCCCATCACCAACGGCCACACCGACCTCATCGTGCGCGCTGCGCCGCTGTTCGAGCGGATCGTGGTGGGTATTGCCGAGAGTCCCGGCAAGAGTCCCGCGCTGCCGTTGCCGGAGCGGATCGACCTCGCGCGCGAGGCGTTGCGTGATATCCCCAACATCGAGGTGGCGGGGTTCGACTGCCTGCTCGCGCATTTCGTCCGCCAGTGCAGCGCGGGCGTCATCCTGCGCGGGCTGCGCGCGGTGTCAGACTTCGAATACGAGTTCCAGCTCGCCAGCATGAACCGTCATCTCATCCCCGAAGTCGAGACGCTGTTCCTGACGCCTGCGGAAAACTACAGTTTCATCTCGTCCACCCTGGTTCGAGAAATCGCGCGGCTCGGGGGCGACGTCTCCGGTTTCGTGCATCCTTCCGTGCAGCGCGCGCTCAACGCACGCTGGCAACCCGTTCCCTGTTCTGCCGAGAGGATTCCGTGATGGGCAAATACATCCGCATTACGATGGTGGCGATGCTGGCGCTGGCGGCGCTGGTCGCGTGCCAGAAGGAAGAGGCCGCGCCCGTCGCGGCGCCGCCGATGGTGGTGCTGACCCCGCCGACCGACAACAACACCGAAGCGTGGAAGGCCTACGTCCAGCAGCAGGTCAACATCGAGCTCAAGGGCGAATACATGCGCGGCCGCCCGTACATCTACTTCGTGCCAGCCGGCGAGGACGAGGAGTCGACGCGCCAGTACGAGGCCCAGCTCGACGCCGTCGCCGGCTCGGTGGCGCGGGGCATCCAGGCCGGTTCGATGATCGTGTTCGCCTCGCCCGATTCAGCGAAACTGGCAACGCTGGTCGAGGAATCGTTCACGCTGGCCGCGCCCAAATCGCTGAAGGGCGTGCGGGTACTGTTCATCGGCGCCGCCAGCGAACGCGACCGCGTCACCGCTGCGGTGGCGCCTTCCGAAGCCACATTCAAGTTCATCGCGACCAGCTGATCGTTGTCGCGTCCATAGTCGCCGGCCGGGTCGCGAACGCGGCCCGGCACGTCGATCGGCCAGGGGGACAGGTTGCTGCACGCGCCCATCCGTGGCGACGACGGGTTTATCGGGCCAATCGTAATCACATGGCACTCCTCATCAGCGATCTGTGCGTCAATTGCGACGTGTGCGAGCCGGTCTGCCCCAACCAGGCCATCGCCCAGGGCGAGGAGATCTACGTCATCGATCCCGGCCGCTGCACCGAATGCGTCGGCCATTACGACGAGCCGCAGTGCGTGGTCGTGTGTCCGGTGGAATGCATCGATCTCGATCCCGTGATCATCGAGAGCCGTGACCAACTGCTCGCGAAACTGCAGCGACTGACGGAAGCCGCAAGCCCATGAATTCAATTGCCCGCAAGCTGGTTCCTGCCTGGGTTGTGCTGCTCGGGCTTGCCGCCGGCAATGCGTTCGCCGCAGATTCCGGGAGATGCGTGGACGGCGCGCGCGGCGACCGGACGGTGGCGGACATCGACGCGGAGATCAGCGGGGGCGTGCAGGGCCGGGCCCTCGGCGCGCCTCCGGGCGCCGCGATTTCGACCGCGAACACGCTCGCGACCAACGCCGGCGTCGAGATCCTGGCCGCCGGCGGCAACGCCTTCGACGCTGCGGTCGCGGTGACCAGCGTGCTCGCGGTGGTCGAGCCCACGAGTTCGGGGCTCGGCGGGGGCGCGTTGTTCCTGTTGCGTCGCGCCGACGGTCGCGAAGTGATGGTCGATGGCCGCGAGACGGCGCCCGCGGCGGCGAGGAACGAACTGTTCTGGGACAAGGACGGCGCGCTCGACCGCAACCTCAGCGTGAACGGCCCGCTGGCCTCGGCGATTCCGGGTGAACCGGCCGCACTCGCACACGTCGCCGAAAAATACGGCAAGTTGCCGCTATCCCGATCGCTCGGGCCGGCAATCCGCATCGCACGCGACGGCTTCCCCGTTTACGGCAAGTTCCACCGGCAGCTCGGTTCGCGCATCGACGTCGTGCGACGCTATCCCGAGGCCGCCCGCATCTTCCTCGCGGACGGGAAACTTCCGGAAGTGGGCGCAGTGATCCGGCAGCCCGACCTGCAGCGCACGCTCGAGCAACTTGCCCGCCACGGCAAGCAGGGGTTCTACGCGGGCGAGGTGGCCGAACGGATGGTCGCCGGCGTGCGCGCGAACGGCGGCGTGTGGACGATGGCGGACCTCGCCGCGTATCGCGTGGTCGAGCGCGAGCCGATCCGGATCGATTACCGCGGCTATCGGATAGTCACCGCGCCCTCTCCGTCGTCCGGTGGCGTGCTGCTGTCCACCATGCTCAACGTGCTGTCGGGCTACGACCTCGGCGCACTGGCGAAGGTCGATCGGGTGCACCTGCTGGTGGAGACCATGCGGCGCGTCTATCGCGATCGGGCGCAGAATCTCGGCGATGCCGATTTCGTCGATGCGCCAATCGAGCTGCTGACGAGCCCGTACTACGCAGCCGGCCTGCGTGCAGGCATCCGGCTCGATCGAGCCACGCCCTCGGCGATGCTGCCGGGCATCGAGACGACGCCCGGTGGCACCGACACTTCGCATTTCTCCATCATCGATGCCGAGGGCAACATGGTTGCCGCGACCGTATCGGTCAACCTGCCGTTCGGATCCGCGTTCGTGGCGCCGGGCACCGGCGTCGTGCTCAACAACGAAATGGACGATTTCGCGCTGAAGGCGGGCACCGCCAACGCCTACGGGCTCGTCGGCAACGACGCGAACGCGATCGAGCCGGGCAAGCGACCCCTGTCGTCGATGACGCCGACGATCGTGATCGGGGCCGACAAGGTCGCCGTGCTCGGAACGCCGGGCGGCAGCCGCATCATTTCGATGGTGCTGCTCGGCATCCTCGATTTCGTCGACGGGCTCGCGCCCGCCGAGTGGGTGGCGAAGCCGCGCATCCACCACCAGTACCTGCCGGACGTGCTGGTGACCGAGCGCGGCGCGCTGACTGCCGAGGAAGCTGCGGCATTGCGTGCGCGTGGACACACGATCAACGAGTCGGAAGCGACCTGGGGCAACATGCAGGCGCTGGTCTGGAATCGCCGCAGCGGCGAGCTGAGCGGCGGCACCGACCCGCGTGGCGGGGCCGGAAAGGTTGCCATCATCCCGGGGCGCACTGTCACAAGGGATGCAGGAAGCAACTGATATCGTGATTGGCGGTCGATCGACTTCCGCAGCGCGCTCCACGCGTGCGTGGCGCCAGGTGCAGGGAGTTTGCTGCCCTTGCCGGGGCGACGAATTCCGGCGGAATCGGTGCCCGGGTCTCGCTCGGCGTTTCGGGCCAACTGTTGCAGGAGTGGTGTCGTGAAGATGTGGTCGATCATGGGCAATTCACAGTCCCTCGACGGTGGCGCGATGTTTGGCAATGCGCCGCGCGCGCTCTGGGCCGGCTGGCTGCCGCCGGATGCCGAGCATCGCGTGCCGCTCGCTTGCCGCGCGCTGCTGGTGGAAGGAGTGGGCGCGAAAGAAGGAAATCCCGGCAAGCGCGTGCTCTTCGAGGCCGGCATCGGTGCGTTTTTCGAGCCGAAACTGCGCGAACGCTACGGCGTGGTGGAGGATCGCCACGTGCTGCTCGACTCGCTGGCGCAGGCGGGCTTCCGCCACGAGGACATCGAGGTCGTGGTGCTCTCGCATCTGCATTTCGACCACGCTGGCGGACTGCTGGCGACGTGGCAGGAAGGCCGCGGCGCGGAACTCCTGTTCCCCAATGCAACCTTCATCGTCAGCCAGGCGGCCTGGGAACGCGCGCAGGATCCGCACCCGCGCGATCGTGCGTCCTTCATCCCCGGGCTCAATGAATTGCTGCAGAGTTCGCAGCGGCTCGAACTGGTGGACGGGCCGCACTCGCGCACCCTTGGCAGCGACGTGCGCTTCGACTTCAGCTCGGGTCACACCCCTGGACTCATGCTCGCCGAAGTTGGCGGCGACGGCGGCGTGGTGTTCTGCGCCGATCTCATCCCGGGGCGTCCCTGGGTACACGTGCCGATCACGATGGGTTACGACCGATTCCCCGAACTCCTGATCGAGGAGAAGCGAGCGTTCCTCGAGGACAAGCTGGCGCGCGGCGTGCGCCTGTTCTTCACGCACGACCCCGGGTGCGCGCTGGCGCACGTCGAGCGCGACGCGAAGGGCCGCTTTAGTACCCGCGACGAAGTTTCCGAATTGAACGCGCTGCCGCTGGCGGCCTGAGGAGAATCAAGTTATGTCACTGAAGAATTCGACGGTCGCAATGCTCGCATTGATGGCGATCGCGACACTGGCGCCTGCGCACGAGGGCCACGATCACGAAGCGCAAAAACCGGGAGCACCCGCGTCCGATTTGCAGGCGGCCGCAGGTGCGCCGACAACTTTCGGGGAAGCTATACCCGCGGTCGCGACGACCCCGCTGGGCATCGCGCTGGCGGAAACACCGCCCGCCGCAGGCAAGCGGCTCATCAGCGGGCGTATCGGCAAGGTGTGCCAGAACAAGGGTTGCTGGATGACGCTGCACGATGGAGACGCGATGGTGCGCGTCGAGACCGGGTACCGGTTCGCGATTCCCGCCGACGCGAAAGGCGACGCCGTGGTGCTCGGGACGCTGAAGCGCAGCACGCTTGACGAAGACGCCGCCGCGCACCTCCGCTCGGAGTCGCTGGATGTCGCCGCAGGCGAGTCGTGGATGCTCGACGCCGTGGGCATCCGCATCGTCGAATGAGCGACGTCGAATCACGCGCGCCACGCATGCGGCCGCTGGGCCGCCGCACGTTCCTCCGGGGCGCGCTCGGACTTGGCGCCCTTGCCGCGACACCGCATGCGGGCCTGCTTGCCGCCGCTGGAAGTTCTGCCACGCTCGGCCGCCAGTGGGTCGCCGGCTATGGTCCGCTGCAGCCTGCGCGCGACGGGAACACGGGTTTGATGTTGCTCGCGCTGCCCGAGGGTTTCTCCTACCGGACCTTTGGCTGGACGGGTGAGCCCATGAGCGATGGCGCCGCTACACCAGCCGCACACGACGGCATGGGTGTCGTGCGCAGGCGTGGCGATCGGCTCGTACTGGTTCGCAACCATGAACTCGTGAAGGCCACCGGCGCTTTCGGCCCGGCCGAAATCCACTACGACCGTGTCGCCACCGGCGGCACCAGCACCATCGAATTCGACGCGCGGACTGGGCTCGCGGGACCTGCAAAGCCGTCGCTCGCGGGCACGATGCAGAATTGCTCCGGCGGCGTCACGCCGTGGGGCACATGGCTCAGCTGCGAGGAATGGGCGTCCAACGTCGGCGATACCTCCGAGCCGCTCACCCAGCCGCATGGCTTCGTGTTCGAAGTCGATCCCGCCGGAGGCGCACCGCGGCGGCTGCCCGACTGCGGTCAGTTCAAGCACGAAGCCGCCGCGGTGCACGAGTCGACGGGCGACGTTTACCTGACTGAAGACGGCATTCCGCGCGCCGGTTTTTATCGGATGCGACCGCGCAAGCGGGGAGACCTTGCCCATGGCGGCCAGCTCCAGATGCTGGGCGTCGTCGGGCGATCCGATATGCGCCGCGGCCTGCAGCAGGGCGAATCGTTCAAGACGCGCTGGGTCGACATCGGCGAGCCGACTCGCGTGCATACGCCCGGAAGGATCGACGGATACGGCGTACTCGCGCAGGGACTCGGCGCGGGCGGCGCCGCGTTCACGCGCCTCGAAGGATGCTTTGCGACGGATCGCAGCATCTACTTCACCGCGACCGATGGCGGCGATGCGGCGGCGGGACAGGTTTGGGTGTATCGGCCGCAAACCGCCGAGCTGACGTTGCTGTTCGAGGCGCGCGATCGCGACCAGCTCAACTATCCGGACAACCTCTGCTTCAGCCCGCGCGGCGGCCTGGTGCTGTGCGAGGACGGAAACCGGACGGGCGGCCAATACCTGTTCGGCCTCGGCGCGGACCAGAAATTGTTTCCGTTCGCGCGCAACCAGGTCGTGCTCGATCGCCCGGTCCACGGCCATACCGGTGACTTCCGCAGGACGGAATGGGCGGGCGCCTGTTTCTCGCCGGACGGCCGCTGGCTGTTCGCGAAT
>JBBRIE010000093.1:0-10759 GCA_038221545.1 Lysobacterales bacterium
TCACGTTCAGCGGCGACCTCGGACGTCCCGAGGATCCGATCATGCCCGCCCCAAAGGCTCCGGCAGAGTCGGACTGGATCGTGACCGAGTCCACTTACGGGGACCGCGCCCACCGGGCTGACTCGCTGCCCGAGGAATTGGGCGAAGTGCTGCGGCGGGTGGCGGCTCGCGGCGGCGTGGTGGTCATTCCTGCGTTCGCCGTCGGCCGTGCGCAACTCCTCCTGCACGTGATCGCGCAGCTGAAGCTGCAACACAGGATTCCCCGGATACCGACGTACCTCAACAGCCCGATGGCGGAGAAAGTCACCGATCTGTACCGCGAGTACCAACCGCTGCATCGCCTCGACGCGGCGGCAATAGCGGCAATGCAGCAATCCACGCGCATCGTCGGCAGCGTCGAAGAGTCCAAAGCGCTCAACCGGCGCAAGGGTCCGATGATCATCGTCGCCGCCAGCGGCATGGCGACGGGTGGCCGGGTGCTGCACCATCTGACCGCGTTCGCACCGGATTCCAGGAATGCCATCGTCCTGTGCGGATACCAGGCTGGTGGCACGCGCGGCGCACGCATCGCCGCGGGCGCACGCTCGGTCCGGATCTACGGCCAGGACATCGCGGTCAATGCCGAGGTCGTCAAACTGGACACCGCATCGGCCCACGCGGACGCGGACGAGGTCATCGCATGGTTGCGGTCCGCGCCGCGGGCGCCGCGCGGGGTTTTCGTCACGCACGGGGAGCCCGACGCAGCCGATACCCTGCGGGTGCGCATCGAACGCGAGCTCGGCTGGCCGGCGCACGTGCCGGAGTATTTGCAGAGCGTGGACCTCAACCAGGCGCAGTAGCGCCGCCGAGTTTCGCGCATTGGCGGTGGCGCTAGACTTCCGGCACAGCACCCGGCGTTGGCAACGTGCAGTCACCCGACAGAATTGCCGACTCCCAGCGTCACCTGTTACTCGTCGAGGACGACCCGGAAGTCGTCAACGTTTTGCGACGCTCCTTCGAAGCCCACGGCTTCGGGACTTCTGTCGCGGGCGAAGGGATGTCGATGCGGGCGGCGATCGGGGGCGATGGCATCGATCTGGTGCTTCTCAAACTCGGACTGCCGGGCGAGGATGGACTCGAGCTGACCCGTTATCTCCGCACGCATTGGCGCGGTCCGATCATCATCGTCACCGGCCGCGGCGAGGCGGTCGATCGCATCGTCGGCCTCGAACTCGGCGCAGACGACTACGTGACGAAGCCTTTCGAGTTGCGCGAATTGCTCGCAAGGGTGCGCAGCGTGCTGCGCCGGACGGAGTCCCGCGACGTCCATGCTTCCCCCGACGAAGCATCCGCCGTGCGCTGTTTCGAGTTCGAGGGATTTCGCCTTGATTTGAGCGCGCACGCGCTGTTCGACCCCGGCGGGGCGCCGGTGCCCATTACCAGCGGCGAGTTGGAGCTGCTGCTGGCGCTGGTGCGGCAACCCAACGTCGTGTTGAGCCGCGATCGGTTGATGAGCGTCGTGCATGGTCGTGAGGCCGGACCATTCGACCGCGCAATCGACGTCCAGATTGGCCGCCTGCGACGCAGGATAGAAAAGGATTCGGCGTGCCCCGTACTCATAAAATCCGTCCGCGGAGCCGGCTACCTTTTTGCGGCGCGCGTGCGGCGCGTCTGACCGGGGCCGCGCATGCCCCCTGAAGTCGATACGTTCCGGGCGCTGTTCGAGGCCGCGCCTGACGCGATCGTGGTGGTCGATAGCCAGGGGCGCATGGTGCTGTTGAATCCCAACGCCGAACGCCTGTTCGGCTTCGCTCCAGGGGAGCTGCAAGGCCAACTCGTCGAGGTGCTGGTTCCCGACGCGCTGCATGCCGCCCATCGCCGGCATCGCGAGGCCTACATGGCGACGGCGCGGGTGCGACCCATGGGCGCTGGTCAGGAGTTGACGGGCCGGAGGCGTGACGGATCCGAGTTTCCGGTTGAAATAGCATTGAGTCCGATCGCGACCCGCGCCGGCGCGCTGTTCGCCGCATCCATCCGGGACGTGTCGGATACCCATAGGGCACGCCAGGCACTGGAGCGTACGCGCTACGACTCGTGCGTCGCAGAGATTGGAAAGCTGGCGCTGGAGACAACCGTCGAAGCCACCCTCGAAAGCATCCCGGCGATCCTGACCGCCGCGCTTCGGGTTGATTCGATGCTGGTCGTACTCGGCGCCGGTTCACGCGCCGACATGCAGGTGCGCGCCGCTTGCGGGCTGGAGCCGGAAGAGATTGAACCTTTGCTGGAAGTCGTCGAGGCGCAAGCCTTTCGCGATGCGGCGGCCACTCCCGGCACGCCTGTCGTGCTCGACTTGTCGAATTTGCATGGGCCTGGGGCAGATTTCGGCACCGCACTCGCGGTACCCCTGTCTGGTATCGACCGCTCATGGGGCTGGGTGGTGGCGCTGTCCCGCATTCCGCGATTCTTCGATCGCGGGGCTACGCACTTCCTGCAGTCTGTCGCGAATCTGCTCGCCGGCGCGCTCCAGCGTCGCCGCACGGAGGAGCAGCTCGCCCATGCACAGCGCCTGGAAGCGGTTGGGCAACTTACGGGCGGCATTGCGCACGACTTCAACAACCTGCTCACGGTGGTTTCCGGCAACCTGCAGCTGCTGGAGGACGAGACCGGGCACACGGCGGCGGCCCGCGACGCGATCGGCGGTGCCCTGCGCGCTGTCGGCCGCGGCGCGGAACTCACCCGCAAACTGCTTGCTTTCGCACGGCGCCAGAGGCTCAGCCCGAGTCCACTCGACCCTGCCGAGCTCCTGCAGGACCTCGGCAGGATGCTGAGTCGTACGCTCGGCGAGCAGGTGGACCTCGAAATCGCCTGCGCCGCGGGCACGCCACGCGTGTTTGCCGATCCGGCGCAACTCGACTCGGCCCTGATCAACCTCGCGTTGAACGCTCGCGATGCGATGCCGCGCGGAGGGCGGCTGCGCATCGCCGCGCGTGACGTTAACTCCGCGGATCGAACCTTTGGTGGCGGATTGCGAACGGGCGACTACGTGGTATTCGAGATCAGCGACACCGGCTCCGGCATGACCGCTGACGTACTCAATCGCGCATTCGAACCGTTCTTCACCACCAAGCAGCCCGGCAAAGGCAGCGGTCTCGGGCTGAGCATGGTCTACGGATTCGTGCGGCAATCCGGTGGGCACCTGCATACCGAGAGTCGACCCATGCAGGGCACCCGGTTCACGTTGTTCCTGCCGCGGGCGCAGCACGATGAGGTCAAGCAGAACGGAGCCGCTGCAGTCCCGGTCAAGCGGGGTGACGAGACTGTGCTGGTCGTCGAGGACGAGCCAGAAGTCAACGCCATTGCCAGGGCGTTCCTGCGGGCCTTGGGCTACTCAGTGTTGTCGGCGATTGACTGCGACCAGGCAGAGTGTGTGCTGGCTGCCAATCCCCAGATCACACTGCTCTTCACCGATGTCGTGCTCGGCACCGGTCGGACCGGCGTCGAGCTCGCTCGCAGTGCGCGGCGCTCGCGCCCCGAGCTGGCGGTGCTCCTGACTTCAGGCTACGAGCGACCGGCGACCCAGGACACGGAGCAGACAGGCAGCGAATTCGAGCTCCTGCGCAAGCCTTATCGCCGTGAGGACCTGGCCGCTGCAGCGAGGCGCGCCCTCGATGCACGCGTCGACGACGACTAGGTCAATGTGTGCGACTGGGAATCTGGAGGAACGCGTCCAACTCCTGCTCGTCCAGGATCCGGATGTCGCGGCGCTTCACGTCCAGCAGGCCCCGCGCCGCCAACTGGGTGAACGCGCGCGTTACGGTTTCCAGCTGCAGGCCGAGGAAGCTGCCGATTTCGGCCCGACTCATGCGTAGCAGTAAATGCGTGGCACTGAATCCCTGGGCCCGCAGCCTGCTGCCCAACTCGAGCAGCAATGCGGCTACCCGCTGTTCCGCGCTCAGTGTCCCGACGGAAAGCATCCAGGCCCTCTCCGTGCGGATCTCCGACGAAAGCGCCGCCGCGAAGTCGCGTTGCAAAGCTGGCGTCCGGGCGCAGGCTGCGAGCAGTTCCTCGTAGTCGACTTCCCAGACTTCCACGTCTTCGAGCGCAATCGCATCGCAGGCATGCGCTGCCATCCCGAGCGACTCCAGCCCGAGCAGCGCTCCGCGCATATGGAACCCCGTGACCTTCTCGCGCCCGTCCGCAGACGAGATGGTCGACTTGACGAAGCCTGCGCGCAGGAAGTGGACCGAGCGGAACGGTTGTCCCGCGCGATACACGTGGTGACCTGCGCGTACGCTCCTGCGTGAGACCGAGACTTGCCTCAGCATGCGCTCGGCATCGATGCCCCTGTGCGATTCGCGGTGCGGAACGCTCTCGGCCCGACGCGAATCCGCAGGCGTGGGCAGGTGGGCGGCAGCATTCATGGCGTTTCCAGGCGGATGGTTCGGTGTAAGCGCCACCCTACGCGCCACGCTGCGCGTTCCCGCGACCAACGCGCAACAGTGTGTAACGGTTTGCAACCATCACCCGGGAGCGAGGCCGGGTTGACGCCGATCAATTCGCCTGGTGCTCGCCCGGGAGACGATGACACCACCTCGGCATTGCCTGCCGCAGGAGTCGACATCGTGCATGACATCCTCGTACCCAGCTTCGACTCACTCGCTTCGGTGGCGCTCGATTACGCAGCCGGACTGGCCCGGCGGTTCGCAGCGGGCATTACCGGAATGTACGTCTACGAGCCCATCGGCAACGTGGTTGCGGGAACTTCCCCCGCGGTCGCCAGCGTGGTGGTTGCGTTCGCGCGGGAGCGCATGGCCCGATCGCGCGAAGCAGCAGTCACATTCGAGCGCTGGGCCGCGGGTGCCGGCGTTGCCCGTTCCAACTGGTTGAGCGCGCTGGGACCGATTCCCGAGACTGTTGCGTTTGCGGCCAACTGGCACGACCTCATGGTGATGGAGCGCAACGACGCGGATCCGTGGGGCACGGTCAACTCGGTCGGCCGTCTGGTGCTCGATGCGCAACTGCCCGTCATCGTTCTGCCGCACGGCTACTCGCAATCGGCCGACGTCGGCACCATCGCGATTGCGTGGAATGGTTCGCCCGAGTCCACGCGCGCCCTGCATGGCGCCTTGCCATTGCTGAAGCTCGCCAACCGCGTGATCGTGCTCCGCGGAGAGCGCCGCGTTCCGTTCTTCTCCATCACGGAGCCGCCCGCCTTCGATCCGGTCGCCTACCTCGAGCAGCACGGGCTGCAGCCGCAGCTGCGGCTCCTCGCCTGCGACGACGATTTCATCGGCGCAGAAATACTCGACCACGCGAGCACGCTCCAGTCAGACCTCGTGGTGATGGGTGGCTACGGCCGCAACCGTTTCAGCGAATGGGTGCTGGGTGGTGCCACCCGGCACGCGCTGCGCGAGTCGCAAATTCCCGTACTGTTCCGACATTGAACGTTGCAGGCGCAGTACGGTGCGCTCTATCGCGCGAAATCCGGGGGCCGCAATCGCTGCGAGACAGACTCCATACCCGCCAGCCCGATTGCCGAACCACGCAATGCAGGCGCTCGGGAGAATCGAGGATGCGATATCGCGATTAGCGCGGCCGGGGTCGCCAATCCCCGCCCGCGTGTTTCGAAGGGGGAAGGAAAATGAGAACGCGCACTAGCGTTTGCATCCTGGGCGCGGGATTCGCCGCGCTGGCAGCGGCGCGCAGGCTGCGGGAACTGTTGCCACGGGCGACCATCAGGATGGTGGCGCCAACACGCCGTTTCGTCTATCGGCCCAGCCTCATCTGGATCCCCGTGGGCTTGCGCACGGGAGAGCAGCTGGAGGTTCCACTGGAACCATTCCTGGCGCGATTCGGGATCAGCTTCACACCCGCCGAGGTAACGGGCATCGAGGCGAGAGGACGCCTGGTGGCGACGAGCCGGGGGATGATCCGCAACGACGCGTTGCTCATCGCCACGGGGGCCGACCCGGTTGCGGGCCCTGCGGACTCGAATCCCGTGCACGGCATCTGCGGCGGCGTCGCGGCAGCGGAGCGGACTCGGGCAGCGCTTTTCAACTTGCGCAAGGGCACCATCGCGATCGGTTGCGGCGTGCACCGCGACCACCCCGGCGCGACGCGTTGCCATCCCATGCTTGAGCTTGCCTTCGGCATCGACACCTCGCTGCGCCGGCGACGTGTCCGCTCCCGGTACTCGCTGCTGTTCTTCGCCACCGTGCTGGAGCCTTTCAAGCGCTTCGGCATCGCGGCGGAGCGCAAGCTCATGGCGGAACTTGCACGCCGCAACATCGAGTTCCATGGCGAAGCGCCCGAACCCTACACGTCCGGTCCAGAGATGCGCAGTCTCGGCGCGGACCTCGTGGTGTTCAATCCGGGACTGGCGGGGGCAGCCTGGTTGGCGAGCTCCGGTCTGCCCTTGTCCGCCGGCGGCTTCGTATTGGCTGACGACTACTGCGCAGTACCTGGCCATGATGGTGTTTTCGTGGCGGGCGATGCCGGAAGTTTCCCGGGCCCGGCCTGGGCGCCCAAGCTTGCTCACAACGCCCGCCTGCAGGCCCGCGTTGCGGCGGCCTCGTTGCACGCTTTCATCGAGGGCCAGTCACCCACCGCGCGACTCCACCAGCGCCTCGCCTGTGTGATCGATACGGTAGACGGCGGCATCGGGGTTTACCGGGATGACGCGCATGCGGCTGCCACACCGCATGGCGCGCCACTGCATTGGGCCAAGCGCGCGATCGAGAAGCGTTTTCTCGCGGACCTCGAACTCGGCTGATCACCGTCTGCAGCCCGCCACCGCGGATGCCCGCGGCGGGCACCGGCAAGCGACGGCTGCCTGCGGCAGGGAACGATTTCCTGCACGCGGCGTCGGCGTCGATACCCCCAAACCCCGACGTGCGCGGTCCACCCGTCGCGGGCAGGTGCAACCCGCATCGCGGCGTCCTGCCAGCATCCGATCGATGCGTTTGCGCGGGCGACACGGTCGACTATGCTGCGGCTCCTTTGCTCCTTTGCTCCTTTGCTCCTTTGCTCTTTAATCCACACGAAGAACGCGCCATGACCACTGCCCTGCCCGATCGCCTGTCCACCAATCCCAAGAGCCCCTTCTACGACGCGGACCTGCTCGAACGTGGCGTGGGCATCCGCTTCAACGGCGAGGAGAAGACCAACGTCGAGGAGTATTGCGTGAGCGAGCGCTGGGTCCGGCTGCCCGTCGGCAAGGCTCGCGACCGACGCGGCAATCTGATGACGCTCAAGTTTTCCGGTGAGGTCGTGCCCTTCTTTCTCGATGGGCAGGCCGAGTAGCGTCCCGGAGGCAGCACGGCGATTGCACTCTCGCGCCGACGCCAGGACTCACGGTGCGCGCTCTGCGCGGGCAACACTCCGTCGACGTAGTCGATTGCGCGACTTGATCCCGACCGGGCGAGCCAGACAACGCGCGCTCCTTGACCGGGCGCGGATGATCGCCGCGCAACAAGGCAATCAAAGCCTCGTCGCCATCCTTCAGTTGCGACAGGTCGAACACCGCCTGCTCCCGCACCGCGGCGGATGATGACTGGCCAGGGAAGTTCGGATGCCCTGGACCAGGCACGTCGGCATCGCACAGGGCCGCTCGCACGTTACGCTTTGTCTTGTGACGGCCGGAGAAGGGAAACACCATGGTCAACTCGCTTATCGCCATCGCGGCGGGCGCCACCCTCGGCGCGTGGAGTCGCTGGGGTCTCGAACTCTGGCTCAATCCGCTAAAGCGGGAATTGTCGCTCGGCACGCTGGCCGCGAATCTTGCCGGCGCGTACATGATCGGACTCGCGATCGCCTGGCTGACTGCACATCCTTCCCTGAGCCCGCAATGGCGACTGTTCGTCATCACGGGACTGCTCGGGGGACTGACCACGTTCTCGACGTTCTCTGCGCAGACGATCGCACTGTTCGAACGCGGGCAGTTCGGCTGGGCTTCGCTGCTGGTTGGGCTGCACGTGTTCGGCTCGCTGGCGATGACGGCGCTCGGCTTGGGCACAATGCGCGCCCTGCGCGTTGTCGGTGGCTGATCGCCGGGACGCTGTCGCCGGCTCGGCCGGAGCAGATCGAGCGGATTCTGCAACGGGTGACGGGCTGACGTACAAACCACGAAGACCGGCGTGATGGGAACGGGTCACGGCCACCGTACGACTGCGATCCGGCACGAGAAGCCGCTCTGAAGGGCGCCAGGCCTCACCAGCGCATTCCTGGTCGCGGAAGTTATCGGCGCGTTCCTGACCAACAGCCTGGCCTTGCTGTCGGACGCCGCGCACATGGGCACCGATACGCTGGCACTGGTGATCGCGTTGATCGCCGTACGATTGAGTCGGCGCCCACCGGACTCGGAAAGGACGTTCGGCTACGTTCGTACGGAAGCCATGGGCGCGATGCTCAACGGCATGCTGAAAATCCGTGAGGCAATCACGGAATTCAACGGCGGGTGTTTCGGTTCGATGAAGGGCTGATCCGGCGATCGTCCGCCGCAACGGCCAGTGCCGGCACCGGCATGATTGCCTCCGCCTTCAGGCTGAAGCGCGAATGGCCGCGATCCTCGATGTACTCGAGCCACTTGCCGAGGAAGGCGTTGATGCGCAGCCGATAGCCGAACACGGCCTTGGGCAGCGCCACGCGCCCCAGCACGTCCTCGATCCGTTGCTGGTCGTCGCAGGCCACCATCTCGGCCACGCTGGCATCGCGATAGAAGCGCAACTCCGCACCTGGACCGAGCGCACTGACCTCGCCCGCGAACTCGTAATTGAGACTCAGGAGCGTGGTGTAGGCCTGCTGCTCGTGGATGCGAAGTCGCAGGGGCTCGTCGCCCGCAACCAGCGAACGATACGTTCCGGGTGCGAGCAGGTGCGGCGAGAACAGGCGCGCAAGCCGCCAGTAGTTGTCGCCATACAGGCCCATGAGATACGCGAACGCGGTTGCGTTGCGGGTAGCGGTCCGTGGCGTTTCGGTCGAATGCATGACCCGACGGTATACCCCTGCGTCCGTGTCGAACAGACTTGACTTCGTGTCCCCCGGACGTGCCAAAGTAGGGGTTCGTCGAAGCGAAACGTCAGCGCGTCCAGCGGGCGATTGCCGAAGCGACTCGCGGCCCTTCGGCGACGCCGCACGGCAATCCGGTCGCATCCGTTTCCGACGCCGAATCCAGGACCCTCACTACTCCTTCCGGCCCCGCCCCACGATGATGCGCGCGTGGCGCTGATACGTGAAATACGAGAACGACCAGTTCAGCAGAACGAGCAGCCGATTGCGGAAGCCGATCAGGAAGAACAGGTGGGCGACGAGCCAGAACCACCACGCGATCACACCCGACAGGCGCAGCGCGCCGTAGTGCACGACCGCGGCCATGCGTCCGATCGTGGCGAGGTTTCCGTAATCGCGATAGCGGAATGCCGTCGGCGCCCTGCCGTCAATGCATGCACGGATATTGCGTGCGGCATGCGTACCCATCTGCTTGGCCGCAGGCGCAACGCCCGGCACCGCGGTGCCGCCGGTGACGACCCTGGCAAGGTCACCCACCACGAATACTTCCGGGTGTCCTGGCAAGCTCAGGTCCGCGCCTACTTCGACGCGTCCATTGCGGTCGAGTGCGGCGCCCAGATGCTGGCCCAGCGCGGAAGCCGCGACCCCGGCCGCCCAGAGCACGGTCTTCGACTCGAATCGCTTCGCGCCCATCGAGACGCCGCCCGCGTCGATGCCGGTGACGGGCGATGCCGTGTGCACCGACACGCCCACCCGGCGGAGTTGTCGCTCCGCGCTGGCCGACAGCGACGGCGGCATCGACGCGAGCACGCGCTCGCCGGCTTCGACGAGGTGCACTTCCGCGGTGCGTGGATCGATCCGCCTGAACTCGCGCGCGAGCGTGTGCCGCGCGATCTCGGCTAGTGTTCCGGCGAGCTCCACCCCGGTCGGGCCTCCGCCGATGATGACGAACCGCAGCCACGCCGACCGCTGCACGGGATCGTCTTCATTCTCCGCCGCCTCGAATGCCTCGAGGATGCGGCGGCGCATTGACAGCGCGTCGTCGAGCGTCTTGAGGCCCGGCGCGTGGGGTGACCATTCGTCGTGGCCGAAATAGGCGTGCGTGGAGCCGGTCGCAACCACCAGATAGTCGTAGTGGAGCGAACCGGATGCGAGCGTCACGGACCTCGTGGCCGGGTCGATCGCAAGCGCTTCGTCCATGCGCACGGTGACGTTGCGCTGCCCGCGGAGTATGTGGCGCAGGGGCGCGGCGATGTCGGGCGACGACAGACCGGCGGTCGCCACCTGGTAGAGCAGCGGCTGGAAGAGATGGTGATTGGTGCGATCGACGAGCGTGACGTGCACGGGCGCAGCCGATAGTGCACGTGTGGCCCAGAGCCCGCCAAAGCCTCCGCCGAGCACGACCACGTGCGGCAGGCGCGGGACGTCGACGCGCGGGGGATGGGCACCGGGGCTCCGCACCTCAGGAATTTCCATCCGCGTTCCGTTTGGGGCGTTGATGGATGTTACCGATGCTCCACGGCCGAGTCAGCCGCGATGGCTTGCCGCGTACATTCAACCCTGCGAGCCGGCGCCGATCGGCTCAGGACCGGGGATCGATGCAGATGCGCGTATCGCACGCGCTGCTTGCCGGATGGGAGGTGCTGCTCGCGCTCGTTTTCGTATCGTCGTCGCAACCGGCCGCCGCCGACGTGGACGCATGGCCTCGAACGGCGACACTTGCGACTCACTCGAAACCGTTGGCAAACACGACCTCGGCCGATGCGGCGCAGGC
>JBBRIE010000094.1:0-10604 GCA_038221545.1 Lysobacterales bacterium
GAGGCGGACCGGCTGAAAGCCTACCGACATCTATTCAATGATGGCCTGACCGACAGCGACGCACACGCGCTGCGGCTGGCCACCCAGCAGCAAAAGACATGGGGCAGCGAACGGTTTCGGTTGCAGATCGAGGACCTCGCACAGCGCAAGCTGCAAGTGCGGCCGCGCGGAAGACCCGAGAACACGGACAAATGTACCTGACCCCTTTTTGGACCCCTTTTTGCTCATCGCGCGCCGATGTCGCGATAGATCCACCACGAATACACGATCGGCACCACCGCCAGCACCACGGCGATCGCCACGAACACCATGACCCCGATCGGCGGCGGCAGGAATGCCGCCGCGATCATCGCGAGCCCGCCTGCGACCCAGATCCGCCCCGCGAGCCGGTGCGTGCGGTTCCAGACCTCCTCGCTCGAGAGCGTCCACGGCACGCGAATCCCGATGAAGAAGTTTTGGCGCATCCTGCCCATCTGGTTGCCGAGCAGCGTGAACAGCAGCGCGATGCCGAGGCGGATCACGAAGGCGACATCCATGTCGTCGCCCAGCGCGACGCGCACCAGCACGAAGTGCAGTCCGATCAAGAACAGGGCGACCAGCCAGCGCACGAAGCGAACCGTGCCCCCGAACAGCGCGTAGTTGCGACGGCGGGGGTCGATCAAGGGCAGGAACAGCAGCAGTGCGTAGGTCGCCAGCGACATCGCCGGCAGTCCCAGCGCGATGATCCACGCAGGCCCGTACCCGTCGGCCTGGCCCGAAATGCCCCAATGCGTCGGCACGACCTCGGGCATCGACGGCCACATGATGAATCCATACGCGATGTCGGCTGCCAGCAGCAACAGCAGCGGCCAGTCGCCGCGCAGCGCCGCTGAGTCGACCCGATAGTCGCGCTCGCTGATTGTCTTCTCTGTCTTGTTCATCGCTTCTTCTTCTCCTTGCCCGCCACGGCGAGCATCCAGCCGATCGCTTCCTGGAACACGGTCATGTTGAGCGAGTACACGATGTTCTGCCCCTTGCGTACGTCGAGCACGAGCCGCGCGTGCTTGAGCAGCGACAGGTGGTGCGAGATGCTCGGCTTTGACATGTCGAAGTGGCCCGAGATCTCGCCCGCGTTCATGTCGCCGCCGCGCAGCAGCCGGAGGATCTCCCGCCGCGTCGGATCGGACAGGGCCTTGAAGACCTCGTTCTCCATCAGTCCGTCCGCGTCGCCGCGCCCTGCATCACGAACGCCGAGATATCGTCGATCACCTCGTCCGCGACGCGCCCCGCGGTCTGGTACTCCGCCGGCGTCGAACGCCCCTCGCCCGCGATGAAGAGGTGGTTGAGCTTCGCGTACGCGCGCAGCTGCGCGTCGCGCCGGCCAGCGAGCGCCTCGCGCCAGACCGCATAGTCGGCAGCCGTCACCTGGTAGTCGCGCTCGCCGTGCAGCACGAGCAGGCGCTGCGGCAATGCGCGCGCGGCCACCGCCGGTTCGTACTCCGCGAGATCGAGCCAGTACGCCGCGGGCGCGCCGAGCACGAGGCCGCTGGTCTGCGGCGTGATCGCGTCGATGCGCGCGGCCTCCTTCCTCATGGCGCCAATCTGCTCGCGGGCCGCCGCGCCCGACTCGATGCCTTCGAGGTACGTGAGCTGATCCTCGAGCACGCGCTGCAGCGGCCGCGCCGACCCCGCGAGAATCACGACGCCCGCGAGCGCCGGGGCGCGTTGCGCGATGCGCGGCGCGAGCATGCCGCCGAGGCTGTGGCCGAGCACGAACACGCGCGCCGGGTCGACGCCTTCGGCCGCGCGCGCGAAGCTGATCGCGTGCACCGCGTCATCGACGGTTTCGTCGTCCACCGTGAACGACGGCAGCGCCATGAGCTTCGCGCCGTGCACCTTCGAGCGCTTTTCGTAGCGCAGCACCGCGACTCCGCGCGCGCCGAGCCCTTCCGCGATATCGCGGAACGGCCGGTTCGGCCCGATCGTCTCATCGCGATCGTGCGGGCCGGATCCGTGCACCAGGACAACTGCGGGGAACGGGCCCTCGCCTTTCGGCAGGGTCAGCGTGCCAGGCAGCGCCCATCCGCCCTCGCCTATCGTCACTTCGCGCTGGACCAGCCCCTCCGGCGCGGCGGTAGTCGGCGCCGGTGCGGGCGTCGTCTCGGGTGGCACGACACGCAGGCCCGCGATTCGATCGTCGCCATCGAATGCGACGACGAGGTCGAGCGACGCGCGCTCGAACCTGCAGGCCGCGCGCATCACCACGTGGGCCGCCTCGCGCGCGCTGCGCGGTGCATCGCAGGAACGCAGCGTGCCGACCTGCGCTTCGAGCGCGGTCCGCAACTCGCCGAGCTTAGGTTCGGGCAGGGCCGCGCGCATCGTGGCGTCGAAGCGTGCGAAGGCGGCGCCGAACTCGCCGGTGCGCAAGCCGTCGGCGACGAGAGTGACAGTGGCGGCGCGGTCGGCGAGCGGCGCCGAGGCGATCGGCTGCGCCGAAGCGATCGCAGCTGCGAGCATCACGGAGAGCGACGCGATCGACGCGGCGGGTTGGACGAAATGGCGCATGGCCTGGCTCCCGGGCTGGATTGTATATTTAGGCAACGATCTAACTATAAGGCCAACCGCCGACCTGCCACAACCTCTCCGAAAGAGGGATGCAAAATGGGGTCAAAAAAGAGTCAGACCCTTTGTTGCGGTTTCGTACACCGGGCCGGGCCAGCGGGCGAACGGATCGCAGCCCGCATCCCGGAGCCGAAGTCGAGTCCGACTGAACACTCGTGAGGCGTCAGCGAAAAGGAATCTGACCCCGCCTTTATTTTGCGAGGGTCATGGCTTGCTCCCCCCCAGAACCCCGGTCGGCGCCTACCGTGACGGAAAAATGTACCCCTTTTTGCTTGGCAGGTTCCTCCGCCTTTTCTCGTTAGCTACTAAATACAGCGAAGCGGAGAACGATCCATGCGGCCGATCGAGTACGGGTTTTCGCACATGATGCATGGCTGGCTGCTTTCCACGCTGATGCTCGCCGCTTTCGGCCTGGTGCCGCCACCGGTCATGGCGGAGGCCGTTGCCGCGGAGGCCACTGCGGTCGCGAGCACCGGCCAGCGCTTCGTCACGGCGATCAACACTGCCGATGGATCCGGGCTTAACGAGCTGATGGACGCCGACGGAATTGCTGCGCGCGTGCTTGCCAAACTCAAGTTGAACGTGGTCGACCGGGCGCTCTACGTGGAGATCCTGAGTACGGAGTACAGCACGCTGGGTTACAGCGTCGCCGCGCAGATGCTGGCGCAGCGCGCTAAGGCAACACTTCTGCGCTCCTCGCCCGCAGGGGATGGCGGCGCGGGCGGCGAGTTCCTGGCCCGAATCACTACCACCGACGCCAAAGACAACGAGGCATTCGGCTACCTGCAGGTGTCGCTAGACCGCGAGGGGCGGATTGTCGACTGGTACGACCACTCACTTGCCGTGTCGATGAGCGGGCAGCTTGCGTTCAGCGCCGTAAAGATGATGACCGCGACGCAGGTCGCGCAGCTGCTGCTCGGCCAAGCCGGCGATGCACGCGAGATCGCCACGCTCATGACGAGCTTCGCCTCCGCGGTCAATGCTGGCGACATGCAGCTTGCGCATGCCCTGCTGCTCGAGATGCCGGAATCGATCAAGCAGCGGCGCGAGTTCGCGACACTGCGGGTCACCATGGCGCGCAGCGTGAGTATGCAGGCATATGGTGAAGCCTTGGCGGAGCTTGCAAGGCGCCATGGCACGGCCGACGAATTGCAGTTCATCCTGATCGACCACTACCTGCTGACCGGGCAATTCGAGCTCGCACTGCGCGCCGTCGATCGCGCGGCGCGCGTGATCGGCGACGACGAAGTGATGGACGCGAACCGCTGCCACGCTCTGCTCGACCTTGGACGCAAAGCCGACGCGCTGGCAGCATGCGATCGTTCAATCGCTCGCGACCCGACGTTCGAACTGCCCCGCTGGACGCGCGTGCGGCTGGCGCTCCAGACCAAAGATGCCCCGCTGGCGATCCAGTCGCTTACCGGCGTCGAGCAGGCGCGCGGCGGCAAGAAACTCAACGCGGGAAGCCTGGCAAAGAACAGTTCGTACGCGTGGCTCGCAAAGCAACCCGAGTTCGCTGCGTGGGGCGCGGACCGGGGCTGGTCGCCGCCGCCCTGAAAGTGGGCTCCATCTTCAGATGATGCAGTCGATGAGGCGTCAGCAATGAAGGTCACAGGAAGACCTTCGAACAGGGAAAATGTACCTGACCCCTTTTTCGAAGCCGAGCAGGTGTCCTTGCGCCCAGTTCCATCCGAGGTGGATGCCGATCGGCAGCGCCAGGCTGCGCGTGCGCAGGTAAGCGAGGCCGAGCAGTACCGCGCCCAGGAACAACTCGACGGTGGCCCACGCCAGCGTCGCGCCGTGCATGTCCGGATTGCCCCAGTGACTGGTGGCGAACAGCAGGCCCAGCGCGATTTGCGCCACCCGGATGCCCGCACCGGCTACGAGTCGCTGGAACACGAATCCGCGGAACAGCGTCTCTTCAAACAGCGCGACGAACAGGAACAGGTACGCGCCGTACGCCAGCATCGCGAGGCTGCGTGAGGGATCGAGTTCGAGACGCACGCCCCCGACCGCCCAGATCATCGCCACCGCGAGCAAGGCGGTCGCGACGCCGACCAGGGAACCGACGCCGAACTCGCGTGCCCAGCGCCCGTCCAGCACGAAGCCGATGCTCGACAGCGGCTCCCGCCGCAGGCGCACGCAGAGCCAGGTCACCCCCAGCAGGAATGCGAAGCGCAGCGGCTCCAGCCATTCCTTGTGCGCGCCAAGGTCTTGCAGCGCCCGGCTCACCGGCGTGTACACGAACCGGCTCGCCACCATCAGCGCGATGAAGAACAGGATCCACCAGCCGTTGCGCAGGCGATCGTTCGAGTCGAAGAAGAGCTGCTTCACGGTGGCTCCGGCGCGCATGGAATATGCATTTATCTTGACATCAAGATACTTAATGTCAACATGACTTCCGGGCCATGGCAACCGGAGTCGTGATGAAGAAACACCGCGCAGAGCAGGCCGGCGACGGCGATCGCACCGACCGCCTGCTGGCCGAATGGAACGACGAGCGGCCCGAACTCGACGCGGCCGCGATGGCGGTGGTCGGCCGGCTGCTCAGCATCGGGCGCAGGCTCGAGGCGCGCGCTAATGCCGCGCTCAAGCCGCTCGGCCTGCACTACACGGATCTCGACCTGCTGGCGACGCTGCGTCGGGGCGGGAAGCCCTATCGACGCACGCCTACCGAGTTGCGCGACTCGGTGCTGATCACGTCGGGTGCGATGACCGCCTGCCTCGACCGGCTCGAACGCAATGGCCTGATCGCGCGCGTGGCGGATCCGCAGGATCGACGCTCCAGCGCCGCCGAGCTGACTATCGAGGGCCGCAAATTGATCGACAAGGCGATCGCGGTCCGCTTCCGGGAAGCCGCGGAATCGCTGACCGTCCTGTCCGCGGCCGAGCGCTCGCGACTTGCGGCCCTCCTCAGGAAACTGGGCCGCGGCCTCGAACAGTGAGCGTGGCAGCGTTGCGATCGAGCCGCTCCCCCTGCGGCTCTTTCCGGCGACAGGCGACGCGGTTCGCGCGGGCGGCTAGCGCGACGGGCAGGCCTTTCGGAACTCGCCCAGGCTCGCCGTGAGCTCATCGCGTTCGGCTTGCGCAGTGTCGGCGGCGACGCGGTCGAGGATCTCCTGCGCCGTCCGGCCGTACGGCAATGCCGCGTCGCAGCCGCCCGCCGTGAGCGAAGCCTGCGCCGTGTTGAATGCGGTCCACGCGGTGTTGATCGCATCGGGGCGCGTGCGCCGTCGCACCTCAAGGGCTGCGGCGAACAAGGTCTGCGCACGCGCCGCATCGCCCTGGCGAAACCGCAGCACCGCATGGTCGTTGAGCAGGGTCACGTGCCGCTCGTCGTCGACGCCGAACACGCGCCCGGTCGCCTCCACCAGTTCTTCATAGAGTGGACCGGCCTTTTCGTACTCCTCCATGGCAAGCCAGGTGCTCGCGAGCCCCGAGGCGACGCCGAGATAGCGATCGCTGTCGGGACCAGGGTCGGCGCGGTAAGCGTCCATCGCGGCCTGGTACCACGTGGCGCCCTGCGCCATGTCGCCGCGATCGATCGCGTTCGCGCCGAGATTGGTCAGGGTGGTGCCGAACTCGACGCTCTGCTCGCCGAACGCGGTGCGCTTGATTTCGAGCGCCTCGCGCAGCAGGCGATCGCCGTCCGCGTGTCGGCCCTGCAGATCCGCCAGGCGTCCGCTGGCATCGAGCGCGATTGCGCGCAGTCCCTGCAGGTTCAGCGTCTGGGCGATGTGTATCGCGATATCGAGATCTTCGGCGACGCCGGTCGAGACGTCGCCCGTGCCAAGGCGGAAATTCGCGCGGCTGTAGGCGGCCTGTGCAGTCTCCTTCGAGGCTTCGCCAAAGCGTGCCCGGCATGCCGCCAGGTTGCCGTCAAACGCGGCGCGCGCGGCATCGATGTCGCCGCGCCGGCCATGGCCGTGGCCGGCGTCGTTGAGCGTGTAGCAGAGGACTTCGCGCGCGGGTTCCTCGTTAGCCGACTCGGCTGCGCGAGCCGCGGCGATCGCCTCGTTGAGCAGCTTCCAGGCTTGCTCGTGTTCCCCCTGCGCGCGCCGCGCGAGCGACTCGCAATTGAGCCGGTGCGGTTCGAACGCAAGCGAGAGGGGATCCCGGCAGCAATCGGGACCGTGGCACACCACGACGGTCGATCCGGCCGGCCCCGTCGGGACCGGCGGCCCACTCGCGCACGCAGCGAGCAGCAGCGGCAATGCGCTCAGCAGCCAGGGCCCAAAGCGAAATGGCCTGCACATGCACGCGCCCTTGCGCGCGGGTATCGCCTGTCCTGCCCGATGCATTCTCGCGCCGCGCATTTCCCTGCCCCGTTACTTCAGGATGCCAGCCCACTGCGAGGACGCGAAACCCCAGCGCCCATCGGTTCGTTCCATCGTGACGATATACAGCACGCGCATGCCTGCGTGCGGAGCGCCTTCGACTTCGAGCAACGCCGTGTGGTCGTCGCGAAATTCGCGCGGCTCATCGATACGGTTCGCCACCCACCACACCAGCACGGGCGACAACAGGATCAGCAACAGCACGGCGAACACGCGAAAGGCGCGACGAAGGTCTGCGCGTGCCTGCCAGCATGTTGCCCCCCCGCAGCAATGCCTTCCGGGCCATTCTAGCGTCGAGGCCCGGGGCGGGCATGCGGGTTACGATGCCGGCACGGAATGCACGCGCCGTCCGGAGCGAGGCACTCCGCGCCTCATCGTCACCTGGCAATTCGGTTCAACGACACGTCGAGACTGGCGCATGCAGCAAACCTGGGACGTGGTGGTGATCGGCGCCGGCGTTTTCGGGGCGTGGACCGCCGCGCACCTGCTGCGTTCCGGCCTGCGCGTGCTGCTGGTGGACAAGCACGGTCCGGGCAACGGTCGCTCCAGTTCCGGCGGGGAGACGCGCGTGATCCGCATGGCGTACGGACCCGATGAGGTCTACACGCGCATGTCCCGGCAGTCGCTGGTGCAGTGGAAGGAATTCTTCGCGCGCATCGGGCAACCGGAACTGTTCCGCGAGACCGGGGTGCTCTGGTTGTCGTCCGCCGACAATACGGCCGCAACGCGCTCGGTCGAGGTGCTGGCTCGCAACCAGATCCGACATCTCGTGCTCGATCCCGCTGCGCTCGCGCATCGCTATCCGCAGCTCGTTGTTCCGCCGGGCGGCTGGGCGATCCTTGAGCCCGAAAGCGGCGGCCTGCTGGCGCGGCGCGCGGTGCAGGCCGTGGTCGATGACAGCTTGCGCGCGGGTGCCGAGCTCCTCATCGCCGACGTTGCCTCGCCCAGCGGCCACACCCACCTCGCGGAAGTCACGACGCATTCGGGTGAAAGGATTCGCGCCGACTGGTTCGTGTTCGCGTGCGGTCCGTGGCTGGGCCGCGTGTTGCCGGAAGTGCTCGGGGGGCGCATCTTTCCCACCCGCCAGGAAGTGTTCTATTTCGGCACAGCGCCAGGCGATCGACGTTTTGCCTGCCCTGCGCTGCCGATCTGGCTCGATTTCGATCGCAACTACTACGGCTTTCCCGACCTCGACGGCCGCGGCTTCAAGGTCGCGCACGACACGCATGGCGACGCCATCGATCCCGACAGCGCGGAACGCATTCCGACGCGCCGTCGCATCGCCGACGCGCGCGCGTTCCTGGCGCGGCGCTTTCCGGCGCTCGCGTCAGCCCCGCTGTTGGGTTCGGAGGTCTGCCAGTACGAGAACACTTCGAACGGCGACTTCGTCATCGACCGGCATCCCGCCTTCGACAATGTCTGGATCGCCGGCGGTGGCTCCGGCCACGGCTTCAAGCATGGCCCCGCAGTGGGCGCCTACCTGGTCGAACGCATGCTGCGCAACGGACCTGTCGAGCCGCGCTTCAGCCTGGCCACCAAGGCACGCGAGCAGGGGCGCCAGGTGCACTGACCCGCGACACGTCGCGAACAGCAGCGCTGCGGGCCGGCGGTCCAGCTAGGGGCGCATCCAGGCATGGATCGCGGCTGCGGCGACGGCGAGATACAGCAGCGCACCCAAGGGGCGCGATGCCACGACCTTCAGGTCCTGGAGCGACGGCAGGCACGACACGGCGGCGCTGGACGCCACGTAGAGCAAGGCCCAGTGCACCCAGCTCGCGGCATCCGCGCGCGACGCGTGGATCAACGCGAGCACTGCGATCGGGGCCAGCAGCAACGGCGCGAGACCGATCGGCAGTGCGTTGAACCAGCGCACGCGCGCGATGCCGACCGAGCCGAGCCGCCAGCCATGTTCCGTGCGCCCCGGCACGACGCTGAGCGAGGTCGGTTGTCCGCCGAGCAAGGTCGCGATGATCCAGTGGGCGAGTTCATGCAGCAGCGTGCCCGGCAACACGAGCAGCGCGTGCAGCAGCGCCGAGCGCCGCGCGAGTTGGATCGCCACCAGCGCCAGCGCGATGAATGCCAGGTCGAGGACGGTGAGTGCCGGTAACGCGAACTCCATGAGCGCATCTTGCACCGCCTGTCATCGAACGTGGCGTGACTCGCCTTGATCTGCATTCGGTAGCCGTGCGACAGGGTCCCTGCGCGCTGACAGTCTGTCGCGCGTGCGGCCACCGTGCTGGTCGCCATTCGCAGCCGCCCGCCCCGGGCCGGGCCTGGAGAAGGCCTGAAGTCGACAGGCTGCATCCGCGCACTTCGTATTGCGTCAGCATGCGCTGCGTGGGCGTTGCTCGACCAGTCGACTTCACCCGCCGGATCGGCGACATTCGCGCACTCCCTTGTCCGGAATACCGCATGCGAGTTCAACCGCAGCCTCGCCGGGTGTGCGACACCGCGCGTGTTCGCTTCGGCATGCGACTGCTCGTTTCAGTCGCGGCGCTGCTGCTCGCCGCCTGCGATCACCGGGTCGCGTCCGAGCTAGCCATCGATGTCTGCGCGCTGGGGCTGCAACCGGCGGCAGCGCTGCTGAAGGAGCCGGCGACATCAACCGGCAACATGCGCCCGCCGAGTGCGGGCTATTGCCAGTTCACCACGCAGGCGGGGCGGAACGGACCCGGGCGAATCAGCGTGCGGGTGATGACCGCGGCGTCCGTGGAGCCGGACGACCTCGCACGCACCGCGGAGATCATGCTCGCCGAAGCCGAACAGACCTGGAACCAACCCGGGTCCGACGAGTTCGCCGACGTGGCGAAACTCGCCGCGGCCTTCGGTACCGGCTCCGGCAACGCTCGGCAGGTGGTGATTGGCGAGCGGGGCGTGTTGATGGAAATCGGCATCGACGACGGCGGCTTCGGTCGGGACGAAGTCGCCGCGCTGGTCACCGGACTCTGGACACGCGTGCTCGACTACGAGCCGCCCGCCCCATGAAGGCGCGGCGCGCCCGCACCCCGTGCAGCACCGCACCGTGCTGAGGAACCCGAACGTTCCGACGCGCTGGGTCGTCGCCACGCTGTTATTGGTGATCGGCACGCTGGCCGTTCGCGTGACGATGCTGGACGACAGCTGGTTGCGCTTGCTCCTGGCAGGCGGCGATCGAATGGGACAGCTGGCCAGCGAACGGCGCATTCGCGGGGACGCGCAGCGTGCCGCGGAGACCCGGTCGCGGGTCGAGTCGCCGGTCCCGGCGCAGGTGGATGCTCCTCCGCCTGACCCGGATCCCTTGCCTTGACCGGCATTGACAGCGTCGCCGCCGCCGCGTGCTGCCAAGCCGCGGCGACGCCGCGGCAGATGCGAATGCGCGGCTAGGCCCGCGGCAGTTGCGCGCGAACCCACTCGACGATCTGTGCGCTGCCCATGGCGCCCGACTGCCGCGCAATCTCGCGACCACCGGCCAGCAGCACCATCGTCGGGATACTGCGGATGGCGAAGCGTGCCCCAAGCGCGGGCTCGGCCTCGGTGTCGACCTTGGCGAGGCGGACGTTCGGTTCGAGCGAGCGGGCAGCAGCCTCGAACTGTGGCGCCATCGACAGGCAGGGCCCGCACCACGGCGCCCAGAAATCGACGACGATCGGCAGCTTGCTGCGCAGCGCGTGCCGGTCGAAGCCACTC
>JBBRIE010000095.1:0-10518 GCA_038221545.1 Lysobacterales bacterium
CGGCGATGGCGGCGGTCGCATCGTGGCGCAAGGCACGCCCGAGGAAATCGCGTTGGTCGCGGCGTCGCACACGGGCCGATTCCTGTCGCGCGTTCTCGACGCGACTCCGAGGACCTCCCGCAAGCCCGCCACGGTGAGCCCGTTCCGAAAGCGGGGCGCAGCGTGAGCGGCGAACCGCTTGCGCGCGCGCTGCTGTCGGTTCGCTGGGGCGATCTCGACTCGTACAGCCATGTCAACAACGCCGCCTACCTGACCTATCTGGAGGAGAGCCGCCTGCGTTGGCTCGAGTCCCTTCCCGAGCCCTGGTACCACGAGCATTGCGCGCCCGTGCTCGCGTCATCGCACCTGGAATTCCGCAGGTCGATCGCATGGCCCGAGGAGCTGATCGTGGAGACGCGCGCGGCACGCGTCGGCAACAGCAGCCTGACACTCGCGCATCGCATCGTTTCGGCGCGCGACGCCGGCACGCTCTACCTCGAAGCCACCATCGTCATGGTCTGGATCGACCGCGCATCGGGTGCCGCGGTCCCGCTGCCGGACGGCGTTCGCCGCGCGGCATCGGTACAGTCTTCCACGACATAATCCGGGCGCTCAGCGTCCCGAAGGAGTCGCCGGAACCGCTGGCACGTCGGCGGGCGTGGCAGGCACTGGCGGCGGCGCTGCCGCAGGCTCCTCCGGCGCGGACTCCATCCCCGGCTGCGGACGCACCTCGAACGCGACTTCCACCTGGTCGCCGCTGTCGCCCTGCAGCAGCAGGGTCACGCGTTCGCCCGCCCTGATCGGGGGCTCGGCGCCAAACAGCATCAGGTGATAGCCACCCGGCGCAAAGCGCAATTCGCCGCGTGCCGGGATCTCCAGCGTGCGCTCGTTGCGCATCTGCATGACGCCGCCCTCTTCCTTCATGGAATGCATCTCGTGCCGCGCAAATCGATCGCTGTCGATCGCAAGCAGCCGGACGGGATGGCGGGACTGGTTCGAAACAACCACGTAGCCGACGTTGGAACGTGCGCTCGGCGGTGCTTCGAGGATGTAGGCGTCGCTCGCGGTCAAGGCGTCCCGCGCAACCGAGTACGGCGATGCTGCGCAAGCCACGGCTGCAAGGCAAAGCACGGCGAGGTGTCCCATGGAACGTCTCCAGTGAGCAATCGCATATCATACCGGCGCGCCGGCGCGGTGCCGCGCGCATGCACACCAGGACCTGCGCCATGCTCGAACGATTGCAGCACGGCTCCGTGCTTGAACTGCGGCTTGCGCGGCCACCCGTTAACGCCCTGGACCCTGCCCTTGTCGCGGAGTTGATCGCGGCAGTGGCCGATGCACCGGGCCAGGGGTGGCGCGCCATCGTGCTGTCCGGCGCACCGGGGATGTTTTCGGCAGGGCTCGATGTTCCCGTGCTGCTGACACTAGACCGGTCGCGTCTTGCCGAGTTCTGGCGGGCGTTCTTCGAACTGCTCGCGCGCATGGCGCGCTGCCCGATCCCGATCGTCGCCGCGATTACCGGGCACAGCCCCGCGGGCGGCGCGGTGCTCGGCATTTTCTGTGATTACCGGATCATGGCGGAGGGGCCCTACAGGATTGGGCTCAACGAGGTGCAGGTGGGTTTGTCGGTTCCGCCCTCGATCCAGTTCGCGCTGCGCCGGCTGGTGGGTCCGCACCGTGCTGAGCGCCTCATGGTGGCGGGCGCCATGATCGACGCGGCGGAAGCCTTGCGCGTCGGCATGGTCGACGAGCTTGCGCCGGTGGATTCGGTCGTGCCGCACGCGCTGGCGTGGTGCGAGCGGCACCTTGCGCTGCCGCCACTCGCGATGGCGCAGACCCGGCGCATCGCTCGCGCCGACCTGCACGAGGGCATCGGTCCGCCCGGTTCGCACGACGTGGAGGATTTCGTGGACGCGTGGTACGGCGATGAGACGCAGGGCGTGCTCAAGGCACTCGTCGAGCGCCTCAAGCGGCCGAAGTAAAGTCGCCGCGACCGGGTCCGGTCTTCACAGGGCCGGGGTCGGCGGCGAGTCGCCACCCCATGCGATCGGACGCGACGCATCCGCGATCCAGCCGCTCCACGACGGAGCGAAGAGTCGCGAGCCGCGGAGCCCCGCGAGATCCATCGCGAGCAGGTTGTGGCACGCAGTCACGCCCGACCCGCACATGTGCACCACGTCCGCTGGCGCCGTTCCGGGAAGCAGCGCTTCGAACTCTTCGCGCAGCCGATCGGGCGACTTGAAGACTCCCCTTGTCAGGTTCTCGACATACGGCCGGTTGTGCGCGCCAGGGACGTGCCCGGCAACGGCGTCGATCGGTTCGACATCGCCTCGGTAGCGCTCGGCGGACCTCGCATCGAGCAGTGCCCCGGATGCGGACTCGAGCAGCCGTTCCAGCGATTGGAAATCGACGATGGCCGAACGATCGAGTCGCACGCTTCGCTCGATCGGATCCACGCGCATGCCGGATGCCCCGGACTCGAGCGGAAGCTGCGCCTGCATCCAGGCACGCAGGCCGCCATCGATCACCAGCGTGCGCGCATGGCCCGCCCGCGTTGCCAGCCACCACGCCCTGGCGGCATAGGCGCCGTCTCCCGCGTCGTAGGCGATGAGCCAGTGATCCGGCGTCAGGCCCCAACGCGAAAGCAGGCTGGACAGGTGCCGGTCGTCCGGCAAGGGGTGGCGACCGTCGACTGGCAGCCCGGGCATCGATAGATCCAACTCGAGGTCGGCATGCAATGCGCCCGGCAAGCGGGACTCCATCCAGGCAGTTGCTCCTGCACCCGCACTACCGAGGACGGCGCGACAGTCGATCACGCGGACGAGGGCACCATCCTGCATCATGCGGCGCGCGCCGGAAACGTCGACGAGGATGTTCAAGGACGCCTGCTCCACGCGGCCTCGGGCAGTGCGAGCAACTGGTCGACGATGCTTGCGGTGACGCCCCATATGTCGTGCACGGGATGCCTGTAGGCGCCGATCCTGCGTTCGCGTCCCAGCCACTGGACGATCCGCTCCGCGCGCGTCATCGGATCGCGCAGGTGAGAGAGCGCCACCTCGAAGATCTCCGCGACTTCGCGCGGATCCGCGCGCAGCGTGGCCGACGACGACAACCAGGCGACCACGGGCGTGACTCGAAAACCGGAGATCGTCGCCAGCGGGTCAAGGTAGCCGAGCGGCTCCAACGCGTCCGCCTCGACGCCGATTTCCTCGAATGCCTCGCGCTTCGCGCCCTGCACCACATCCTCACCCGATTCGAGCCGTCCGCCCGGAAAGCTCACCTGTCCCGCATGGTGCGCAAGATCGGGATTGCGCAGCGTGAACACGACGTGGGTGCCGGCGCTTCGCTCCACCAGGGCGACGAGCACGGCAGCCGGTCGCAGCAGCGGCGAAACGAGGCCTTCGATCAGATCGGGAAGATTGGACGGTGCGCCTTCCGGCGGAGCGTGCAGGGGATGCAGGCCGGCTCCTGCGATCCGGCGGTGCGCTCGCATGGGCGTGGCCGCGTTCACCGCGTGCGGTGCGCCGCGCGCACCGGAAGTACGTGCAGCATCAGGCGCACGCGCTCGCCATCGTCCATCGTCGCCCAGTCCGCGATCTCGGCGAGCGTGCGCTCGCAACCGCGGCACACGCCGACCGGATCGACCTCGCAAACGCCGATGCACGGCGACAGGGCCACCGTCGTGCTGTTCCATGGATTGCGGGCGAAGATCAGGGACATGTCGCTCGGACTGGAAGGGAGTGGTGTCGATCGGGCAGCGGATCCGGACCCTGGTTCCGGTGCCGGAGGCCCATTTTAGCCGAGCGCGCGCACCTGCTCGCGTAAACTGCGCGCCTCTTCGAAGTGAGGATCACGATCGTGGCCGAAGCCTGCGTGCTGAGTGAATCGACCGACGGCGTCCTGCGGCTGACGCTCAACCGCCCCGACAAGTTGAATGCGCTCAACCGGCAAACTCTGACGGAGTTGCACGCGGCCTTCGACAGGGCCCGAACGGATTCCTCGGCTCGCGTGGTGGTCATCACCGGGGCCGGCTCGAAAGCGTTCATCGCCGGTGCCGACATCTCCGAACTCGCCGGGCTCACTCCCGTCGAGGCGCTCGAGTTTTCCCGATTCGGCCAGGCGCTGATGACGCGCATCGAGCGCCTGGGCAAGCCGGTGATCGCCGCGGTCAACGGTTTCGCGCTCGGCGGCGGCATGGAGCTCGCGATGGCGTGCCACCTGCGCGTGGCCAGCGCCACTTCGAAATGGGGCCAGCCGGAGATCACGCTCGGCGTGCCCCCGGGTTTTGGCGGCACGCAACGGCTTGCGCGACTCGCCGGCCGCGCGGTTGCGCTCGACCTTTGCCTGACGGGACGTACTATCGATGCGGAACGCGCGCTGGCGCTGGGCATCGTCCACTCCGTGCACTCGCCTGACCAGTTGGGCGCCGCGGTCGACGTGCTCGCGGCGCAGCTTGCCGCAAGCGCGCCGCACGCGTTGCGCGGCATCCTCGATGCCATCCTGATCGGCAGCGAAGGCGGACTCGACGTCGGACTCGACTACGAATCCTCTGCGTTCGCGGTGTGCGTATCGACTGGCGACATGCGCGAAGGAACCAGTGCGTTCCTCGAGCGGCGCAAACCGGCATTCACCGGCTGCTGACCGCGGGCCGGGCTGGCGACGACGATCCTCGCGTTCCGCACGATCCGGAGCGGAAGTCCGCCGCTCCGGCAACGCGCGGCATTCAGTGCGCGTCGGGTCCGGCGTACTTCAGTTCGCCGGCGGTCACCGCAAGGTCGAGCCGGTTCTCCGGTGGCGGCAGCGGGCAGGTCGAGTACTCGTTGAACGCGCAGGGCGGATTATAGGCACGGTTGAAGTCGACCACCGTGCGGTTGCCAACCGGCTTGTCCGCGTACAGGAATCGCCCAGGACCGTAGGTCTGCTTGCCATTGGTGCGATCGGCAAAAATCAGGAACAACTGGCCGTCGCCCTCGTCCACGGCTTCGAGGCGAAAGCGCTTGCCGTCCTTCCGGAACACCACCGCCCCTGGATTGGCCATCGGCTCGATCATGTTGACGACGTTTGCGATCTCGATCGTCTTGCCCGCGGGGTGCGGCTCGAAGGTGGCATCGAAGCGCCATGCCGCGTCGATCGGAAAACGGTCGATGCCGGCGAACCGCGTTCGAGTCGCGGCATCCGGGTCTTTCACCCTGAGGGCAAAACGCCCGGAGCGCTCGATCACCACAAAGTTCGCGGCGCCCAACCGGATGACGCTGGGTTTGGCGGCCGAATCGGGCGCCAGCACGTACGCAGTCGATCCCGCCGACGTCGTCGACTCCGGCTGCTCCACCATCGCGCCCGAACCTTCCAGAGGCTCGAACCGGACCTTGTCGTCGACCAGTCCGATACGCCCGAGGCGAGCAGGTCCAACCGCGAGAGTGATGTCATTGCCGGGATCCGTACCGACCGTGTGCCAGCCCTTCTCGAGCCAGTGCAGGCCCACCAGCGTGAGCCAGCCGTTGGCATCGCGAAGGCGGCCCTCGCGTTCCGATTGCCACTGCTCGATCGCAGCCCGATGCGCGTCGGTCGACGGAGTCATCTTCTCAGCCGCGGCCGAGTCGGCTGCGCAGGCGAGCAGAGCGGCCGCGAGCAGGATCTTCATGCGTGTTTCCTTCCCTTTCGTTGTGGGGATGATGCTGCATGGCGGACGGTTGCGCGAGAATCGGATCGCGACCGGTGCACGCGGATTCAGCCGGGTGGCGGGAGCATTTCATCGGCCGCGCAGGAAAAACCTGTCCAGGTCGTCGATCCCGAGTTGGACCCACGTCGGCCGGCCATGGTTGCACTGGTCGGCGCGATCAGTGCGCTCCATGTCGCGCAACAGCGCGTTCATTTCGGGAAGGGTCAATGTACGGTGCGCGTGCATGGCAGCCCGGCACGCCACATTCGCCAGCATCGCGTCCTGCTGGCGCAGCAGCCAGTGGGGATCGCCGCTCTCCTGCGAGAGCTCGCCCAGCAGGTCCCGGACCAGGCGCTCCAGATCGCCTGTTGCGAGCAGGGCGGAGATGGCGTGCACGGAAACCTCGCCGGGTCCGGTCCGGGTCAGTTCGATGCCCACCGAGAGGTTGGATTCCGCGAACCGCTCCGCCGCGTCTGCCTCGGCCGCAGAGACGTCGATCCTGCGCGGCATGAGCAATTGCTGTGTGGGGATCGATCCGGCATCCCGTTGCGATTTCATCGCCTCGAAGGTGACCCGCTCATGCGCGGCGTGCATGTCGACGAGCACCAGGCCGCGCGCGTTCTCGGCCAGGATGTAGATGCCGTGCAACTGGCCCAGCGCGTATCCAAGCGTGGGCGAATGGGCGTGCGCGGTACCCGGGTCCGGCCGCAGGTGACGCAGCCCTGGCCGGAACGGATCGCGAGCTGGTCCCAGGGGCGCAGCTGGGGTGTCCGGATCCATCTGGTAGAGCCCGCCCCAGGGCGAGCGAAGCTCGGCGACCCGACCGCTGCTGGCGGCGCCCACGGCAAATTCCCGCGACCACGGCAACTGGGCTTGGCCGCCCTCCACGCCCGATCCGGCCGAGGGCATGTCTTGCGCCAAAGTCGCCTGGGGTGGCCGTGGGCGCGTTTCCGCCAAAGCCCCGTGCAGGCTCCTGAAGAGGAAGTCGTGCACGGCCCGCGACTGGCGGAAGCGCACTTCGGACTTTGCTGGATGGACGTTGACGTCCACTTCGCCGGGGTCGATCTCAAGGTACAGCACGAAGGCCGGATGCCGGCCGTGAAAAAGAACGTCCGCAAAGGCCTGGCGCACCGCGTGCGCCACCACACGGTCGCGCACGGGTCGTCCGTTGACGAAGAAGAACTGCCGGTCCGCCTGGCCCCGGGATGCCGTCGGCAGGCCGACCCATCCGTGCAGCCGAAGTCCGGAAGCGGTCGCGTCGAGTGTCAAGGCGCTGCCCACGAAAGACGAACCGAGAACGGAGCCAATTCGATGCGCCGGATCGCCTTCCATTGGTTCCAGTTCAAACACTCTGTGCCCGTCCCTTACCCACGTCAGCCCAACGGAGGGCTGCGCGAGTGCGATCGCCCGAAGGATCTCTTCGATCTGCCCGTTCTCCGTACGCTCTGACTTCAGGAACTTGCGCCTTGCCGGAATGGCGAAGAACAGGTCGCGAACCTCTACGAGCGTACCCGGTGCGCCTTGGGCCGGTCGAAGTTCGCCCATCCTGCCGTTATCCACATCGATTTGGGTCGCAATGCCTGCATCCTGCGTTCGTGAGGACAAGCGCAGGCGCGCCACGGCCGCAATGCTGGGCAAAGCTTCGCCACGGAAGCCCATCGAACGGATCTGATCGAGATCCGTCAGAGAACCGATCTTGCTGGTTGCGTGACGAGTCAAGGCGAGCTTCAACTCCGAGGCAGGCATGCCGGCACCGTCGTCCGTTACCTTGACGAGCCTGCTCCCGCCAGCCTCGGTCACAACCTGGATTCGGCTCCCCTTCGCGTCCAGACTGTTTTCTACAAGTTCTTTTACAACTGCGGCAGGCCGCGACACGACCTCACCAGCGGCGATCTGGTTGACGAGCGAGTCGGGTAACAACCGGATGGGCACGGGGGCTCACAGGGGCTGGGTGGCCGCCGATTCTAGTGGGTCGCGTAGTGCCGGCACCCTCGCTCGGACCTCGTATCCGGGTCCGACTCCTGTGCACGGCAGCAGCCAGCCCCGCAAGCGGGTTCAGGTTTGCTGCAGCGGAATACGCAACACGACCCCGATCCGCAGGTTGTCGGTTCGCAAGTCGTTCGCCTGGCGCAGCGAGGTGACACTGATGCCGTGCCGCATGGCAATGACGGCGAGGGTCTCACCGGGCGCCACGATGTGCTCGCGTGGAGCCTGCCGGTTCGACGCGATCCATGTCCCGGGCAGGGGCTGTGCGTGGAAGTAGTCGCGGATTCCGGTCATGACCGCATTGGCAAGCTTGCGCCGTTCGGTTGCGGAGTTGAGCTTGCGCTCTTCCTCGGGATTGGACAGGAAAGCGGACTCCACCAGGATGGAGGGCACGTCGGGCGAACGCAGCACCACGAAGTTCGCGCGCTGGACCTCGTGCTTGTGCAGTGGATTGACCTTCCCGAGACCGCGCAGCACGTTGTTGGCCACCTGCTGGCTTGCCTGTAGCGTGGCTCCCTGCGAAAGGTCGAGGAGCACGGCCGCCAGCGAGGAATCGCGTTCGACCAGCTTCACTCCACCGACCAGGTCCGCCGCGTTCTCCTTCTGCGCGAGCCAGCGTGCCGCTTCGCTGGATGCGCCGCGCCGCGACAGCATGAAGACCGAAGATCCGCGTGCCGCGCGATTGGCAAAGGCGTCGGCATGAATCGACACGAACAGGTCCGCCTTGGCCTGGCGCGCGATCTGGTAGCGCTTCTGCAGCGGGATGAATACATCGCGGTCGCGGGTCAGCACCGCGCGCATCCCGGGTTCGGCGTTGATCGCGGCGGCCAGTTCCTTGGCCAGCGCGAGGGTCACGTTCTTCTCGCGAACGCCAGTCGGTCCAGAAGAACCGGGATCGACGCCGCCATGTCCAGGGTCGATCGCGACGAGGACATCGCGCGCCTCCGACGACTCCATCTCGCGGATGCTGCGGACCACACGCTTGCGCTGCGAACCGGCATCGAGCTCGACGGTGAGGGTCCGGCCGCTGCCACCGGCCCTGAGGAACGAACGCGGGCTGGCAGGCTGATCGAGGTCGAGCACGATGCGCAGGGCATTGCCGGACGGACGCCCCGTGCGCATGGCCTTGATCACGCCGCCCTGGGCAGGGCGGAATCGCGGACCCAGCTTGCCGTCGGCAATATCGATGACGAGCCGGTCCGGCTTGTCGAGGGTGAAAACCTTGTAGGAACAGTCCTGCGACAGATCGAATGCAATCTCGGTACGACTGTCGGTCGGCTCGATGTCGGCCGATCGAACTTCAACCCCCGCCAGTGCTGCGTCCGAGAACAGAAGGACGACCAATCCGGCGATTGCGCGGCAGCACCAGGAGGGAGCGGGGCGGGACATGAGCCGATTGAACAGAATTACGGCGGAAAATTCAAGTTTTTTCTATGCAAATCCGTCGTCTGCAGCCGGTTTGTAACCGTCTGCCTGAAGAAACTGCCGCAACTGGTGGAGAACCCAACTCCCCCGCTCGGATGGCGCAACTGCTTCGAGCGTGCGTTGGCCGGTCGCGGTGTGGGCGAGAGAGAGTTGCAGATCGGCTGCGGGAGTGGCTTCGCCCCCGTGTTCCGGCCACTCGATGAGCATGACGTCGCCTTCCAGATCGCGTATGCCAAGCGACTCGAGTTCGGAAGCGTCTCGCAGCCGGTAGAGGTCGAGATGATGCAGCGTGAGATCCCCGATCTCGTACGTCTCGATCAACGAATAGGTAGGACTCTTGACGCGGGCGCCCGGCTGGAAGTGCTGGATCGCACCGCGCGCCAGCGTAGTCTTGCCGGCACCCAGGTCGCCGCGTAGCCAGATCACGCAAGTCCGCGGCAACGCGCGTGCCAGCGCCGAGCCGAGCGATGCGGTTGTTGCAGCGTCCGGCAAATCGATTCGGAACAACGAGGGCATCATCCGTTGAGCACCACGGCGAAGTAGTTGAGCAAGTCGCCCGCCAACATGCCCCGGGACCCGCGATCGACACTCGCTGCGCTCCCGCACTCGGCATGCACGAGCACCCCGACGCACGCGGCGTCCCACGCATCGAGTCCCTGAGCGCGCAATCCCGCGATCACTCCGGTCAGCACATCACCGCTGCCGCCAGTCGCGAGCGCGGGCACCGCGTGCGGCGACACCGCGACCCGTCCTGCCGGATCGGCGATGAGCGAACCCGCACCCTTGAGCACGCACACCGCATTGAAGCGTGTCGAGAGCGCACGCACCGCTGCGATGCGATCCTGTTCAATCACATCGGTCGCACATCCCAGAAGCCGCGCGGCTTCGCCCGGATGCGGCGTGATGATGTCGCCAGGACGCAACCGCGAGCCGCTTTCGGCAAGCAGGTTGAGTGCGTCCGCATCGAAAACGCGCGGTGCATCCGACGCGAGGACACGCTGCATCCAGCACTTGCCCCACGCCTGCTGGCCCAGGCCCGGACCAATCGCGACGACATCGGCGCGGGCCAGTGCTGCGGCCGTCGATTGCCCGGCGTCCGCCATGTCGCTGCCGTCATGTCCCATGACCAGCAACTCGGGGCACCGCGACAGCAGTGCGCCGACATGCGCGGTGCGCGTCGCCACCGACGTGATCCCTGCGCCGACTCGCGCGCTCGCCTCCCCCGCAAGCAGGATCGCACCACCCATGCCGAGATCTCCGCCAACAACCAGGGCGCGGCCGCGGCGTCCCTTGTGGTCGTCGACCCGCTGCGGCGGCAACGCAGTCGCGGCGCGCGCGTTCAGGAGCACGATGGCGTCGTCGTTCGCCACAGACGAGTCGACGCCAAGATCCGAAAAAGCAACGATCCCGGCGAAGCGAATGCCGGACCCCGTGTACAGCCCGCGCTTGCGGGCAAGGAACGTCAGCGT
>JBBRIE010000096.1:0-10179 GCA_038221545.1 Lysobacterales bacterium
CCTGATTAGCGCCGATCCTCAGCCGACAAAGTTGTTCGCCTGACGCAGAAGTGGCTCTGCGCAAGGCCCGCAGAGGATCATGGCGCGCAGCAATCGTGGCACGAGTTGGGGCAGCTGGAAACGGCGGTTGAAACGGTAGGCGGCTTCGCCGAGATAGCGCCTCGAATACTTGGCTTGTCGGATCGCATGGTAGGTGCCGTCGATCGAGCGTTTGACGTTCGACAACACCACATTGACCCATCGCGCGCCTTGGACTTCGGTGGCGGCGCGGCCGCCTGCGGTTTCGATCACGGTGTGCGCGTGTCCGGCATCGACGAAGCGGCGGAAGGCGCCGAGTCCGTCGGTGAAGACTTCGGCGTCCGGTGCTAGGCGGCGCTTCGCCCAATCGCTGATCGACGTGTTGTCGAACGCGCGCACCGGCTCGATGACCGCATATTTCGGATGTTCGAGGTTGGCGTCGGTCTCGACCGCAATCACGAACGCTTGCTTGTTTTCGGAACCCCGTCCCGGCTTGCCACCATTGCGCTCGCCACCGAGGTACGCATCGTCGATCTGCACGAAACCCGTGAGCTGTCTGGATTCCTCGCGATCCGTCATGGCCTGCATCACCTTGTGCTTCATGCGCCAGGCGGTGCGGTAGCAGACCCCCAGATGCCGCTTGAGCTCGAGCGCTGCCATGTTGGTCTTGGTCGAAGTCAGCAAGTGAATGCCCAGAAACCACGTCCGCAACGGCAGCTTCGTGGCCTCGAACAATGTGCCGCTGAGCAGCGTTGCCTGATGCCGGCAAGCACTGCACTGATAGTAAATCTGACCGTCGCGTTGGAACTTCGAATGGCTGCGACGTGCGCACATCGGGCAGCGAAACCCGTGCGGCCAGCGCGACCGAAACAACGCCCGCCGACACTTCGCCTCGGTGCCGTACTGCGACAAGAACGCAGGCAACGACAAGCCCGCCTGGAACTGCACTTGATTCATCGCCATGACCCACCTCCGCGCCGAACGTGGGCGTACCATCGGCCGCAGCCGTCTCAGATCACGCGATCACCGGCTGAGGATCGGCGCTAATCAGGACAGTCAATGCCGGCAGCGGGACAGCTGACGCGCCGGCACGCCCGTTGCCCGAAGTGGCACTCGGGTTCCGCTAGCCTTTGCGCAACAGCTCATCCGGGGAAATGCCCATGCGGTTCCTCCACACCATGGTTCGCGTCGCCGATCTCGAAGCGTCGCTGGGGTTCTGGCGCGACGCGCTCGGGCTGGTCGAGATCAGCCGGATGGAAAATCCGCAGGGGCGCTTCACTCTGGTTTTCCTGGCTGCGCCGGGCGACGTCGAACGCGCACGCGCGGACAAGGCGCCACTGGTCGAACTGACCTGGAACTGGGACGCGGAGATCTACTCGGGCGGTCGCAATTTCGGACACCTCGCGTATCGCGTCGACGACATCTACGCCGAATGCGCCCGGCTTGCCGCCGCCGGGGTGACCATCAACCGGCCGCCGCGCGATGGCCACATGGCGTTCGTGCGATCGCCCGACGGCATCTCGATCGAACTGCTGCAGGAGGGCGCGGCGCTTGCGCCCGCCGAGCCGTGGCGATCGATGCCCAACACCGGCACCTGGTAACCGCATTTCCCTTGCCCGGAGGCACACCCGCCATGGCCACGCCCAGGCTGTTCGAACCGCTCACCGTCGGCACGGTCACGCTCGCCAACCGCATCGTGATCGCGCCGATGTGCCAGTACTCCGCGGTCGACGGCTGCACCACCGACTGGCACCTCATCCACCTCGGCCATCTGGCGCTGTCGGGCGCGGCGCTGCTCACGATCGAGGCCACGGCGGTCGTGCCCGAGGGCCGCATCACCTACGGCGACACGGGCCTGTACGACGATCGCACCGAAGCCGCGATGGCGAAGACGCTCGCCGGCGTGCGCGGGTGGTCGGACATGCCGATCGCGATCCAGCTCGCGCATGCGGGCCGCAAGGCATCGTGCGAATTGCCTTGGCACGGAGGTGCGCAACTCGCGCCCGCCCACGCGAACGGATGGCAGACCGTGGCGCCGTCGCCCGTGCCCTTCGCGGCCGGCGAACCCGCCCCGCGCGCGCTCGACCGCAAGGCGATGACGGAATTGTGCGAAGCGTTCGCCGCGGCCGCACGTCGGGCCGCACGCATCGGCATCGATGCGGTGCAGATACATGCCGCGCACGGCTACCTGCTGCACGAGTTCCTGTCGCCGCTCTCGAACCGGCGCGACGACGAATACGGCGGCAGCCTTGAGAATCGCATGCGCTTCCCGCTCCAAGTGTTCGACGCGGTGCGCGCCGCGTTCCCTGCGGACAGGCCGGTGACGGTGCGCGTGTCCGGTACCGACTGGGTCGAGGGCGGCTGGACGATCGAGGAAACCGTTGCGTTCGCCCACGTCCTCGAACAACGCGGCTGCAGCGCCATCCACGTGTCGAGCGGCGGTCTCGATCCCGCGCAGCAGATACCCGTCGGCCCCGGCTACCAGGTCCCGCTCGCGCGCGCGGTTAAGCGTGCGGTGTCGATGCCGGTGATCGCGGTCGGCCTCATCACCGGCTACGACCAGGCCGAAGCGATCATCGCGAACGGCGACGCCGACCTTGTCGCGCTCGCACGCGGCATGCTTTATGACCCGCGCTGGCCCTGGCACGCCGCCGCGCACCTCGGCGCCACAGTCAAGGCGCCGGTGCAATACCTCCGCTCGCAACCGCGCGAGTACCCGCACCTCTTCACCCCACCCTGACCGGGCTCGTCGCCAGGCTCGCACCCCGCGCTTCGCTGCGTGCCAAGGAGCGACACAGGGCGCGATGCGGCTCGGCCCATTCGAAAACAGGCGTGAGTGCCGCCGGACCCCACACCCACACCATCGACGCGGCATTGCGCGGTAACTTGGTCGCGCGCAGACGAGGGAGGTGCCATGGACGCCGTGATCTTCGACGTGGGCGGGGTCATCATGCATTCCGATCCGGCCGACTACGACGCGATCGGTACGGGCATCGGCCTTGCGTCCGGCGCGCTCTGGGCGGCGATCCACGACATTCCCGAATACCAGGCTTCGCGCACCGGCGAGATATCGAACGCCGAGTTCCGCGAAGCGATCCTGCGGCGGCTCGCAACCGTGGTGGGCGGACCCGATGCCGAGGCGGCGATCGTCCAGGTCGAGGCGCTGTACCAGGACAGCGATCCCGTGCGGCCCGTGATGCGCGAAATGCTGCAAGCGCTGCGCGGCCGGGTCAAACTCGGACTGCTGTCGAACGCACCGCGCGGCTCGACCGCAAAGGCGCAGGCCAGTGGCCTGGCCGCGATGTTCGACGCCACGGTGTTCACCGGCGACGCCGGCGTCGCGAAACCGGATCCGCGCGCCTACCGGCTCATCGCGCAGCTGCTGCACGTCGCACCCGAGCGCTGCCTCTATGTGGACGACGTGGCCGCCTACGTCGACGCGGCGAAACAGCTCGGCATGCGCGGCCACGTGTACCACTGGTCGCGCCATGCCGGCTTCGAGACGGTGCTGCGCAACGCGGGACTGCTGGACCGCACGCATGCGGCGGCCAGTCTCCGCGATGTGTTCTGACGCGCGTCGTCACCAGTATCATCCTCCGCCTCGGCGGCAAAGCGCGAGTCCGCAAGCCGCCTGTCAACAGGAGACCGACCCATGACGCACGCCGGACGCTGTCTTTGCGGCGCGGTCGCCTACGAGGCCGTGGGCGCGCCGAATTCCGTGTCGATCTGCCACTGCGGTGACTGCCGGCGCAGCGCGGGCGCGCCGATGGTGTGCTGGGCTGAGTTTCCGGAAGACCGTTTCCGCGTGACCCGGGGCGCGCTCAAGACGATCAATTCCTCGGGCGCTGCGATGCGCGGATTTTGCGGCGATTGCGGCAGCGGGATTCTGTACACCAACGCCGAGATCCTGCCGGGCGTGGTCGAGCTGCAGACCGGGACACTCGACGAATCCGATGCGCTCGCACCGACCCTGCAGATCCAGTGCGCCGAGCGCCTGGGCTGGGCCGCGGAGTTGCACGCGCTGCCGGCGCACGAGCGTTTCCCTGGCTGACGGCCGCTCCCCGTCACGGCAGCCGCTTCGCCATAACGCTCCCGAGCGGAACCCGGAGTCCGACCACACCGTCGGCCTGCACCCAAATTCCCGATCAGTGACGCGATTCGAGCTCAACGTGGCCCGGAAGTCGAATCGCCGCGTCGCTGAAGCCTATTGCCGTCGGAACAGCCCGTAGGGATTCAGCGGCGAACCCTGCCACCAGTTCTTCTCCGGGCCCAGCACGAACACCGCGAAGTGCAGGTGCGGCCCTTGCGGATTCGCATTGCCCGTGTAGCCGACGTAGCCGATGAGGTCACCGCGCTTCACGGTCTTGCCCTCGATGACGCCGTCCGCGTATTTGTCGAGGTGCGCGTAGTAGTACGCGTGCTCGCTCGCTTCATCGAACTGATAGATGGTGAGGCCGCCGCGCTTGCTGTCGAACAGCTTGACGAGAGTGCCGTCGTCGACCGCGAGGACCGGCGTGCCGGTCGGCGCCATGATGTCGATGGCGTCGTGAAGGCTGCCTTCGCCGCGTGCATCGGCGTAGGTGTCGGCTAGCTGCGCGAAGGCGATGCCCGAGACGGGGATCGAGAGGTCGCGCGCCACGACCGAGGATGACGCGTCCGGCGACGGCGCCTCTGCCGCAGGCGTGGCCGCAGGCACCGGCACAGCGCCGGTCGAGGGCACAGCGGAAGGGATTTCTGCCGGCGGGACATCCGACATCAGCGGCGGGAACCCAACCGGTGCCCGACTGTCCCGGTCCGGGCCCGCGGCCGGTGGCGCAGTCGTCGGCACCGCGGGTGGCACTGGAAGCGCATCGCCCGCGTCTGCGGGGTCGCTCCCTTCCGGCGTCTGTGGAATCACGTGTACCGCAGGCTCCCGGTCCCACGGATCGAGGGCAAGGAACAGGAAGCCGATCAAAACGGCACCGCAAGCAAGCCCCGCGAGGAACAGCGCGAGGCCCTTGCGCTTGCCGGCGCGCGGCATGCGTCCGCTACTCACGCAGTACCACGGGCATGCCCGCCTTCACCACTTCGGAAAGCATCGAAGCGGTCCAGTTGGTCAAGCGAATACAACCGTGCGATTCGGTCTTGCCTACGCGCGACGGTTCGGTCGTGCCGTGGATGCCGTAGTGTTCCTTCGACAGGTCGATCCACACCGTGCCCACCGGATTGTTCGGGCCCGGCGGCAACTTGGCCTTCCCGTGCGTGGGATCGGCGTCCCAGAACAGATCCGGGTTGTAGTGGAACGTCGGGTTCACCGCGATTGCATTGACCTTCCAGTCTCCCACCGGCAGCGGATCGTGCTTGCTGCCCGTCGACGACGGGAACTGCGCGATCACCTTGCCGTCGGCATCCGCAAGCAGCAGCGTCTTGTCCGAGCGATCGACGATCACCTGCGCCGGCGCGGCCGGAGGCGGCGCGTCGACCACGTTCGGTACCTTGATGGTCGCGCCCGTGGCGGCGAGGTCGGCGCCCTTGTTGAGCGAGCGCAGCAGCGCAGGACTCGCGTGGAAACGCTCGCCGAGCGCTTCCTCCACCGACGCGTAGCCGAGCGCCGGCAGCTTCGAGCGCTCGATCATGTCCTTCGGCAATTCGCCGAACGGACCGGCGACATCCTTGTCGGCGAGCCTGTACTCGACCAGCGTCGGCACGGCGTCACGCTCGAGTTCGGCCCAGGTGGCGGGACCGAGCTTGCCGTCGTCGTCGAGGCCGCGGCTGCGCTGGAAGCCGGCGAGCGCATTGGTGAAGTTCGAGCCGGAGCGTCCGTCGATCTCGCCCGGGGAGAAGTGCGCGCGATCGAGCAACACCTGCGCGCGCAGCACGGTCTGCTCCTCGGACGGCATCGCTGCCGCGGCGGGATCAGCGACGCCAGTCGAGGCTGCTCCTGCTGCCATCGCCTCGTCGCCGCCCTCGTCGGACGGGACGGCAGCGTCCTGCTGCGGATCGGCCGCCGCGCTCGTCGCTGCGGCCGGTGCTTCCGCCGCCTGCGCGGCTTCTCCCTCCACCTCGGGGGATTCGTCAACCGCCTTCGCGGAATTCTCGTGCGCATGGGCGGACATGCCGAGGCACAACAGCGCCATCGGGAGCAGCGAAGCTTTCGCGGATGTGCGGATCATGTCGGTGCCACCTCGGGCTGGATCGGCGCGAATATGGCCGGGCCTTCCTGAACGGAACGCAGTGGCCCCGTGATGCCTGGGCAATCAACGCTCTCAAGATGGTCATTCGCACCGGATGAGCGATCGCGCGAAACCGCATGCGCGCCACACAGCTGCTGGCCTTCGCCAGCAGCGCGCAGTACTCGAACGCCCGTGCTCCAGGTGCCCTCGCCGGGAGCCGAACATTCCGTATTCGTCACAATGCGCGCCATCCTCGAACCGGGCCTGCGCGCCGGACGTGAAGCCGGCAGCGTTTGTCGCCTAGACTTTGCGGCATGTCGTTGGCCGCGCTCGAAACCCTGTTTCTGCCTTTCGCTTCCGGCGCCCTGACGTGGCCAGGCAGCGCGCTGTTCCTGCGCGCACAGCACGGCTGGCCGCTGTTCGCGCAGGCGTTGCCTGGCCTTGTGTGCGAGCAGTCCTTCAAACCCGAATTCGACAGTCTGGAGAAGTCGGGCTGCGCGGTACGCAGCACCAGCGACGGTTCGCGCTTTCCGCTAGTGCTGGTGCTGCCGCCACGGCAACGCGACGAAGCGCGCGCGTTGTTCGCACACGCCATCGAGCGCACCGCGCCCGGCGGCATCGTGGTCGCCAGCATGGCCAACGACGCCGGGGCGAAATCCGGCGAATCGGACCTCGAACGCCTCGCGGGTCCGGTGCAAGTCGTCTCGAAGAACAAGTGCCGCGCGTTCTGGACCGCGCCGCTGCAGGGGCCAGCCGACGCTGCTCTCGCGCGAAAATGGGTGGCGCTCGACGCACCGCGCGCCATCCTCGACGGACGTTTCATCAGCCGACCCGGGCTGTTCGCCTGGGATCGCATCGATGTCGCGTCGGCCTTGCTGGCGGCGCACTTGCCGAGCGATCTTTGCGGACGCGGCGCCGACCTGGGCGCCGGCTACGGCTATCTTGCGGCCGAAGTGCTGGCGCGGTGTGTGGACGCCACCCTGGATCTGTACGAGGCCGAGGCGCGCGCGCTCGACCTTGCGCGACTCAATCTCGCGGCGTTTGCGTTGCGCGGAGCCGCATCCTTCCATTGGCACGACGTCGCGACCGGCGTTCCGGCGCGTTACGACTTCATCGTCGCCAATCCGCCGTTCCACGCGCAGGGACGCAGCGACCGGCCCGAACTCGGCATGGCCTTCATCGCGGCAGCCGCCGAGGCCCTGCAACCCGGCGGGCGCCTGTGGCTCGTCGCCAACCGGCACCTGCCGTACGAAGCCGTGTTGAACGCAAATTTCGGCACGACGCGCCAAGTCGCGCAGCAGCAGGGTTTCAAGGTGATCGAGGCGGTCAAGGCCGTGGCGACAGCGGTCGGCGCCAGTCACCGCGTCGAGAGGAATGCGCGGCGCGAGACCGCACGATGAAACTGGTAAGGCTGATCGGCAATCTAGGCTACGGCAGCCGCAAGGACATCGCCGCCATGTTCCGCGAAGGACGCATCACCGATGCGGCCGGCGAGGTGCTCTACGCCGACGACAAGGTGGCGCACACCGACATCCGCCTCGATGGCGAGCCGCTCGACGCGCCGCAGGGACTGCTGCTGATGCTGCACAAACCCGTCGGTTACACCTGTTCGACCAAGGACCAGGGACGCATCGTCTACGACCTGCTGCCACCACGCTGGCGCCTGCGCTCACCGCTGCTGTCGACGGTCGGCCGGCTCGATCGCGACACCAGCGGCCTGCTGCTCATGACCGACGACGGCGCCTTGCTGCATCGAGTCTCATCGCCAAAGTCGAACCTCGCCAAGGTGTATCGCGCGACGCTGGCGAATCCGCTGCGTGGCGACGAAGCGGCCACGTTCGCCAGCGGCACCCTCATGCTCGAATCGGAGCAGACACCGCTGTTGCCCGCAGACATGCAGGCCCTCGACGCGCAATCAGCGCGATTGACCCTGACCGAAGGCCGCTACCACCAGGTGCGCCGCATGTTCGCCGCCGTCGGCAACCACGTCCAAGCCTTGCACCGCGAGCGCATCGGAGGCTTGTCGCTGCGGGACCTGCCCGCAGGTGCGTGGCGCGTGCTGGACGCGCGCGACCTCGAGCAACTGTTCGCCCGGTGATGCAATCTTCAGCACCCGCGCAAAAAAGAGGGTGGGTAAATCGCCCCGCGTTTCCTGGAGGCTATCTCATTTAGCCAACTTGCCACTGCGGCGTAGTAGCTGGCGAGCTACCGACAACAGTTGCCTCAACCTTGGCAGGCGGAACGTAGCTCGGAACAAGTCTTGCGAAGGCCGTCGGATGAACCAACGTTTCCGTGCCACGTACACCTGTTCGTCCGCAGGCTGTAGTGACCCGTGCGCAACCTGCGTCGAACTTCGTCAAACAGGCGCACTTTTTGGGCACCGACGGGAGCACCCGTTATCGGCGCGGAATCGCGCGCATAAGACATATCGCCTCGGATAATCAGGTCGAGGCCCGAAATGCTTGCAGCGCGATCTCTGGTAGTCGTCAGCCAACGGCGCGGGTTGGCGTAGGATATTTGTCTTGACCGCACACTCGCCCGACATGAACATCCCGCCCATATCGCCCTTTTCGGGCTCTGCTAAGCGTTGAGGCTGTAGAAAAAGTCGTTTTGATGGGCGAACGGCGCCGCTGGGGAGGCTTCGGCATCGCTATGCGGCGTGGTGTTTTTCGTTGCGGCGGGAATTGCCGCACATTTTTTCGCGCCGATGCGGTCGATCACGGATCGCGACAGAGGCGCTGCGAGGCCCGCATGACGCAGGCGCGCGCCCTTGCGCTAACTCTCACGCCACCTTGCGCAGGTTTTTCAGCTTCTCGATGTTGTGGACCAGTGCGAACAGCCTCCACTGGCCGTCGACCTTGCGCTGGCCGCGCAGCGTGAAGCGGTAGAGCCGCTTGTTGTGGCGCAGGTTGCCGAATGCCGGCTCGACCGTGCCCAGGCGCTGGCCGTAGAGTGCGCGGCCCTCGTCGCTGTCGATGCGCTCACGCATGGCCTGCGTGTGCACTGCAGGTTGCGTGCGCGTCAGCACCGCGATCACCCGCGGCCGGCGCGTGCCTGGGTTGCGAAAACACTTCGCGCGCAGTGCGCATCCGGTGCAGGCCTCGATCGTTGCGCGATACCGGACCTCGGTGTAATCGCCGTTGCTGCCCTCGCCGCTGCGCATGAGCTTGTTGCCGGCCGGGCAGATCGCGTGCGACTGGTCTTCTGCCACCTTGAAGTCGTCGGGCCTGAAGGTCGTACGCGTTGCGGGCTTGCGCGATTTGTCGTGCAGTGGATCGGGTTTGTCCGTGTGCTTGCCCTGGTCCGCCAGCCGCTCGTCACGGCTGCGCATCTGGTTGTCGGCGATCAGCGCATCGATGCCGCGCGCGGCCAGCGCGGCCAGGTTGTCTTCCGAGTGATAGCCCGCATCGGCGGTGATGAGCGTGGTGGCGGTGCGCTGCGCCGCACAGGCATCAAGCACTGGCAGCAGCAGCTCCTGCTCGTTGCCGCTGCCATGGGCCGAGGCCTCGACGATCACCTGGTGCTTGCTGTCGACCACCGCCACACCGCAATAACCCTGGATCACGCCCTTGTCGGTGGCCATCTTGGCCGACTCGTTGTCGGTCAGGTTCGACTTGCGGATCGCGCCACGCGTACCCGGGCGGTCACTCGGGTTATCGGTGAGCCAGGTGTTGATCTGCGCGGCCTCGCGCGTCATCCGCTCGATGCGAGCAGTGGTCTTGCGGCTGGCGACCTCGTCGCGGGAGTCGGCGTCGTGACCGCGGTGCCGATCGAGCATGACCTTTGCCGCGCGCTCAAGCTTGGCGGCGCGGGCCATAAACTCGGCGCGCGTGCCGGAGCGGTGCTTGCTGGCATTCGAGGGCAGCTTGACGCCATCGATCGCGAACATCTCGCGACCAATGAGGCCCTCGCTGCCGAGAATCGTCAGCACCTGCGCAAAGATCGTCGCAATCTGGTCGTGCGAGCGGCTGACAAAGTCCGCAATGGTGGTGAAGTGCGGCTTGGCATC
>JBBRIE010000097.1:0-10059 GCA_038221545.1 Lysobacterales bacterium
ACCACCTGGGCCACGCTGCACTCGCGCGAGCGGCGGGTGATCCACGAATTCGTCGCGTGTAGGTCCCAAGAGCCGTGTCCGCGACATGCCGCTTGACCACATGAGCTCGCGCCTATTGCCCGCTCGCCCCTGATCGGCTCCGCCTCGTATCCGGTTCTTGTCCATGACCCACGCATGCGCTCCACGCTTCCTCCCCACGCTCGGTCGCCCTCGCGCAGTTGCGCTTCGCTTCGCTCGCTGTGGTCAGCTCACGGGAGAACTTGCACCTCCAAGAGTGCGCCCGTGCCGGGCGCACAAATACGAAGCCCGGCTTGCGCCGGGCTTCGAGTGTCGCGATGTCACCGCGGGCGTCAGCCCTTGTATTCCTGCGGCTCCATGACCTCTTCCGGCGGCGCCTGTACCGGGCAACCGTCCGGACCGACAACCTGGCCAGCAGTGCTGTCATAGCACTTGTCGTCGCAGTTGTTCACACCGTCGCGATCGTCGTCGAGGGTGGAGCAGTCGACCACCGGGGGTGCGACTACGGTCTCAATCACTTCGACCGGTGCGTCGGAAGCACCCAGCGCCACGGTCAAGCCGAGGGTCACCAGGATGTCACCGAAGCTGTCTTCGCCATTGCTGTTGAAGTTATTGTCGAACTGCAGCGAATCGCTGTCGGTGTCGTAACGGTACGCAATCTCACCACGGAAGCTTACGCGGTCGGTGATTCCCTTCGACAGACCGAGGCCGGCCTGCACGAACGGATCGAAATCGCTCTCGGAACCCAAACGGTCGTGATGGGACATGCCGCCACCGACCATCACGTACGGACGCCAGGCTTCCCAGGATCCGAAGTGGTGACGCAGTGCGACGCCCAGCACGGTGTTGGAAAACTGACCGCGAGTCGGCACGCCGATGCCATCCGGACGATTGTCACGGGTGGTACGGTCCAGGAACACGTCGACTGCCGAATTCGGATTGATGAAACGGCCAATGCCGATGCCGCCGATTACCGAGGTGCGGTCGGTGAAGCGATCGTCGTCATTGAAGGACGCGCCGATATACGGAGCAAAATAGTAACGGTCGTCGTAATCCTGCGCCTGCACGCTCGCCGCACCGAGGCCGAGGGCAATCAGGACACACAAGCTCTTGCGATTCATCGGGTTCTCCTTAGCTTCGTCTTAGGTGATCTGCGCGCACCGGAGAATCCTTCCGACGTCGCGACGAGGGCGAGTATAGCTATTTTTTAACGCGCGTCAGCGGCCCGTTCAGCTGCGGTTAGCGTATTTTTAACGCGGCAGCGCCATTCAGGCGGCAAACAGCCCCATCCACTCGTTCAGGGGCGTCGCATCGAGGCGTGCCGGATCCTGGCTGAGGGCGATGATGCGGTCAGCACGCCGCGCGGGCAACTGTTCCCTCACCGCAGCCTCGAACTTGCGCAGGAGCACAGGGATGCCTTCGGCGCGGCGCTTGCGATGGCCGATCGGGAAATCGATGGAAACCCGGTCTGTGCTGCTTCCGTCGGCGAAGAATACCTGCACCGAATTGCCGATATAGCGCTTGGCCGGATCGAAATAGTCCCTGGTGAAGGCCGGGTTCTCCTGCACGGACATGCGCGCCCGCAGGGCGTCGATGCGCGGATCGCTCGCGACCGAATCACCATAGTCGTCGGCGGTCAGGCGCCCGAACAGCAGCGGGACAGCCACCATGTACTGGATGCAGTGGTCGCGATCCGCATAATTCGCCAGCGGGCCGGTCTTGTCGATGATGCGGGCTCCTGCCTCCTGTGTCTCGATCACGATCCGGTCGATCTGGTCGATGCGGTCGCGCACGGCCGGGTGCAGCGAGAGTGCGGCCTCGACTGCGGTCTGCGCGTGGAACTCGGCCGGAAAGCTGATCTTGAACAGCACATTCTCCATGACGTAACTGCCGAACGGACGCTCGAACTCGAAGGGCTTGCCCTTGAAGAGCACGTCGTAGAAGCCCCAGGTCCGGGCGGAGAGCGCGGACGGATAGCCGACCACCCCCCGCTCCACCGCATTGATCGCGTGCAGGACCGCGCGCCGGCAGGCGTCCCCCGCCGCCCAGCTCTTGCGCGGACCGGTGTTGGGGGCATGGCGGTAAGTGCGCAACGCGCCGCCATCGATCCAGCTGTGCGACACCGCGGTCACGATGTCCTCTTCGGTGCCGCCGAGCATCGCAGTCGCGACCGCGGTCGATGCCAGCCGGACCAGGATGACGTGATCGAGTCCGACGCGGTTGAAGCTGTTGAGCAGGGCGTAGCACCCCTGGATCTCGTGCGCCTTGATCGCCCAGCCCAACGCGTCGCGAACGGTGAGGGGCGCCTTGCCTTCCGCAACCGACCTGCGGGACAGATAGTCGCCGAGCGACAGGATCGCGCCCAGGTTGTCCGACGGGTGGCCCCATTCCGCCGCGAGCCAGGTGTCGTTGAAGTCGAGCCAGCGAACCTGGGTGCCGATCGCGAATGCGGCCTGCACCGGGTCGAGTTCGTGGGAAGTCGCGGGGACCCGGGCCCCCCCGGCCATGGACGCCCCCGGCACGACGGGCCCAAGGTGTTTCACGCACTCCGGGAAGCGCATCGCGAGCATCGCGCAGCCGAGCGAGTCGAGCAGCATGTACCGCGCCGTATCGAACGCCTCTTCGGAATCGATCGAGTAATCGCGTGCGTAGCGCGCGATGTCGACCATCGGCGCATCGGGTTGCGGGCGCTGCGCGGAACGGATGTCGGAGTGACTCATGCGTTGGACCTGCGTCGAATAGCCAGTCCGCTAGTTTGCCAGACGGTCGCTCAAACAGGATGGGCGCCAGACGGAGGAGTGTCGACCGCAGCGGCTGTCCTCGAGCGCGCCGGACCCGCTTGCGCCGCGGTCATCGGCGCGGCAAGGTGCGGTATTCGCAGCGGGCACGTCGATCCCATGAACCAGGTGCTCCCGCCCGCGTCGCCCTACCCGAACCTGCTGAGGCCGCTCGACCTCGGCTTCGACACGCTGCCCAATCGCGTGCTGATGGGATCGATGCACACCGGCCTCGAGGATCGCGCCGCCGATTACCCCAAGCACGCCGCGTACTTCGCGGAACGCGCGCGCGGCGGCGTGGGGCTCATGGTCACGGGGGGCATCGCACCGTCGATCCGGGGTTGGCTTGCGCCCTTCGGCGGCAAATTGTCGTGGCGGACGGAGCTGCGACGGCACCGGCTGGTCACCGCTGCGGTGCGCGCGGAGCAGGGCCGCATCTGCCTGCAGATCCTGCATGCGGGGCGCTACGGCTACCACCCGCTGTCGGTGGCGCCGAGCGCGATCAAGTCGCCGATCACGCCGTTCGCGCCGGCGGCGCTGTCGGAGCGCGGGGTCGAGTCCACCATTGCCGATTTCGTGCGTACCGCGAAGCTCGCGCGTGATGCCGGCTACCACGGTGTCGAGATCATGGGGTCCGAGGGCTACCTCATCAACCAGTTCCTGGTCGCCCGCACGAACAGGCGCGAGGACGACTGGGGCGGCGACGCGTCCCGTCGCGCAAGGTTTGCCGTGGAGATCGTGCGCCGCACCCGCGCCGCGGTGGGCCGCGACTTCATCATCATCTTCCGGCTCTCGATGCTGGACCTCGTCGATGAAGGTTCCGACTGGGCGGAGGCCGTCGATCTCGCGCGTGCCATCGAGGCCGCCGGAGCCACGCTCATCAATACGGGCATCGGCTGGCACGAGGCACGCGTCCCGACCATCGTCACCAGCGTGCCACGCGCCGCCTTCGCCTGGGTGACCGAGCGCATGCGGCGCGAAATCAAGTTGCCGCTGATCGCGACGAACCGCATCAACATGCCGGACACCGCCGAGGCGATCCTCGCCGCAGGCCAGGCCGACATGGTGTCCATGGCGCGGCCGTTCCTCGCCGATCCGGACTGGGTCGACAAGGCACGTCGCGATGCGGCGCACACCATCAACACCTGCATCGCCTGCAACCAGGCCTGCCTCGACCATGTGTTCGCGAAGAAGCGCGCGAGCTGCATGGTCAATCCGCGCGCCTGCCACGAGACCGAACTTGTCATCGCCCGCACGACGCGTGCGGTGCGCGTGGCGGTGGTCGGCGCGGGACCGGCCGGACTCGCCTGCGCCACCACGCTCGCGGAACGTGGGCATCGCGTCACCCTGTTCGATTCGGCCGCGCAGATCGGGGGCCAGTTCAACCTGGCCAAGCGCGTGCCAGGCAAAGAGGAATTCGAGGAGACGCTGCGTTACTTCGGCGAGCGCCTCCGCGCAACGGGCGTCGAGTTGCGGCTGTCGACGACGGCGTCGGCCGGTATGCTGGATGCGGCGTCGTTCGACCACGTCGTGATCGCCACTGGCGTGGTTCCACGACAACCCTCGATCGACGGTATCGATCACCCGAAGTCCGTCAGCTACCTGGACGTCCTCACCGGCAGGTGCGTGCCTGGCGCATCGGTCGCCATCGTTGGCGCTGGCGGCATCGGCTTCGACGTCGCTGAGTTTTTGGTGCAGGATGCGCCGTCTCCCTCCACCGATGTTGCTCGCTGGCTGCGCGAATGGGGGGTCGACAAGACATTGTCCTCGCGGGGCGGTTTGTCCGCGGGAGGCGGCCACCCTGAACCGCCGGCGCGTCGCGTGACGCTGCTGCAGCGATCGCCGGAAAAGCCGGGCGCCCGGCTCGGCAAGACCAGCGGCTGGGTCCACCGCGCGACGCTGAAGCACAAGGGTGTGGCGATGCTCGGCGGCGTGACCTACGAGCGCATCGACGATGCGGGCCTGCACGTGTCGATCGATGGTCAATCACGAATCATCGAAGCCGACCATGTCGTGATCTGTGCTGGACAGGAATCACGGCGCGATCTGTTCGACGCGATGCGCGCGACATCAAAGTGGACCGCGGACCGATTGCACCTCATCGGCGGGGCGCACGTCGCGACCGAACTCGACGCCAAGCGCGCGATCCGCCAGGGCACGGAAGTCGCCACGACAGTCTGAATTCGCGTTCAGGTTCGAACAATCGCTCTATCCCGACCCTGTTATGGTGCGCGCCGCTCGACGAACGCCCGGAAGGGGGCGCGCCGGGTTCCGCTGGACGCTGTCCACACGCGCCGCGGAGTCAATTGAACCGGATCGGTTCAGCAGTGTCGTCGAAAGACAGGTGTCGCGACGATTTCCCGTGCAGGCATTGCCGCGACCGAACCGGCGCGGTGCATTTACAACCCACGATCGACGATTCGCGCTCCTCACAGGGGATGCCGTGCCCTTGCGGCACGACCCTTGCGAAGGCTGCGGACGACGCCGGTCAATCGGAACACCGCATTGAAACTGTCCCTGTTGCTCTGGCTCGGATCGGTATTGCCGCAACCGCATGCCGACCAGGTGTGCCTTGCCACCACCGTCTACCTCGAATCGAGGGACCAGCCACTGCGTGGGCAGCAGGCCGTCGCGGAAGTCGTGTTGCGCCGCGTCGAACGTGGCAGCTGGGGCAGCGACGTTTGCGCCGTGGTGACGCAACGCAAGCAGTTTGCGCCGGCGTACACATCTCCCAACTTCCGCATCAGGAACCAGGTGGCCTGGAATCGAGCATGGAAGGTCGCCTCGGACACGCGCGAAGACTGGCAACGCCCGCTGCGCGAACGCTCCCTGGTGGTTCCCGGCGCCGATCATTTCTACGCATTCAATCTCGTGCGTCCCGCATGGAGCAACGGACACGAAGTGGCGAAGATCGGAGGACATTCGTTCCTTCGGCTGGCGAAATGACACCCGGAACGGAAGCTGCTGCGCCAGCCATTCCGCGAAGCACTCGCGACAGCTGCCCGGCGACCGGTTGAACCGCCGCGGCTGAGCTAATCTCGCCGCATGCGCGAGAGCGAATCGATCGAAAGCCTGGCCGACGTGCAGCGCCTCCTGCTGCCGGACAATCCTCGCATACGCGGCGTCGAATTCGCAGTGCACTACCAGCCCGCGGACGTCGCCGCCGGCGACTACTACGACCTCATGTCGCTCACGCATCTCGTGCATTCAGACGCCGAGTCGCTTCGGGACGCGTGGGGGCTGATGGTTGCCGATGTTTCGGGCCACGGGCCCGCCGCCGCGATGGAAGCCGTGCAGTTCGATGCAATCCTGCGCACCTACCGCGGTGACGAACCCCCGGGCGGCCCCGCGGGCGCACTGACTTACGCGAACCGCTATTTCTTCTCGCGCCGACCACGACGGCATTTCCTGACCGCGTTCAGCGCGCTTTGCGAACCCGACCGGCAGCTGCTGACATTCGTGTCGGCCGGGCATCCGCCCGCCTTTCGCCGACGCGGGGCAACCGTGAGCCGCATCGGGGAGCGCGGCGACATTCCGCTCGGCGTGCTGCGCGAACATTCCTACGCAAATGAATCGATCGAACTGGTGACGGGCGACGTAATCGTCGCCTATACCGACGGACTGGTCGAGGCGACCGACACGCAAGGCGATGCGTTTGGCATCGAACGGGTTGCCGCGATCATCGCGAACGCGCCGCCGAGTGCCGTGGCAATCATGCAGGCATTGCGAGACGCGATGATCGCGCACCAGGGGCGGCCGATCGGGCGAGACGACCAGACGATTCTGGCGATCCAGCAGCTGCCAGTAGCTGGCGTGCCCGGAGCAAATAACGCGCCCTGATTTACCCGCGAAGGCGATCCAACGTGTCAAAGGCTTCGTGCAATCGCTTGGGCGGCAACCCGTACAACTCGGTGTAACTGCATTTCAGGCACATGAGCGTGGTGAACGCCGCCCGATTGACGTCAAAGACGGCAGCCATTGCCGACGCCGACGAGAACGACCCGGCGACCTCGCCTTCGCGATGTCCGCATTTCGCGCAGACGAAACGGCCTTTCAGTTTTTCCACGCTCAAGACCGCGCTTCGATGGGAGTGTAGGCACGCTCCTCCGGCCCCGTGTAGTTCGCGCTGGGGCGGATGATCTTGCCGTCTTCGCGCTGCTCGATGACGTGCGCGCACCAGCCCGTCGTGCGCGAGATGACGAACAGCGGCGTGAACAGCGCGGTGGGTACGCCGAGCATGTGATAGCTCGATGCCGAGTACCAGTCCAGGTTCGGGAACATTCGTTTCGAATCCCACATCAGCGTCTCGATCCGTTCGGACACCTCGAACAGCATTGGATTGCCGCCCGCGTGCGTGAGTTCGCGCGAGATTTCCTTGATGATGGGATTGCGCGGATCGCCAATCGTGTAGACGGGGTGACCAAAACCGATCACGATTTCCTTGCGCTCGAGGCGCGCGCGGATATCCGCCTCGGCGGCATCGGCGTTGCCGTAGCGCCCGATGATGTCCATCGCGACCTCGTTCGCGCCGCCGTGCTTGGGACCGCGCAGCGCGCCGATCGCCGCGGTCACCGCGGAAAACATGTCGGCGCCGGTACCCGCGACGACGCGCGCCGCGAACGTACTCGCGTTGAATTCGTGCTCCGCATACAGGATGAGAGAGCGGTCCAGTGCGCGCACGTGCATTTCGCTGGCCGGCTCGCCATGCAGCAGGTGCAGGAAGTGGGCGGCGACCGAGTCGTCCGGTGACTCGACGTCGATGCGCCGGCCGCTGCGCGTGAAGTGCCACCAGTACAGCAACATCGAACCGAAGCTCGCGATCAGCCGGTCGGAGATGTCGCGCGCCTCCGCGACGGGATGCCCTTCGCGCTCTGGCAGTACTGCTCCAAGCATTGAGCAGCCGGTGCGCATGACATCCATCGGATGCGCGTTCGCAGGCAGCAGCTCCAGCGCGTCCTGCACCAGCGCGGGCAGTCCACGCAGGCGCCGGAGCCTGGTCTTGTAAGCCGACAGCTGCGCCGTGGTCGGCAACCCGCCATGCACCAGCAGGTACGCGACTTCCTCGAACGTCGACTCGTTGGCGAGGTCGGCGATGTCGTAGCCGCGGTAGTGCAGGTCGTTGCCGGTCCGGCCCACGGTGCAAAGCGCGGTGTTGCCGGCGGGAGTGCCGCTCAATGCAACCGACTTCTTCGGCTTCGGCAACGTGCCGGCGTTCTCGCTCATGTCGTCAATCCTTCAGTGCCCGAAGTTCATTCGTCTTTGGCGAACAGCAAGTCGAGCTTGCGCTCGTAGCTGTGGTAGTCGAGGAAGTCATACAGTTCGGCGCGCGTCTGCATCTGCGGCACCATGCTCTTCTGCGTACCCTCGCGGCGCACCGTCTCATAGAACAACTGCGCAGCCCTGTTCATCGCACGGTAGGCGCCGCAGCAATAGAGCACGATGTCGACGCCGGCCGAACGCAGTTCGTCAGTAGTGAACAGCGGCGTCTCGCCGAACTCGGTGATGTTGGCGAGGATCGGGACTTTCACCGCGTCCTTGAATTGCCGGTACTGCGACAGCGTGTAGATCGCTTCGGGGAAGACCATGTCCGCGCCCGCCTCCACGCACGCGACGGCGCGGGCAATGGCGGCATCGATGCCTTCCACGGCGATCGCGTCGGTGCGCGCCATGATCACGAACGAGTCGTCCACGCGCGCATCCACCGCGGCCTTGACCCGGTCCACCATCTCGTCCTGCGGCACGATCGCCTTGCCCGGTCGGTGCCCGCAGCGCTTGGCCGCAACCTGGTCCTCGATGTGCATCGCGGCCGCACCCGCCTTGCCGAGCGATCGCACGGTGCGCGCGATGTTGAACGCACCGCCCCAGCCCGTGTCGGCGTCGACCAGCAGTGGCAACGTGCACACATCGGTGATGCGTCGGATGTCGGTGAGCGCGTCCTCGAGCGAACTGATGCCGAGGTCGGGCATGCCCAATGAGTTCGCCGCAACGCCGCCGCCGGACAGGTAGATCGCCCGGAAGCCCGAACGCTCGGCCATGCGCGCGGCAAAGGCCGTGATCGTGCCCACGACCTGCAGCGGCGATTCGTCCGCGACGGCCGCGCGGAACAGGGTGCCAGCGGTCAGGAGGGCGCTCACCGGCTTGCCGCCTTCGACGCGCGCCTTTCGGCGTGGCAGCGCATCAGGTCAACAGGTGCGCGACACCCGCGCGCTCTTCTTCGAGTTCCGCCAGCGTCTTGTCCATCCGCTCGCGCGAGAACCCGTCGATCTCGAGGTCGCGTACCAGCGTCCATTCGCCGTCGGCCGTGGTCACGGGCACGCCGTAGATCACGCCCTCGGGGATGCCGTAGCTGCCGTCGGAGGGCACGCCCATGGTCACCCACTTGCCATTGCTGCCGCGGATCCAGTCGCGCACGTGGTCAATCGCGGCGTTGGCCGCGGATGCCGCGGACGACAATCCACGTGCTTCGATGATGGCGGCGCCACGCTTGCCGACCTGGGGGATGAATGCGTCCGCGTTCCACGCTGCATCGTCGATCATCGGCGCGAGCGGCTTGCCGCCGATCTTCGCGAAGCGGTAGTCCGGATACATGGTCGGACTGTGGTTCCCCCATACGATCAAGCCCTCGATCTCGCCGACCGGCTTGCCGGTTTTCGTCGCAAGCTGGGAGAGCGCGCGATTGTGGTCGAGCCTGAGCATCGCGGTGAAGTTCTTCGCGGGAAGGCTGGGCGCCGATTTCATCGCAATGTAGGCATTGGTGTTGGCCGGGTTGCCGACCACCAGCACCTTGACTTCGCGCGATGCGACTTTGTCGAGCGCGGCACCTTGCGCGGTGAAAATCTTGGCGTTCTCCAGCAGCAGGTCCTTGCGCTCCATGCCCGGTCCGCGCGGACGGGCTCCGACCAGCAGCGCGACGTCGGCATCCTTGAACGCGACCAGCGGATCATCGGTGCCCACCATGCCGACGAGCAGCGGGAACGCGCAATCCTCGAGCTCCATCATCACGCCGCGTAGCGCGGCCTGCGCCTTGTCGATCGGCAGCTCGAGCATCTGCAGGATCACCGGCTGGTCGGAGCCGAGCATTTCGCCCGCGGCGATGCGGAACAAGAGCGCGTAACCGATCTGGCCAGCGGCACCGGTAACGGCAACTCGGACTGGGGATTTCATGTCGGGAACTCCAGGGGTGTGGACGAACGGAGGGGTCGCGGTAACCCGCTGGCGACAGCCGGGGTGCCATTGATCGGGCAAGGGCGGAACGGGCGGGCGC
>JBBRIE010000098.1:0-10043 GCA_038221545.1 Lysobacterales bacterium
GCCGGTGGCGATGCGGTAAGAGCGTCGACGCTACCGCCGTGGCGAACGATGTTCGCGGCTTTCGGACGCTGGCTGACTGCGCGCGATTGCCGGCTCCGCCGTGGTGCGACGCACGATCTGTCTCGCGGCGTGCCGAAGCTGCAAGCGTCGACGGCCCACGTCTTCGCACCCTGCGCCTCGGGATGACTGCGCGCGTCTGAACGACCTCGACTCTCCGCGCCAAGGGTTCGATTCGGATGCTGCGTTACCGCAAACGAGAAATACATTGACAGATCAGCATCATGGAGTCGTGTCGGGCCTCGGGCGCCGCGGTTTCGAGCCTTGGCTTCATCGCCCAGGCTGAACCGCGGCGAGGCATCCTGCCCTGTCATCCGCGGGTCACCCCACGCAGCAGCGGTGGGGCGTAGCATCAGGAAGTGTCCTGTCTGAAAGCCCGAGCCAATCCGTTTCATCCCGCCGCTGGCGTGTCACCGCGCAGCTCGGCCCCCCACCTCGCAATGGTTGCGGCTCCCGCCCTGCTCAGGCGCACGCCGACTGACGCCACGAACCCCCAACTCTGCTGCGCAACCTGCTCGTTGGCGGGAGTCTGCATCGCCCAGGGCATGGAAGACTGCGGAATGTTGGACCTTCACGTGCTGGAAGCACGCGTGGGTCCATTCCACGCCGGCGATCACATTTTTCGCGCCGGGGATCCGTTCGAGTCGATCTACACCGTGCGCGCGGGCACGGTGAAGACCTACTCCGTCGATCAGGAAGGACGCGAACAGGTCCTGGACTTCCACCTGGCGGGCGAGGTCATGGGCCTCGACGCGATAGACGAGGACTGGCACCGGAGCAATGCCGTTGCGCTTGACACGGTGGTGTTGAGCCAGTTCTCGTTCACCAGGCTCTCGATGCTGGCAGCGCGGCTTCCGCGGCTGCAGAAGATACTTTTCCGACTGCTCAGCCGCGACATCGGACGTGCAGCATTGCTTGCCGGCGACTGGTCGGCTGACGAGCGCCTCGCGGCGTTCCTGATCGGACTGTCTCGTCGCCTGGCAGCGCGCGGCTCTTCACCGGATCGATTCGAACTGACCATGGCGCGCATCGACATCGCAAACCACCTGCGCCTGGCGCCCGAGACCGTCAGCCGCGTTCTCAAGCACTTCCAGGCAGGCGGCCTGATACGCGTGGATCGGCGGCAGGTTGAACTGCTCGACAGGGTGCGCCTCGAAGCACTCGGCGCATCGGCTCTGCAGCAACCGCTCATGAAGCGCGCTGCGCGTTGAGTCGCATTGGATGAGCCTTGCCGCGCTCCGGGCAGCCCCGGGGAACATCAATCGAGCGAAATGCGGACCGGGTTTGATCAGGATCAAGCGCTGCGCGCTGCTTTATCCGGAAGATGCAGATGAAACATAGACTGCACCCTCCCGACCCGTTGCAACGGCACGAATGAGTTGGCCTGGATTCGTCCGAGCATCGCCAGCCCCGCAGTCAATGGAATAGCGAAAAGCATGCTTGTTCAACAGACCACCAGCTCGTCGGGGGCAATTGGCCAGCAGTCCTTCGAGTCCGTGGCCAACGCGCTCGGGTCCGACCCGGGTAGTGGCCTGACTGGAGTCGAGGCGCGCTCGCGCCTCGAGCGCGATGGTCGCAATGAACTCACGGCCGACGAGCCGCCTCCGTGGTGGATCAAGTTCCTCGCACAGTTTCGGAGCGTGCTCGTAATCCTGTTGCTCGTCGCGACGGCGATATCAGCCACGATCTGGAGCTTCGAACAAAGCTCCTCGCTGCCCTACGAAGCGATGGCGATCTTCGCCGTGGTGCTGCTGAACGCGATCATGGGCTTCCTCTACGAGTCGCGCGCGGAAGCTGCGATCGCCGCGCTGCGCTCCATGTCCGCGGACGCCAGCGCGGTCGTGCGGGACGGTGTGCGACAGAACCTTCCCGCCGCGGAGCTCGTCTGCGGAGACATCATCCTCATCGAGGAAGGCGACACCATTCCCGCTGATGCGCGCCTGATCGAATCCGTCAGCCTGCAGATCTCCGAAGCCGCGCTCACCGGTGAGAGTCTGCCGGTGTCGAAAATAATCGATCCCGTGACGGGAGTTGGCGTGCTCGGCGACTGCCGCAACATGGTCTTCAGTGGCACGGCCGTCACGTATGGCCGGGGCAGGGCCATCGTCACGGCGACCGGAATGCACAGCGAGATGGGGCGCATCGCGGGGATGTTGAAGGCGTCTCCGCACGAAACGACCCCCCTGCAGGAGCAATTGGACCGCATCGGCAAGGTGCTCGGCGTTGTGGTGCTCTTGATCGCGGTGGCGATGATCGGAACGATCCTCGTCGTTCAGGATGTACGCGGCCTCTCGGGGTTCGTCGAGGTGCTGATCGTGGGTGTAGCGCTCGCTGTCGCGGCGGTCCCGGAAGGATTGCCGGCGGTGGTCACGGTCGTCCTGGCCCTGGGCGTGAAGCGAATGGCGAAGCGGCACGCGATCGTGCGCCATCTCGTGGCCGTCGAAACGCTGGGTTCGGCCGATGTCATTGCGTCGGACAAGACGGGCACGCTCACCAGGAACGAAATGACGGTTCGCGCCATCGTCACCGCGAGCGGGCGAGTCAACCTCGCCGGTACCGGTTATTCGCCCGAGGGAGAGCTGACCGCTGCAGGCGGCACGGTGCCCGAGGGTAGCCTGCAGGCGGAAGTGCAGGTCGCTCTGATGGCTGCAGAGTGCGTCAACAACTCGTCGGTGCAGCAGCTAGAAGGACTCTGGACCGTCCAGGGCGACCCGACCGAAGGCGCCTTGATTGTCGCCGCTCGAAAGGCGGGGCTCGACGGTGTCGCGCTCCTCGCACGATTCGAAAGAGTGGGAGAGATCCCGTTTTCTTCCGAACGCAAGTTGATGACGACCATTCATTCCGACGCCCAGCGGCCGGGCAGTCTGTTCGCCTTTACCAAAGGGGCGCCGGACGTGCTGCTCGGGCGCTGTTCGTTCGAGCGCGTGGGACTGGAGCCGCGAGCGCTGAACGATGTCCGCCGCGCGGAGATTCTGCAGATCAACGATGATCTCGCCGGCGCTGCGCTGCGTACGCTCGGTGTCGCCACCCGGGAACTGCCCGCCGACGCCAACAGGGCCGGCAGGTTCGAAGAGGGACTGGAGGGCGAACTCGTCTTTCTTGGCCTGATCGGAATGCTGGACCCGCCGCGTGAGGAGGCGAAAGTGGCGGTAGCGCGCGCCCGGGAAGCGGGCATCCGGTCGATCATGATCACTGGCGACCATCCCAGGACGGCCGCGGTCATCGCCGGCGAGCTGGGCATCGCCGCCGAGGGCGTTGCAACCACAGGCCAGCAGATTGATGCGTGGTCGGACACCGTGCTGATTCAAAGTGTCCGCGACATCTCGGTGTTCGCACGGGTGAACCCGGCGCACAAGCTCCGCATCGTCAGGGCGCTGCAGACCAGCGGCTCCACCGTCGCGATGACGGGCGATGGCGTGAACGACGCCCCAGCCCTCAAAGCCGCGGACATCGGCATTGCGATGGGCATCACCGGCACCGACGTGTCGAAGGAAGCTGCCGACATCGTCCTGACGGACGACAACTTCGCCACCATCGTCGCCGCCGTCGAGGAAGGGCGTTCGGTCTTTTCCAACATCCGCAAGTTCCTGCGCTTCCTCCTTTCGTCGAACATCGGTGAAGTGATGACGATGTTCTTCGGAGTGTTGTTTGCCGAGATGCTCGGCCTGCAAGGCGACGGATCATCACTGGCGCTGCCGTTGCTCGCCACGCAGATTCTCTGGATCAACCTCGTGACGGACGGTGCCCCCGGGCTCGCGCTGGGCGTGGAACCCTCTGCTGCCGGCCTCATGCTCCGCCCGCCGCGTGCACGGGGCGAGGGAGTAATCACCCGCAGCATGTGGGCGGGCATCTTTTTCGTCGGCGGCATCATGGCAGCGGGCACGCTGCTGGTACTCGACGCCTCATTGCCCGGAGGACTGATCGAGGGATCGGGAGACTTGCATCATGCGCGCACGATGGCGTTCACCACGCTGGTGCTGTTCCAGCTATTCAACGTATTCAATGCCCGCTCCGATGAACAGAGCGCGTTCGTCGGACTCTTTCGCAACAAGTGGTTGTGGTCGGCCGTGGGCCTGTCGCTCGGGCTGCATGTGATGCTGCTGCAGGTGCCGTTCCTGCAGGACGCCTTCTCCACGGTACCGCTGAGCCTCATCGACTGGCTGGTCTGTGCGGCGGTGGCGAGTTCGGTGCTCTGGCTGCGCGAGTTGAGCAAAATGGTCACGCGGACGATGGTCTACTTCGATCAATGAGCTCGCCAGCGCACAGCCGACGCCAGTCACCCGTCCCGGGTGGAGATCCCTCCGCAGCCCCGGGAGTTTCCGTGCTGGTCCTCAACGCGGGTTCTTCCAGTTTGAAGTTCGCGCTCTTCGACGGCAGTGTGCCGCCTGTTCGGCTCCTTTCCGGTTCGATCGATCGCATCGGTTCGCCGCAACCCGGCATGTCGCTGACGCAGGAATCCGGGTTGCAGTCGACAGTCGCGATCGAGGCGGCCGACCACGCTGCGGGCTTGAAGCATCTGTTCACGCATCTGGCCGCCGGCAGGTGGGCGGTCGCCATCGCGGCAGTCGGGCATCGGGTGGTTTTCGGCGGGCCGAGCTATCGCGAACCGCAACGCATAGACGCTGAAATGCTTGCGGAGCTTCGCCGTATCGGCCATCTCTACCCGGATCATCTTCCCCCATCGATCGCGTTGATCGACGCTGTCGCCGCGGAAATGCCGAGCGTGCCCCAGATCGCCTGTTTCGACACCGCCTTCCACGCAAGGCTGCCGCGCGTGGCGCGGCAGCTTGCGATTCCGCGCAAGTTCGAAGCCGAGGGCATCCGGCGATACGGCTTTCACGGACTGTCCTACGCGTACCTCATGCAGGAGCTCACATGTGTCGGTGGCGAGCAGGCCGCGAACGGCCGCGTGGTCCTGGCTCATCTGGGCAACGGCGCGAGCATGGCTGCCGTGCGTGACGGGTGCAGCGTGGACACCACCATGTCACTGACGCCCTCGTCCGGTTTGATGATGGGCACGCGATCGGGCGATCTCGATCCGGGGCTATTCGCGCACCTGGCCAGCAGTGGGCAAATGACCGCCGCCGGGTTCGCATACATGGCCAACCGCGAATCCGGGCTCCTGGGCGTGTCCGGGACCAGTTCCGACATGCGCGACCTGCTTTCGCTGGAGTCAAGCGACGTTCGCGCCGCGGAAGCAGTGGCGATGTTCTGCTACCAGGCAAAAAAGTATCTGGGTGCGTACGCAGCGGCCCTCGGCGGATTGGACACGCTGGTCTTTGCCGGTGGCATCGGCGAGAACGCGGCGGAGGTACGCGCGCGTATTTGCGCAGGGCTCGACTTCCTCGGCATCGAACTGGACCAGGCGCGCAACGCTGCACATGCCGGTGTGATTTCAGCGGACCGCAGCCGCGTGCAGGTCCGCGTCATTCGCACGGACGAACAATTGATGATCGCGAGATCGGTCTGGCATTACCAGGCCGCAGGCACACAAGCGAAGGCACTCGAACCATGAACTCACATGCCCGTCCGCGCGCACCGGAGTTGCTGCAATAATTGGACGCCTGTTGGCGCGCCGCGCGTTGCCTGTCGACGGGAAAGATCCATCTCCACGACCGGCTCGTGGATCATTGGGGGACGACGGCCGGCCTGAATTTCATCACCGTGCACTTGAACCGCGTGATCAAGGAGCCTGATCTGAACGTGATCAACATCACCCATCCCCGTCACTGCGGTCCCGCGTTGGTGGCCAACGCGTATCTCGAACAGACCTGCAGCGAGGCGCACCCGCACATTGCCCATTCCGGTTATCCGGTACTCATTCACCGCCTGGCCCACCGCCGCAGGACCGCAACCTGCGCGTGCGCGGCAACAAGAAGGAAGGCACGACGACCACACCATTCGACAGGGTCGTGCTCAACGACCTCGACCGCTTTCACCTGGTTGCAGACGTCATCGACCGCATCCCGCCTGGCCCGCATGCGGCGAGGGTCAAGCTGATCCTGTTCGACAAGCTCGCGGAGCACAGGCAGTACATCGCCGGGCACGGCATTGACCTGCCCGAGATCCGCAACTGGAGATGGCAAGCTGATCGCGGGGCCGCGCATGCCGCACTCTCATAGGGAATCGCACAAGTCAGCGAGGATCGGCTGGCTCAGGGCAGCAGTGCTCGGGGCGAACGACGGCACCATCTCGGTCGCAAGCCTTGTCGTCGGCGTGGCAGCCGCGGGCGCGACCCAGGCCAGCGTCCTGCTGACTGGCGTCGCGGGTCTCGTCGCTGGCGCCATGTCGATGGCCGCAGGTGAGTACGTATCCGTCAAGTCGCAGGCCGATACCGAGCATGCGGACATCGAGCGCGAAAGGCAGGAGCTCGCGCTTCAGCCGGAGCGCGAGCTGGCCGAGCTGACCTCGATTTACGTGAGCCGTGGTCTCGATCGTCCGTTGGCGAGGCAGGTTGCCGAGAAGATGATGGTGTTCGACGCGTTGGGAACTCACGCCCGCGATGAACTGGGAATCACCGAGAGTTTCCGCGCACGGCCGTTCCAGGCGGCCGTCGCCTCGGCCCTTTCCTTCGTGGTAGGGGCCATCGTGCCCATCGCGACAGCGCTGTTCGCACCTGCGGCATGGCTTGTCGAGCTTTCGGCTGCGAGCGCCATCATCACCCTGGTGATCTTCGGGGGGATCGCCGCGTACGCTGGTGGTGCCTCCATTGCCAAAGGGGCCCTCCGGGTCGGTTTCTGGGGAGCCGCTGCGATGGGGCTCACGGGGATGGTGGGCAAACTGTTCGGCACTGCCCTGTAACCGCTGCACGCACGCCGCGCATGTTGCCGGCGCCGAGCCCATTGAGCAGGCGTGGCGGCGCGGATCTCCCGCGCTCCCGAGAGACGAGCGATGGCTGAAAAGCGCGGTTAGAGTTCGAGTTCGTGCAGTACCTGGCGGACATTGTCGGGGTCCGCGCGAGTAACGAAGCCCAGGAATTTCGCGAGGTCCTGCATCTGGGCATTCTCCACCGAATCCATCGAGGTCATCCTGCGGACACCCTGGGTGCGCGCTACCTCGATGAGATGCTGCATCAGCAGGGTCCCCAGGCCCTGCTGTTGCCATTCGTCGCTGACGGTCACCGCGCATTCGCAGTTGAAACCGGACTCGTCGGTGCTGTAGCGACTCACCCCGATGAACTTCTCGCGTGAATCCTCCGCGGTGACGGCGACGAACGCAACGTCGTGGACGTAGTCGATATCGGTGAACTGCTCGATCAGGCGCTCGCTCGGGTGACGAACTTCACCGAGGAACCGCATCCGGCGTGCGCCCGGCGACAGCGCCTCGATAAACGCGCGCTCCGCCGCCTTGTCCTGCTTGTTGATGGGCCGGATGACGACGTGGCTTCCATCGCGCAGGGTTTCGGACCAGCGAGGGTAGTCGGGGCCGATCGATGGCGGTGCCACGGGTACGGAAATCATCGGACTGCTCCTGCTGATTCGAAGGACGCGCAAGTTCAACGGGCGGACACCGGTTTGCAGCGCCCTCGCCGCGCCCCTGCATTGGGCCACCTTCGGGCGTGCGCTGCCTTGACCTGGATCACCTCTGGTTGCGGCGCGTCGCAGGCGCGAGTGCTCACGAGCAGGATCAGGCAATTTCCGCGGATCACGGGATCCATTCGAGCTGCAGCCACACCTTGCTCGCGTCCGCCGCGAAGCCGTGGCTGCGGTAGTTGGCGAACTTGATGAGTCCGGTCACCGATCCGCGGATCGGAAATCCCAGCGACGCGTTCCATTCGCTGCCGTAGGCGCCCCCGGTGTCGGCGCGGTAATCGTGCCATGCGAGGTTCCAGCTGAACTTGCCCGCGTGGGCGCCTCGTCCGAACTTGCCGCCGGCGCCGAGCCAGTAATCCTCGAGGCCCCCGGCCGGGGTGACCAGAAACCTGTCGGCCCAGCCGTTGAAGGCATGCAGGGTGCCGAGCGGCGCCTGCAGCGAATGCGCGCCGTCGCCACCCATATGTTCCCAGCCGGCGCGGTACGTGAGTCCGCGCGCCGCGAATGTCGGTTCGATCAGCCAGTACGCGTGCGCGAACGACAGCGGGTTGTTCGCGTGTTCGCGCTGACGCGCGGCTTCGAAAGTCCATCCCCAGCCATCACCCTCGCGCAGTCGCGAGCCGGTCCAGCGCAAACCGTAGGTCGCGGTGGAGGCAAACGGGACGTCTCGATCCTCATGCAGATAGGCGTAGCTCACCAGTAATTGCGCATCGCGCTGCCACGCGAGGTTGAACAGGTGCGTGTCGAGATCGCGCTCGCGCGCGCGCGCTTCAAGAGCGTCGTCGCCGTTGACGCGGTGCACCCGATCGATCCAGGCATATCGGGCAGTGATCGAGTGCCGCGCCTCCCATTCGAAGTACGTCGCATCGAAGGTCTGCTCGTTCTGCCGCCAGCCGCTGTTGCCAATCCAGCGCTGGTTGTCGAGCAGCAGGCGTTGCCGGCCCATGATCGCGCCGGCGCTGTCGCCCTTCCAGCCGAGCCAGGCCTGGTTCAATTCAACGCCCTCGGGATCGATGATCGCGGGAAGGTGTACACGACCGTTCGCGCCACTGTTGTAACGGCCCGCGGCGGCAATGGCTTCGCCCTCCAGGAGCGCGCTCATGCCGGAGCCGAACTGCGCGCGCAGCCCGGCGCGCAGGCGCAACGTCGTCGCGTTGGCGTCAGGCGCAAAGGCCTGGTCATCCACCGCTTCATGGCGAAGGCGGGCATTCCACTCGAATCCGAGGGGCAGGTCGGCGGTGGCGAACGCGGCGACGGGCGCCATCGCGGTCGCGAGGACAAGGCACAAGTTGCGGCAAGGACGCATTGCGGGCTCCTGCGGGATGCGCAAAGCCTGTGCGAAACCGCTCTGGCTCGCCTTGACGTCGATCAACCGCGCATCCGGAATCCTGGCTGGTTGCAGCGGGCTTGATCCACGTCAGGTGCATCCGATGGGTCGCCGTGCACACTGCCGGCATCCGAAATCGCCGCTTCGGGCCGCCTTCAAAGCCAAGGGATTCACAGATGAGACTTTCCCCTTACCGCCGTGTACTCACCGGCTCCGTCGTCCTCGCGGCACTCGGCCTCGCCGCTTGCGGCCGTGACTATTACCAGCAGCCCGCAGTCCCGCAGGTCGTCGTGAAGGATACCGGCGGCTCAGCCAAGGGCGACCTCGGCCCCCCCCAGGGCGAACCGATCAACGCGGTGTTGACGTCACCGCCGATGGTACCCCCAGCCACCGGCCGCAGCACGCCCGCGAAAGTCATCGTCAATCTCGACGTGGTCGAGAAGGAAATGTCGATCTCCGAAGGCGTGACCTACACGTTCTGGACGTTTGGCGGCACAGTGCCCGGCAGTTTCATCCGCGTGCGCCAGGGCGACACGGTCGAATTTCATTTGAACAACATGCCCGACTCGAAAATGCCGCACAACATCGACCTGCACGGTGTGACGGGTCCGGGTGGCGGCGCCGCCTCGAGCTTCACCGCGCCCGGGCACTCCTCGCAGTTCTCGTTCAAGGCGCTCAACGCCGGCCTGTACGTCTACCACTGCGCGACCGCGCCCGTCGGCATGCACGTCGCCAACGGCATGTACGGGCTGATCCTCGTCGAACCGCCCGAAGGCATGCCGAAAGTGGATCGCGAATACTACGTGATGCAGGGCGACTTCTACACGGTCGGCAAGTACCGCGAGAAGGGCTACCAGGCCTTCGACATGCAGAAGGGCATCGACGAAAACCCGACCTACGTGCTGTTCAATGGCCGTGAGGGCTCGCTGACCGGCGAGCACGCGCTGACTGCAAAAACCAACCAGACCGTGCGCCTGTTCGTCGGCAACGGCGGACCAAACCTCGTCTCGAGCTTCCATGTGATCGGCGAAATCTTCGACCGCGTGCAGCAGGAAGGCGGCACTCATCCGCAGGAAAACGTGCAGACCACGCTGATTCCGTCCGGCGGCGCGGTCACCGTCCAGTTC
>JBBRIE010000099.1:0-10040 GCA_038221545.1 Lysobacterales bacterium
GAAAGAAGCTCACCAGCACCGGGGGGAACAGCACGGCCTTGAGGTCGCGCTCGCTTTCCAGCGCCATCGCGCGATCGGTGAAGAACCGGTGGTGCTGTCCCGCGTGGCGCCGGTAGAGCAGTCCCAGACCGGGAATGCGCCGGTGCATGGCCTTTCGATGACCCCAGTACTCGACCAGGTTGGCGTAGAGGAATGTGAGCGGCACCGCGGACCACTCGCGTGGCGTGGGCATGCCCTCAATGCTGGCCAGGGCAAGCACGATCACCGCGAGGCTGAAACTCGCGGTGAACGCGAGGTGCCAGCGGCCGCGGTAGTGCGATGAAATCGTGTCCGCGCGATAGGCCTGGCGGAACCTTGCGACGGTTTTCGGAAACCCGGAGTTCACCGCGAAAGGATACGCCCGAGGAAGCGGTCGCGGCGTTCCCCACCCGTGCAGCCTCTGCGGGCCGTGGTTCGGCAGGGAGGGCGAACACGCGACAATGCCGCTCCCTTGCCACAGCGACGCCCATGATCGCCATCACCCGCGAGGTCAGCCCCACGCTCGCCGCGTGCCAGTTGACCCACGTCGAACGCGCGCCGATCGACGTGGCGCGCGCCGGCGCCCAGCACGACGATTATCGGGCGGCGCTCGCATCCCTGGGCTGCCGCGTCGTCACGCTTGCCGCGGAGCCGGACTTCCCCGACGCGGTATTTGTCGAGGATGTGGCGGTGGTCGTTGACGAGGTGGCGGTGATGACGCGCCCCGGTGCGCCGTCGCGCCGCGCCGAGGGCGCGCGCGTGGCAGACGCGCTGTCTCCTTTCCGGCCGTTGCTGCACATCGATGCGCCGGGCATGCTCGACGGGGGCGACGTGCTGCGTATCGACCGTGACGTGTTCGTCGGTCGTTCGCAGCGCAGCAACGATGCCGGCATCGCACAGCTGCGCACGCTGCTGGCACCCTTCGGTTACACAGTTCATGCGGTACAAACGCGCGACTGCCTGCATCTGAAGTCGGCAGTAACGCAGGTGGCGGAACGCACCGTGCTGCTGCAGTCCGCGTGGGTCGACCGCGCGGCGTTCGATGTTTACGACGTGGTCGAAATTGACCCGGGCGAGCCGCACGCCGCCAACGTGCTGCGTATCGGCGAGACGCTGCTGATGCCGTCCTGCTTCCCGCGTACCCACCAGCGCCTGGAAGTCGCCGGCCTCCGCGTCGTGGTCGTCGATGTCTCGGAGCTGCAAAAAGCGGAAGGCGCCGTCACCTGCTGCAGCATCTTGTTCGCTGCTGAGCAGTGCTGAAGACGCGCCACCTGTGGATCAGCTCGCGAGAGCGGCAGCGCGGCAGCGGCAAAAAAGTGCCCTGGCCCCGAACTTCAGCGCTTCATGCCGCCCTGCAATTGCTCGGCTGTCGTCAAGTGCGTGGCGATGTGGGCACGAGTGGTGACGAGGTGCTGCTTCAACACGGCGTTGTTTGCCGACTTCGACAACTTGCCATCGATCATTCCAAGTACTTCCGTGTGTCCATTCACCATGGCCGTGATGTAGGCGCGCTCGAACGCCGCGCCGTCGAGCACCACCAGTCCGGCGAGTTCACCCGCGCCCTTGATCTTCATTTTCTCCACCGCGGCCGTATCGATGGGAGTCACGCCGATCTGCAGGCCAAGCTTGAGCGTATCGACCATGTGCTGGCCGTGCTCCTGATGCAGCATTCGTGCGTAATCCATCGCCGGGCGACTCATCTGTTTCTTCTGCGCCTCGCCGGCGGCGAGCACCTCGTTGAGGTCGACCGCAAGGATCGAGGCAAGAACTTCCGCGTCCGCCCTGTCGCTGGCAGGAACCGGCTTTGGCGCATCTGCCAGGTCTTCCACGCGCACCGGAGAGCCCGGAATGACAGGCTTGTCCGAGAACTCCGCGCTGCGGCCCTTGGCGGGCTCGAAAACCAGACCTTCGACGTACGGCGGATGTTCACCTTTCACGTCTTGCCCGACAATGTCGCCGAACGCCTTGCGCGCCTGCGCCACGCTTTTCTTGCCGGTGACGATGTCGTGATCGAGGTTCAAAGTCAGGATGTTGTGCCCTTCAAGATCGCAACGCGCCGAGAGCTCACCGACCGTACGATTGATGGTGCTGCTGCCGTCGAACTCGATCAACGCACCGACCTTGTCTTGAGGCACGTCGTAGGCGATGGTGTGCTCGAGAAAGTCCACGTGCGGCATCGGAAAATCGTGCGGTGTCTCGAGGTTGTATACGGTGATGCGTTTGAATTTCCCCACGTCGCGCCAGATGAGCTGTTGCGGGGTGACTTCTTGCGGCATGCCGTACTTCTCGATCATCTCGTTCGCGCCAAGTCGCGGGCGCTCGAGCCAAGCCGCGACGATCTTGTCGACCGAAGCCCGGTCCATCGCCGACGCGGCGTCAGCGCCTTGGCAAAAAACAAACTTAACCCGATCACGCTCGCAAGCAGGGTCTTCGCAGGAAAATTGGTGGTCACAACGGGGCTCCGGTAGGAAAGCGCTCCGAAAATTTTCCAGAGGCCCGAACCGGTTTCTGCCGGCCAGGCAATCAACCCAGGGTCGGCGCTCTGATCCAGCCGTGATTCAGCGCGGCGAAACTTAACGCTCGCGCAACGGGCTTGAGTTGCACTTCATGAGGCAACAGGGGATACCAGAAGTGCACCCGCGCGACGACGCATGGATTCAGCCGCGCTCGCCCTTGGGGTCGATGCCGAGGTCGCGGAGCTTGCGGTACAGGTGCGTGCGTTCCATGCCGGTCAGCGTCGCGAGCTTGCCGACGCTGTTGTCAGCCTGCCGCAGCAGCTGCGTCAGGTAGGCGTGTTCGAACGCGTCGCGCGCCTCCCGCAGTGGCAGCGTGTAGTCGATGGCGAATGCGGGCCCTCCCATCGCCGGCTGCACGCGCGTCTGCGCAGCCTGCCCCAGCGCGCGCTCCACCTCGGCCAATTCGATGTCGCCGCCGCCGCCGAGCACCAGCAGGCGCTGCACCAGGTTGCGCAGTTCGCGCAGGTTGCCGGGCCACGCGTGCTGGCGCAGGCGGTTCTGCGCACCGGTGGCGAACCGACGGTACGGCAGCCCATCGCGGTTGCTGAAGTAGTCGGCGAAATGCGCGAGCAGCGCCGGCACGTCGTCGGAGCGCGCGCGCAGGCTCGGCACGTCGATCGGCAGCCCGTGCAACTGGAAGTACAAGTCCTCGCGCAGGCGTCCCGCACGTACCTCGTTGCCGAGATCGCGCGACGACGCGGCGATGATGCGCGCGGTCAGCGGCAACGGCTCGCTGCCGCCGCTGCGCACGAAGGTGCCGTGGTCGATCGCTGTCGCGAGGTCGCGCTGCGCTTCCGCATTGAGTTCCGCGATGTCGTTGAGGAACAGGCTGCCGCCTTCGGCCCGGTCGAGCAGGCCCGGCTGGTCACCGGCTTCGGTGCGTGCGCCGAACAGCGCGGCGTGCTGCTTGTCGACCGGCGTCGTCGCCAGCGACCAGACCACGAACGGCGCGGCGGATCGTGGCCCGCGCATGTGCAGCCAGCGCGCGAGCGTCTGCTTGCCGGTGCCCGGCTCGCCCAGCAGCAACAGCGGCGCGTCGACGGTGGAAACGCGCTCGAGCTGCCCGCGTACACTGGTCATCAGCGCGCTGCCGCCGAGCGGCTCGGAAGTCTCCGCCAGCTGCCCGCGCAGTCCCTCATTCTCGCGCCTGAGGCGCGCAGACTCGAGCGCGCGGCCAAGGATCAGCAGCAGCTTGGCCATCGACAACGGCTTTTCGATGAAATCGTAGGCACCGAGCCGGGTCGCCTCGACCGCGGTCTCGATGTTGGCGTGGCCCGACATCATCACCACCGGGCACGGCAGGCCGCCGCCTTCCGACCACTCGCGCAGCAGGCTGACGCCGTCGGTATCGGGCATCCACACGTCGAGCAGGATGAGGTCCGGACGCTGGGCGCGGCGGGCCTCCCGGGCCTCGCGCGCATCCCCGGCGGTCGCGACCGCATAGCCTTCGTCGACCAGGATGTCGCGGATGAGCTCGCGGATGTCAGGCTCGTCGTCCACCACCAGTACGTGCGCTTGCGCCATGCCGATCCGTTGCGAAAAAACAACGTCGCATGTTGCAGCCCCGGCCCGGATACCGCAAGCCGCGTGCGAAGTCCCGCTAGCGCAGGGTCTGCAGAAGGCGCTCCGCAGCGCGGGCGTAGGGATGCCTGGAAACGCCAAACGTGTGCACGTCGAGGTCGGCGCGCAGCCAGCGCGCAGCGAGCAATGCGGTCGAGGCCTCGCCTTCGATCAAGGCGCCGCGCGGCAGCATCGGCAGCAGCAGCTCCATCGGCAGGATCGCGGGCAACGTGATCGACGCGCCCGCGGCCAGCAGCGCGCCCGGATCCGCCTCCACCTCGCGCGGGTGATACTTGAGCGCGATGCGTTCGCCGCGCGCGGGCGCCGAACGCAGTCGCCCACGCAACCCGGCGAGGAGCTCGGGAGCGGCGCGCAGCAGGTTCGAATGCGGTAGCACCCATACATGCGTGCAGGCCCGCAAGCTGCGGCGATCGACGTTGAACTCGCGCGCCGCGAGCGCCGCGAGCCGCAACCAGCCTCGATCGGTGAACCATGCCCGCGGCAGCTGCCGCGCGCGCTGCGTGGGGTAGATCTTCGGTGCCTGCGCCGGCAGCGCCAGCCACGCATGCGCGATCCAGCTCGTGGTGCCGGCGTGCGCCGTGCGTTGCCACCACGCACCGTAGGTGGCGCGCTTCACCAGCGCGTCGAGCCATCGCGTCAACGGCCGCCGGCGCACATCGCCGAGGTAGGTGTACAGGCCGTCGTCGAGGTATTCGCCGGGCGTGCCGCCGGCGCGTCCGGCGGCCAGGTGCAGGGCGAATTGCGTCTCGACCTTGCGGTCGTTGCCGAGCCAGACGCGCCCCGGCAGCAGCTCGGCGTCGTGCGATGCGATGCGCGCGAGCGTCTCGCGCCGGAGCGCGCGCTTGACCGCAACGCGTCGGAAGAATTGCGCGAGCCCACGCGCGCGATCCGGCGCGCCGCGCGCGTGTTCGTCGAAACGGCCGGGCAGGCAGTCGATCGATTCGAATGGATTGTCGCGCCAACTCCGAAGCAGGGCCGCGAGGCGGTCCGCATGTTCGAAATCGCCGAGCAGCAGCAATCTGGAACGCCCCGGATGCGCGCGCGCGGCCGCCGCGCAGGACAGCGCGATCAGTGGCGTGGAGGCGAGGTGGAGGCTCGCTGTTCCTTCTCCCCGAGTCGGCGGGGAGAGGGTGGCGCGAAGCGCCGGATCAGGCGCGTGCTTCGTGACCATCGCCCTCATCCGCCTGCGGCACCTTCTCCGCGCACGCGGGGAGAAGGAGAGCCGGGGGGTGGGCGCGAGCCTGCGTGCCAGTCGAGGCCGTGCGCGGTGCGCGTCGCCCGCGTCGCGCGGGTGGCCGCGCGAATGCGTTCGTTGGCCGCGCGCATGCCGGCCTCGACGTAGCCGCGCGGGTGGTCGAGATGCACGCAGATCGCGGAGAAGCGCACCTGCTTGCCACGCACGCCGGCGTTGGCGAGGCGCTCGCCGAGTTCGAGATCCTCGCCGCCATAGGTCATGCGCTCGTCGAAGCCATTGGCACGCACCAGGTCATCGCGCCAGCCCGAAGCGTTGTTGCCACTCCAGCGCGGCCGGGTCGGCGTGACGACGTTGAGCAGCGACTCCCGCAAGCCGGGACGCGCCCACAGCTTGAGCGAACGCTGGCCGCGCGGCAGGCCCTGCGCCGCCAGCCAGCCAAGGTCGCAGTGCAGGCCCGCGGCGATGGCGTCGCCATCGATGCGGTCGCTGACCGCCTTTGGCAACTTGCAGTAACCGCCGCCGAGATAACGGCCGGGCTCGCGCAGGCGCAGGTGCGCGGAGACGAAATCGCGCCGCGGAACGCAATCGCCATCGGTGAAGACGAGGTAATCGCTGCGCGCGTCGAGTATCCCGAGGTTGAGCGCGCGACATTTGCGGAAGCCGTCGTCCTCCTGCCAGACGTGCCGCAGCGGGAACGGCAGCCCGGGGCGCAGCGAGTCCAGCAGCTGCCGGGTTTCGTCGCGCGAACCGTCGTCGACCACGACCAGCTCGAAATCGTGGCGATCCTGGTGCGCAAGCCCGGCCACGCACAACGCCAGCCACGCGGGCTGGTTGTAGGTGCTGACGATGACGCTGGCAATGGGCAAGGGCACGGCGAAATCATCGCATGTGGCTGGCGCGATCCCGCCACGGCCGGCATGCTATGCGCCCATGCTCCCTGGCTCTCCCGATCCCGCCGACGAAACCATCCGCATCTGGTGCGGCGCCGATCGCAGCCAGCGGCTTGCATTCCGCGTGCTGGCCGATTCGATCCGCCGGCAAACACGTCGGCAAGTCGAGATCCACGCGATCGACAATGGCGACGCGCCGTCCGTCGCGGATCAGCGTCACGCGCCCTACACCGAATTCAGCTTCGCGCGATTTGCGATTCCCGCGCTCGCCGGTCGCCACGGCCGGGCGATCTACCTTGACTCGGACATGCTGGTGTTCCGCGACATCGCGGAGCTTTGGGACGCCCCGCTCGACGGCGCGCACGTGGCGATCGAGACCGGTTCGCGCAGCGATCCCGCGCAGACCGCGCACGCCCGCAATCGCCATGCCGCAGTGATGCTGCTCGATTGTGCGAAGCTCGACTGGGATGTGGCGCGCATCGTCGCAGCGCTTGGCTGCGACTACGACTACAACGCCCTGATGACGCTCGATCCGGTACTGCCGCCCGGCACGCTGCGCGAGGCCATTCCGCGCGGCTGGAACGATCTCGACCGGTACGACGCCGCGCGCACGCGCCTGCTGCACTTCACCGAGATCCGCACGCAACCCTGGGTGTCGACCCGTCACCCGCACGGTTCGCTCTGGATTGAAGCGCTGCGACGCATGCGTGCGGAGCGCAGCGTAACCGACGCCGACATCGACACCGAGGTTGCCGAGGGCTACGCGCGTCCGTCTCTGGCCATCGAACTCGGCCTGCGCGGGTCCACGGGCGTGGACCCTCGTTCCGCCGATGCACTCGCCGCTTACGACCTGGCGCAGGGCTTCGTCGCTCACCGAGCGCTGCTCGCGCGATTCTCCGAGCGCAAGCGGGCCGTCGCGCGTGCCGAGCGTGACGCCGCGGTACAACGCCAGCCCGGGCTCGAGTGGTGGCATCGGTTGCGTTATCGCGTCCGCCACGGCTCCGATTGACTGCTTGCGTTCCCGGGAACGCAAGCTTTCCGGAAATTCCGTCCATGGTTCGACAGGCTCACCACGAACGGAATCTGCCAATTGTTCGCCAGGCTCACGACGACGGAAGCTACCCGGCGCTGCGGGAAACGCTCGACACCGTTCGTGGTGATCCCGCCGAACCATGAGCGGTGTCTGCGTTGGGTTCGGCGCACCCCGCGCGCCACGCATCGGCGCGGAAAAGCCGCCATTCGCGGCGGTTGGCCACGCCGACGACGCGCGTGCGTGCCGGATCGATGCAGTCGCCGAGATCCTCGGCGTCGATCAGCAGCCAGCGTCGCTGCGGCTGCTCAAGTTGCCATGTGCGCGCTTCCGCGCGCTGTGTCGCAGCCGGCTGCTTGAAGCCGAACTCGCTGACGCGCCTATCCGCCTGCAGCAGGTTCTGTTCCTTCCAGGCCACGAGACCGAGTTCGGCCTGCGCGCCGATGACCGCGCCCGCATCCTGCATGACGCCGCGCGCCGAGCGGGCACGGTCGAGCAGCGGGTACGCGCCGAACCCGTAGACGATCCAGGCCAGCGCAATCGTCAGTGCCCACAGCCACGCACCACGCCGCGGTCGCAACCAGGCCGCGGCCAGCAGTGCCACGCCGCCGATGGCCAGCGGCACCCACGCCAGCGCCGCCGGTCCGTACGCCGCGAGGCGATCGACCAGGCGCGGATGCCCGAGCAACGCCGCGACACCGAGCAGTGCCAGCAGCGCCGCGATGAGGGTGGCGGCGACGAACAGTGCGCGCTGCACACCGCGCTGGCGCCACAGGCCTGCGAGCAGGGGCGACAGGGCGAAGCACGCCATCGGCAACGCCGGCAGGATGTAGACCTCGCGCTTGCCCGCGCTGAGCGAAAAAAACAGCAGCACCAGCGCGATCCACGCAAGCGGCACGAAGATGCGGGCATCGTGCCGCTGCAGCCGTCGCCACCACGCCGGCACCGCCCACGGCAGCAGCAGCGCGAACGGCATCCAGTTCAGCGCGATGACCTGCGCGTAGTACCAGAACGGTTGGTGGTGATGCCAGGCGTTGGCGTACCGCTCGCCGGTCTGCCGGAACAGGATTTCGTTGAGGTATGCCGTGATCTCGGCGCTCGGCTGCGTGGCGTTCTGCACGATCAGCGGCAGCGGCCACACCGCAAATGCCAGCAACAACGCCAGCGGCGCAAACCGGCGCGCCGGTGATGGGCTCGCTCGCTGCGGCGCGAGTCCATGCCAGCCGCGCCAGCGCGCGAACGCAATCGGCAGCAGCATCAGCAATGCCACCACGCCAACGCCCTTGGTGATGATGCCGAGGCCTGCCGCGACCCAGCCGAGTGCAAGCAGCCGCGCATCCCGGGTCACCAGCGCGTCGCGCGCGAATGCCCAGGTCGAGAGCGCGATCCAGAAGGTCACCAGCGGATCGATCTGCGCACCGCGCATCACCCAGCCGAAATGCACGGTGGCCGCGAGCAACCCTGCGGCGAGTTGCGCAGCACGGCGCGAATGCACGCGGCGCGCAAGGTCGTAAACGAGTGCCAGCGTGCCGAGCGCCGCGAACAGCGACGGCAGCAGGAACGCGATCCGCCAGCTGCCGACCACGGTGTACGCGACGGCTTGCGACCACATGAAAAGCGGCGGCTTCTCGGCGTAGATTTCGCGGCCGCGATGCGGGATCGACCAATCGCCAGACTCGATCATCTGATGCGCGGCGAGCGCGAAGCGGGGCTCGTCGGCCGGCCACGGTTCGCGCAATCCGATGCCCGCGGCCATGACGAACGCGAGCGCCAGGAACAACCACGCGCTCTGGCGCCGCCCGGATGTCCCGTCCGCGAAAGCTTCGTCGGTCATGCCATGGGCAACGCGAGCGAGAAGCGCGCGCCGCCGCCTTCCGCGTTTTCGGCACGCACGATGCCGCCGTGCTCCTCGGCAATGCGCTTGACGATCGCAAGCCCGAGACCGGTGCCCTTCGGCTTGCTTGTCGTGTAGGGCTCGAACCAGCCGGCATCGAACGCGGCCGGCAATCCGGGGCCGTGATCGCGGACCGAGAGTTCGACCATGCCGTCGCGCAGGTGTGTGCCGACTTCGAGCAGCGCCGGCTTGTGCCCTGCGTCGGCCTCGATCGCGGTCTTGATGAGGTTGTGCAGCAACTGCCGCAAGCGCCCGCGATCGCCTCGCACCGACGGCAGGCCAATCGCGTAGTCGCGCTCCGCCTCGACCTGTCCGGCCTGCTGGTACAGCTCGAGCACCTCATCCGCCAGCGCACTCAGATCGACGGAATCGCGCCGCAGTTGCGGCGTGCGCGCATAGTCGGCGAACGCATCCACGAGTTCCTTCAGCGCGTCGACCTGGGCGATCACCGTTTGCGTGGTTTTCTCGAGCACCTGCGCACGCTCGGGGTCAAGTGCGCCGGCGAGCTTGTGGCGGAGGCGTTCGGAGGCGAGCCGGATCGGTGTCAGCGGGTTCTTGATCTCGTGTGCGAGCCGTCGCGCGACCTCCGCCCAGGCGACTTCACGCTGTGCGCGATTCCACTCGGTGAGGTCGTCGAACACGACCACGTGCCCCCCTTCGGCACCGCCGACCATCGGCAGGGCGGCACCACGCAGCGCGAGCACCTGCGTCTGGTCGCCGCGCACGACGCGCACTTCATCACGCCATTCGCGCGCGCCGCTGCCGAGATGCGTGTCGATCGTGTTGAACACGGAAGCCAGCGCCGGCGCCGCGCGCACGAGGGCTGTCGCATCGCGGTCGACCAGTTCGGCGGGAGGGAGCGCCAGCTGCGAGGCCGCCGCCGCGTTGGCGCTGCGCAGCCGGCCGTCGGCCGCGA
>JBBRIE010000100.1:0-9863 GCA_038221545.1 Lysobacterales bacterium
GTTCGCGCTCGATTGCGCTGGCGCGGTTGGCCTCCCGATCCGGCAACTCCACCACCAGGACGATCTTCTCGGTGCCCGACACGACGTCCGCCAGTCCGAAGGCAGCAACGCGACCCGCCTTCACGCCTTCTATTCCCCGAACGGCGGCTTCGACGTCCTCGGCGGGCACGTTCGACCCGCCCACGATGATGAGATCCTTGAGGCGTCCGCACACATGCAGTTCGCCGGAGGCGAGATAGCCCAGGTCGCCGGTGGCAAGCCATCCATCCCTGAGTGTCGCCGCGGTCAGCGCCGGATCGTTCACGTACCCGGTAAACACGAAGGGACTGCGGATGAAGATCTCCCCCACTCGCCGCTCAGCGAGGACTGTTCCGGCTGGAGTGCGGATCTCGATCTCGACGCCTTCGAGGCAGGCACCGCTACTGACAAATTCCACGGCCGGCGCCAAGTCCGTTGCCGGAACCGCGCGCCGCTCCGCCTGCAGGCAGTGGCGGTCGATCCGGTCGACTCCGGGCGGAGCACCCAATGGCGTAAGGGTCGCGGTCAGCGTGTGCTCGGCGAGGCCGTAGCCCGCCGCGAATGCCCGGGAGCGGAAGCCCCAGCGCGCGAACCTTTGGGCGAATGCATCGAAGCTGTCGGCGCGCACGGGTTCTGCACCATTCACGAGTACGCGCCAACGGTCCAGGCGGACACCGTCCATCTCGTCGTCGAGGATGCGCCGCGTGCAATGATTGAATGCGAAGTTCGGCATCGAACAGATCGTTCCCGCATGCCGGTGCAGCGCACGCATGAGCAGCGCCGGCCTCGCCAGCCATTCGAGCGGCGACATCAACACCGTCGGCGTGCCCTCGAGCAGCGGCGCCAGCAGGTTTCCGATCATTCCAAGGTCGTGATACAGCGGCGCCCATCCCACGACGACGTCAGCCGGCGTGATGGCCAGCGCCTGGCGCCGCGCCGGAATCCTGCCGATGACGGCCGCATGCGCGACGGCAATCACCTTCTGGTTTCCGGTCGACCCGCTGCTGAGCTGCAGGAAGGCCGTCCCGGATCGAGCGGCTGGAGGCGCCGAGAAGCGGTGGGACTCGTCGTCGATGCGGATCGATGCAGCTTCGATGCACAGCACGCCCTTCGGATCTGCGAATCCACGATCGCTCACGACCACGCGCGGCTGCAGGCGAGACATCACGCCCTCGAAGCGTCGCAGGAATCCACCCGGATCGAGCCTCGGAGCGAGCGCGGGAAACAGGCAAGGCGTGGCGCCCGCGAACAGGGCGCCGAGGAACAACACGATCTCGCCCACGCCGTGATCGACCGCAACCAGCACGACGTCGCCCGGCCGTACGCCGTGCGCCAACAGTTGCTCGGCGCATTGCATCGCGCGACTGCAGAGTGCCGATGCGGTCAGCCTCTGGTCGTCACGGCGATCAGATGCATAGACCAGCGCGACGGCGTCTGGCGACCGCTCAGCGCGCGACCACAACGCGCCCGGGATCGATACTGACGGCGTCATCAACGGCTGCCCGATGCCGGCAGGAGTTCGCGCAACAGTCCGCGCTCCATCAGAGTATGCACGACGTTATGGTCTCCGCCCTGCTGCGGATGGAGCGTGACGCCCTCGAACTGCGCCAGACGGGCGGCGGTCCTCGCGTCGCGCGCGCAGCCTTCGTTGAAGTGGACGTGGAACCGGGTGACGCCATTCGGCTGCGCGAGCAGCGATTCGAGGTCAGCGCGCGCCGGCGGAAGGTCAAGCTCGTCCACCAGGGCCTGCGGCAGGCGGCTCGTCGGCGGAGCGAACGCCCATACCTGCTCCACCTTGAGGAGGTGCCCAAACAAGATGGCGGCATAGGCACCCATCGAGGTGCCAAGGCAGAAGAGCCGCTGCACGTACGGCATGCTGTCGCGCAGTTCATGGTGCCATCCGAGCAGGGTATCGAACGACTCCAGCGACGGCACCCCGCGCTGGTAATAGGAGCAGCCGTCGTCGCGCAGAAATACGACGTTGCGCTCGATCAGGCGCGTCTGCTGGAAGAACTGGCGGGGATCGAGCATGAGCCCGCCCCTGCCGCCGGCATAGGCGAAGAAAAGCTGGTCGCAGTTTCCGCGTCGCAGGGTGACGACACCGCGTCCGCGCGGACCGAGACCCGATGGGTCACGTCCGGCCAGGATCCGCGCTCGTTCGATGCAGGAATGCAGGAGGGACATGCGGCGGAAAGCGTAGCAGCCGGGGGTCCGGGCGGTCTCCGCCTGGATGATCGCCGCGGCGCCAGCATACGATCGCGGTACCCGGGGCCGGACTCGAACCGGCACGGCACAAGGCCGAGGGATTTTAAGTCCCTTGCGTCTACCAGTTTCGCCACCCGGGCGCTGCCGCGCGCGGACCGGTCCCTGCGGAACGATTCGCGAATTTGGAGGCCAGGGTCGGAATTGAACCGGCGTAGGCGGCTTTGCAGGCCGCTGCATGACCACTCTGCCACCTGGCCAGGTAGCGCTTGCGGATTGTGACGAAGCCGGCAGGCCCGCGCCACTTTCCTTGGTGCAGTCGGACCGCGCACGCGCGTCCGGCTTTCCGGGAGCCTCAAACAACAAACCCCGGCGTGCCGGGGTTTGTCGAGCGAATTCCGGAATCTGCTTCGAAGCGCGCATGCTTCAAAGAGAGCGGGAGACCTTCGCAACTACTGGAGCGGGAAACGAGACTCGAACTCGCGACATCTACCTTGGCAAGGTAGTGCTCTACCAACTGAGCTATTCCCGCGGGAGCCGCGCATGATAGCTGGCGCGCAATGGCTGTCAACCCGGAAGCAATCCCGGCAGCCCGTGCCCTCGTCTTCCGGATCAGTCCGATTCGGTCGACGCAGGCGACGGGGAGCGTCCAGCTCCGCCTTCGGCACGCATCAGCGGCCACGCTGCGCGCAGGTAGATGAAGCCCGACCAGAGCGTGATCACCGCCGCGGCGACCAGCAGGTACTTGCCGAATTCGTACAAGGGTCGGCCCGCGAACCGGTGCTGCAGCAGCAGGATGATGATCGCGACCATTTGCAGCACGGTCTTGAACTTGCCGATGCCGGCGACGCGTACGGTCGTGCGCTGCCCGATCTCCGCCATCCACTCGCGCAACGCGGAGATCGTGATCTCGCGGCCGACGATGACCGCCGCCGTGATCGCCATTAGCGGCTCGTGGTCTGCCTGGACGATCAGGAACAGCGCGAAACACACGGTGATCTTGTCGGCCACCGGGTCGAGGAAGGCGCCAAACGCCGAATACTGCTGCCAGCGGCGCGCGATATAACCGTCGAGCCAATCGGTGAGCGCGCCGATCGTGAACAACACTGCCGCGATCAGGTTGGCAAAGCGCGACGGCATGTAGAACGCAATGACCATGATCGGCACCATGACGATGCGAAACAGGGTCAGCGCATTCGGGACTGTCAGTTGCACTCGGATCCTTGTCCGCACCCGGGTGGCGGGCGGAGGGTGGGTAGCCGGGGCATTGTCACGTCAATCGTGCAGCACTGCATAGATGCGCTCGGCCAATTCGCGATGGATGCCGCGGACGGTCAGCAACTCCTCGACACCGGCGGCCTGCAGCCCTGACCATCCGCCGAAGTGCTTGAGCAACGCGGCGCGACGCTTGCTGCCGACGCCCTGGATCTCCTCGAGCGAGCTGGTCTCGCGCTTCCTGGCCCGCCGCGCACGGTGACCCGTGATCGCGAACCGATGCGCCTCGTCGCGGATAGTCTGGATCATCAGCAGCCCGGCATGGCCGCTGCCTGGATGCCGTGCGCTGCCGTCGGCGAACACGATCCCTTCCTCTCCGGGCCTGCGTTCGGCTCCCTTGGCCACGCCGACGATCCTGACCGCGTCGATGCCAAGCGACTTCAGCACTTCGACCGCCCGCCCAACCTGCCCTGCCCCGCCGTCGATCAACAGGACGTCGGGCGCGGGCAGCTCGCCATCTGCGACGCGTCGATAGCGGCGCTCCAGCGCCTGTTGCATCGCCGCGTAGTCGTCGCCACCCACGATGCCGGCGATGTTGAATCGCCGGTACGCCTGGCGCTCGGCGCCTTCGGGCCCGAACACGACGCACGAAGCGACCGTCGCCTCGCCCATCGTGTGGGAGATATCGAAGCATTCCACGCGTGACAACGTGTCGACGCCCGCCAGCTCCTGCAGCGCCGACCAGCGAGCCGCCTGCGTCTGCCTCGAGGCCAGCTCGATCGCGAGGGACAGCTCTGCGTTGCGCACTGCCATGCGCGCCAACCCGGCACGCTCACCGCGGACACGGCTGCGGATTTCGACCTTGTAACCGGCTTGCACCGAAAGCGCAGCCACGATCATTCCGCCCTCCTCGATCGCCTCGCTCGTGATCAGCAGCGCAGGCGGCGGATGATCGAGGTAGTACTGGGTCACGAACGCCTCGAGCACGGACGCTGCGGAAGAACCCGGTGGCGTGCGCGGGAAATGGCTGCGACTGCCGAGGCTGATGCCATTGCGGAAAAACAGCACGTGCACGCAGGCGTGGCCGTCCTGGACCGCGCATCCGAGCACGTCCGTGTTGCGTTCCGAATGGTTGACGTGGTGTCGCGCCTGCACCTTGCCGAGGCGCTGGATCTGGTCGCGGATTCCCGCTGCGCGCTCGAAATCCAGCGTAGCGGCGGCACGGTCCATCGCCGCACCGAGTTCGTCTATCAGCTCGTTGCTGCGGCCCTCGTAAAACATCTGCGCGTGTTGCACGTCCTGCGCGTACGCCTCCGGATCGATGAGACCGACGCAGGGCGCACTGCAGCGTCCGATCTGGTGCTGCAGGCATGGCCGCGACCGGTTGCGGAACACGCTGTCCTCGCACGACCGCAGTCGAAACGTGCGCAGGATCGCATCGATGCTCTCGCGCACCGCAGTGGCGCTGGGAAACGGCCCGAAGTACCGGCCCGGCAGGTTCTTCGCCCCGCGATGGAATCCGATCCGTGGAAAGCTCTCGCCAGTGGAGATGAAAGCATACGGGTAGCTCTTCGCGTCGCGCAGCAGCACGTTGTAGCGCGGTTTCAGCGACTTGATCAGCTCGTTCTCGAGCAGCAGCGCCTCGCTCTCGGTGCGCGTGGCGGTGACCTCGATCGCGGCGATCTGCGCAACCATGCTGGCAAGGCGCGGCTCGAGCTGCGGTCGCGCGAAATAGCTGCCGACGCGCTTGCGCAGGTCGCGCGCCTTGCCGACATAGAGCACGCTCGCGTCGGTACCCAACATGCGATACACGCCGGCGACCGCGGGCAGCCGGCCCGCGACATCACGGCCATCGAACGGCGTGGCCGGCTCGGGCGGCGCCCCCGCGGGCAGCGCATCGCCCGGGATCCGGCCGCGGCGGTGCGACTCAGGCATTGCGGCCGCGGATCGCGCGTTCCACGCGGACGAGGTCCTCCAGCGTATCCACGCCTGCGGGGAACGCGTCGGGAGCGATGCCGACCGCGATTTCGAATCCGTTCTCGAGCACGCGCAACTGCTCGAGCGACTCGATCTGCTCCAACGGCGTGGGCTCGAGCGCGGCGAAGGTCCGGAGGAAGCCGGCCCGATACGCATAGATGCCGATATGCCTGAGGTATGCGTGCATCGTCGGCAGCGGCCGCGCATCTCCCGACCACGCGTCGCGCGCCCATGGCAGCGGCGCGCGCGAGAACATCAGCGCGGACCCGCGCACGGTGCGGACGACCTTCACCACACCTGCCGCGAAAAGGTCCGCTGCGTCCTCGATCCGGATCGCGAGCGTCGCCATCGGCGCCGCCGAACCCGCCAGCGCCGCGACTACCGCATGGATGCCGGAGGCAGGCGCAAGCGGCTCGTCGCCCTGGAGGTTGACCACGATCGTGTCGTCGGGCCACTCGAGCACGCGCGCAACCTCCGCCAGACGGTCGGTTCCCGATGGGTGCGAAACCGCGGTCATGACCGCCTGCGCGCCGGCGGAGTTCGCGACCGCGGCGATCTCGAGGTCGTCGGTCGCGACGATCACTTCGTACGCACCGGCTGCCCGCGCGCGCTCGATGACGTGCACGACTAGGGGACGTCCGGCAAGCAGCCGCAGTGGCTTGTCCGGCAACCGCGTCGACGCGCGCCGCGCCGGGATGCCGATCACGAAACGCCGCGTTTCGCTCATGCACATCCTCCCGTCGCGCCCCGCAACGCGCAGAGTCGCCGATGCACCTCGTCGGCGAAAGACTGCGGCAACTGGGCCTCCGCGGGCACGACCCAGACCCGCGGCAGGACAAGGTCCGCGCACTTGACCGCGTCCTTCTCCGTGGTCAGGACAGGCAGGTCGTCATCGAAGCGAAGCTCTGCGCCGCTGAATCGGTGGTGGTCGTCCAGCGGATGCTGGATGACCTCAAGTCCTTCAGCTGCGAGCATGTCGAAAAACCTCTGTGGATTGCCGAGCCCCGCCACGGCGTGCACCTTGTGGTCGCGAAACGCTGCCAGGGGTTGGGAGCGGCCCGGATCGGTGAGTGCCCAAGCATGGGTTCCCTTCACCCGCATCGGGATCTCGCCCGCCCGCGGATCGCCGTTGCAGACGATGAAATCAACGCGCTGCAGACGCTCGGGCGGCTCGCGCAGCGGTCCGGCCGGAAGCAGGCGTGAATTGCCCAGCCTGCGTTCGCCATCCACCACCGCGATTTCGAGGTCGCGCGCCAACGCCCAGTGCTGCAGTCCGTCGTCAGTCAACAGCACGTCGCAGTCGCCGCGGCCAGACAGGATCGCGCCGGCTTCGGCGCGCCTGCGCCCGATCGCCACGGGCGCACCGGTCGCGCGACGCACCAGCAACGCTTCGTCGCCGACACTGTCCGCGCGTGCGTCAGCGGCGACCGCCTGCGCGCGCGACGCGCTGCCGCCGTAGCCGCGCAACAGCACGCCCGGCCGCCAGCCGCGCTGCTGCAACTCGCGCACGAGCCAGATCACCAGCGGTGTCTTGCCGGTGCCACCCGCGGTCACGTTACCAACCACCACCACCGGCAATGGCAGACGGACCTGTTCGAACCAGCGCCGGCGGAAGGCGATGCGCCGCGCGTGCAGGCCCGCGCGATAGAGCGATTCGAGCAAAGCGAGCCAAGCGGGAACAGGCCGGTTGCGGTACCACACGCCGTCGAGCCAGCGCGCGAGCCACGTCGCGTTCATTCCGTCCCTGGCTGGCTGTCGGCGGGGTCGGGTTCCACCGCTTCGCGAAACTGCATGCCATGCAGGCGCGCATAAACGCCACCACCCGCCAGCAGCTCCGCGTGGACGCCCTGTTCCACGATCCGGCCCTGCTCGAGCACCAGCACCTGGTCGGCGTGCTCGATGGTACTGAGCCGATGCGCGATCACGAGTGTCGTGCGATCGTGCATGATCCGTTCGAGCGCATCCTGCACCAGACGCTCGGACTCGCTGTCGAGGGCGGACGTGGCCTCGTCCAGGATGAGGATGGGCGCATCCTTGTAGAGCGCGCGCGCGATCGCGAGTCGCTGGCGCTGACCGCCCGACAGCATTCCTCCATCGGTGCCGATGCGAGAATGGATGCCGTCGGGCATGCGCTCGATGAATTCCATGGCGTTGGCGGAGATCGCTGCCGCGCGCACGCGTGCCTCGTCGAGCATACCGACCGCACCGTAGGCGATGTTCTGCGCCACGCTGTCGTCCAGCAAGGTCACGTCCTGGCCAACCATCGCGATCTGGCGCCTGAGATCGGCGAGCCGGTATTCGTCCAGGCTGACGCCATCCAGCAGCACCTCGCCCCGGGTCGGCTCGTAGAACCGCGGCAACAGTCGGATCAACGTGGACTTGCCGCTGCCGGATCGACCGACGATGGCAGTGACGGTGCCCGGCGCCGCATGGAACGAGACGTCGGACAGCGCGTCTTCCGACGCATCCCCGTAGCGCGCGCTGGCGGACCGGAACTCGATCTGGCCTCGCGAGCGACCCAGCGTGCGGGTGCCGGTGTCGCGCTCGTCATCGGCATCCAGCAGCTCGAACAGCGATGTCGCTGCGGCGACGCCCTTCTGGATAAGACTCTGCACACTCGTGATGCGCTTGAGCGAAGGTAGCAGCGCCATCATCGCGAACATGAAGGCGACGAACTCGCCGGCCTGCAGGCGGCCCTTGATCGCCTCCTGCCCGGCGATCAGCAGGATGATCGCAAGCGCCAGCGCCGCCAGCATCTGCACCAGCGAGGAACTCAGCGCACGCGTCGCCTCGACCTTGATGTTGAGCCTGCGGTTGGCGTCGGCGATCTTCGCGAATCGCGCGATTTCCTGATCGCGCGCGCCATACAGCTTGACTTCCTGCTGCGCGGTCAGTGCCTGCGTGCCGACCTGGGCCATTTCCGCCACCGACTCCTGGATGCTGCTGTTGATTCGGCGGTAGCGGCGACCTACAACGGTGATGAGGCCCGCGATGAGCGGGCCAATGAACAGCATCGCGAGCGTGAGCTTGACGCTCTTGTCCAGCATGACGACCAGCAGCACCAGGATCGTCAACGAGTCCACGACGGCGACCTTGATCGACTCGGAGGTGGCCTGCGCTACCTGCTCGGTGTGGAAGGTGATGCGGCTCGCGAGCCTGGCCGGCGATTCGCGATCGAAGAAGCTGCTGGGCATCGCGAGAAACTTGCCCATGAGCTCCTCGCGCAACTGGCGGACCACGCCGCGCCCGACGCGCGCCATGCCGGTGTCGGTCACCCAAGTCGCCGCCCCGCGCACCAGGAATATGACCAGGATCGCCGCCGGCAGCCACAGGCTGGTGCCGCGATTCTTCTCGATGAACGTCTCGTCGATCACCGGCTCCATCAGCGTCGTGAACGCACCGGCGGCGGCAGCCTCCAGCACCATCGCCACGAACGCCAGCGCCAGCACCGGCCAGAACGGTCTCGCGTAGCGCAGCAAGCGCCGATAGACGGGCCAGGGGTCCTGTGTCCGCGGCGCAGCCAGCGGAGTTGTACTACTGGACATCGCGCTCCGGCGTGGTCGCGATGCTGAGCTGCGCGAATCCGAGTTGACCCAGCGCGTCCATCGCCACCACTACCGACTGGTGCGGCGTGCGTGCGTCGGCGCGCAGCATCACCGGACGCGAGCGGTCGCCGCCGCTGGCCGTCAGCAACGCCGATTTCAGCGAATCCACGTCGCGCTTGAGCACCTCCCGGTTGTCCACGGCGAAGCGACCCTGTGCGTCGATCACGATGATCAGCGACCGTTCGACCGTGCTCGCGGCATCGTTCGAAGCCTTCGGCAACGTGACCTGCATCATCGAGCGCTGTTCGAAGGTCGCGGTGAGCACGAAGAACATGAGCAGGGTCAGCATGACGTCGATCAGCGAGATGACATTGATCTCGAACTCGTCTTCCTGGCGGCGGGCCGAAATGCGCACGTCAGGCCCGGCGGGCGATCGCGGCGGCGCCGGCGTCCTGGGCGCCGGCGATCGGCGGCGAGCCCGCAGCCGGCGGATCCAGTTCCTCGTCGAGGCGACCGAGCTCGCGCTCCATCGCCACTCCGTAGTCCGCCACGCGGCCGCGCAACCAGCGGTGCAGCACGTACGCCGGCACCGCGACGACGAGACCTGCGGCGGTGCAGACCAGCGCCTCGCCGATGCCGCCCGCGAGCGCCGAGGTATCGCCGGCACCCGAGGTCATGATCGCGAAGAACATGCGGACCATGCCGATCACGGTACCGAGCAGTCCGAGCAACGGCGAAATGAGGGCGATGGTGCCGATCGCCCCGAGGAAACGCTCGAGGTCATGCATGACTGCGCGGCCACGATCCTCGACCCGCTCGCGCAGCACCTGGCGGCCACGCGGCCGCGCGCGCAGGTAGGTCGCGAACAGCGCGCCCAGCGGCGAGCCGCGATCGAGTTCCTCGAGG
>JBBRIE010000101.1:0-9788 GCA_038221545.1 Lysobacterales bacterium
CGTCAGCCGCCACCGAGATCTGGCAGCAAAGCCATTCGTGCGCCGGCCTGGCAACTTCGACGACTTGACCCGGGTTGCGCGCCACTCCGCCTCAAACCCCCAGGCCGCCCAACTCGCCCATGAACCGCCGGTAGTAGCGCAGCTCATCCAGGGACTCACGCACGTCGGCCAACGCGGTGTGCTCGCCCTGCTTCTGCATGCCCGATCCGACGGAGGGTGCCCAGCGGCGGGCCAGTTCCTTGATCGTGCTGACGTCCACATGGCGATAATGGAAATGACGTTCGAGCTCGGGCATGTACCGGCGCAGGAAACGGCGGTCGTGCGCGATCGAATTGCCGCAGATCGGCGAGACGCCGGCGGGCACCCACTCGCGCAGGAACGCGAGGGTTCGGCGTTCGGCTTCGTCCTCGGAAACGCCCTGTTCGAGGGAACGCTGCCACAGGCCACTCGCTCGATGGTGCTTCCGGTTCCAGTCGTCCATTGCCTCGAGCCGCGCAAGCGGTTGCGAAACCGCGAGATCGGGACCCTCGGCGAGCACCTGGAGGTCAGCGTCGGTGACGAGCGTCGCAATTTCGAGGATGCGATCGCCGTCGGGATCGAGGCCAGTCATCTCGAGGTCGATCCAGATCAATCGTTGCGCAACCGGATCGGGGACGGCCATGGATTCCAGAGGGTGGCGGGTGTCGGTGGGGATCATAAGGCACCACGAGGGGCCGGCGGAGGGACGGGGCTCGCCCGGCGATCCAGCCATCGCGCCATCGAATCGAGCATCTCCGGATGTTCGCGCGAGCGTGCTGCGCGACCGCGCGCTCACTCAGATACCGGCGCCGGTCGAGCCCTGGTTCCCGTTGTCGCCAGGCCCTGAGCGCAGGCGCGCACGCTTTGCCCGGAAGTAGTCGCGCAGCATCGTGCCGGCTTCGTCCGACAGCACTCCGGACTCAACGACTACCCGGTGGTTGTGACGCGGATCGGCCACCAGGTCGAACACGCCGCCACAGGCTCCGGTTTTCGGATCGGCTGCGGCAAACACCAGCCGCGCAATGCGCGCGTGCACCATCGCCATCGCGCACATCGCGCAGGGCTCGAGCGTGACATACAGCGTGCAGCCGGGGAGTCGATGGTTGACCAGGGCCTTGCCCGCCGCGCGCAGCGCGACGATTTCCGCGTGCGCGCTGGGATCGTGGTCGGCGATGTTGCGGTTTGCGCCCTCGCCTGCCAGCGTGCCGTCCGCAGCGACCACCACCGCACCGACCGGGATCTCGTCATCCTCGCATTGTGCGCGGTCCGCGAGGGCAAGAGCCGCGCGCATCCAGTGTTCGTCGGTATTCACGGCAGGCGGGGGGTCACGAACCACGTGACGCCGGTCCCGCGGCCGCTCTTCGATTCGCGCGCCTTCCCTCGCATGGGGCGGCTATTCCCACTCGATAGTCGCGGGCGGCTTGCCACTGATGTCGTAGACGACTCGCGAGACGTTGCGCAGCTCGTTGATGATCCGGCGCGACACGAGGTCGAGGAAATCGTATGGCAGGTGCGCCCACTGAGCGGTCATGAAGTCGATGGTTTCCACCGCGCGCAATGCGATCACCCACTCGTAAGCACGCGCGTCGCCAACGACGCCGACCGAGCGCACCGGCAGGAACACCGCGAATGCCTGGCTCACCCGGTCGTACAGGTCGTATCGGCGAAGCTCTTCGATGAAAATCGCGTCGGCCTGCGCGAGCAGGTCGGCGTACTCCGGCTTGACCTCGCCGAGGATGCGGACGCCCAGTCCCGGACCGGGAAACGGATGGCGATATACCATCTCCCTCGGTAGTCCGAGCTGGACCCCCAGTCGACGTACTTCGTCCTTGAACAGTTCGCGCAGCGGCTCCACCAGCCCCATCTTCATGGCGTCGGGCAGCCCCGCCACGTTGTGATGGCTCTTGATCACGTGCGCCTTGCCGGTGCGGCTGCCCGCGGATTCGATCACGTCGGGATAGATCGTGCCTTGCGCCAGCCAGCGCGCGTCGGAAAGCTTCGACGCCTGTTCCTCGAAGATCTCGACGAACAGGCGTCCGATGATCTTGCGCTTGGCTTCGGGCTCGGCGATACCGGCGAGCGCCGCGAAATATCGATCGCGCGCATCGACGCGGATCACGCGCACGCCCAGGTGCTGCGCGAACGTCGCCATGACCTGATCGCCCTCCTGCCAGCGCAGCAGGCCGGTGTCGACGAACACGCAGGTCAGCTGCTCGCCGATCGCCCGGTGCAGGAGCGCGGCCACGACGGAGGAATCGACGCCGCCTGAGAGGCCGAGCAGCACCTGGTCGCTACCGACCTTCTCGCGCACACGCGCGGTCTGGTCCTCGACGATGTTGGCCGCGGTCCAGAGCGCCTCGCAACCGCAGATATCAAGCACGAAGCGTCGCAGCAGCGTTTCGCCCGACGTGGTGTGCGTGACTTCCGGATGGAACTGCACGCCGTAGCGGCGCGTGGAGTCGTCCGCCATGGCCGCGATTGGAAGGTCGTCGGTACGCGCGACGGCGATGAAACCGGGCGGCAACTCGGTCACGCGATCGCCGTGGCTCATCCAGACATCGAGCTTGCGTTCGCCGCTGGTACGATCGGTGAGCCGGTCCAGCAGCGCGTTGGGTTCGGTCGGCTCGACTTCCGCGTAGCCGAACTCGCCCGAATGGCCGCCCTCGACCGTGCCACCGAGCTGAACGGCGAGTGTCTGCATGCCGTAGCAGATGCCGAGGAGCGGCACCCGCGAATCCAGTGCTTGCTGTGGCGCCCGCGGAGAACCTGGGGCCGTGGTGGACTCGGGCCCTCCCGACATGATGATGCCCTTCGGCGCGAAGGTCGCAATTTCGCCCGGGTCCTGGTCCCAGGCCCAGATTTCGCAGTACACGCCAATCTCGCGAATCCGCCGCGCGATGAGTTGGGTGTATTGCGCACCGAAATCGAGGATGAGGATCCTGTCGCCGTGGATGTCGGTCATGGTCTCGGAGGCTTGTGGTTGGACGAACATCGTCCGCTTCGATCGTCGCACGCGCCGCCCTGATAGGGGGAGGCATCGATCTGCAGGAACCCATCGGCGCGTTCGCTGCCGACGACGTCCCCCGCTCTGACCGCGACGAACGCCGTAACCGCGGCGAGGATCCCGGCGCGGTGTCGAGTCACGGGTCAGCTCGTCCGGTAGTTCGGTGGTTCCTTCGTGATCTGGACATCATGCACGTGGCTCTCGCGGATGCCCGCGTTGCTGACGCGCACGAACACGGGACGCGTGCGCATCTCCTCGATCGTCGCGCAACCGACGTAACCCATCGAAGCGCGCAGTCCGCCCGCCAGTTGATGCACGACATTGCGCAATGGCCCACGATACGGCACCCGACCCTCGATGCCCTCCGGTACCAGCTTGTCGGCGTCGCTCGCGTCCTGGAAGTAGCGGTCCTTGCTGCCGTCCTGCATCGCGCCCAGCGAACCCATGCCACGGTAGCTCTTGTAGCTGCGGCCCTGGAACAGTTCGATCTCGCCCGGGGCCTCCTCGGTACCCGCGAAGAGCCCGCCGATCATGACCGTGCCCGCACCGGCGGCGATGGCCTTGGCGATGTCGCCGGAATAGCGGATGCCGCCGTCGGCAATGAGGGGAATTCGGTCCTGCAATGCCTCCGCAACCATCGAGATCGCGGTGATCTGGGGTACACCCACCCCGGCGACGATCCGCGTGGTGCAGATCGAGCCCGGACCCACGCCGACCTTCACCGCGTCGGCGCCGGCATCGAACAGAGCCAGCGCTGCGTCGCCGGTGACGATGTTGCCGCCCACGACGTCGACTTGCGGGTAATTCTTCTTGACCCACGCGACCCGCTCGATGACGCCTTGCGCGTGGCCATGCGCAGTATCCACGATGATCACATCGACGCCGGCTTCCACCAGCGCCTCCACGCGGGCTTCCGTGTCGCCGCCCACGCCGACCGCAGCACCCACCGTCAGGCGCTCGCGCTGGTCTTTTGCGGCAAACGGGTTTTCGCGCGATTTCTGGATGTCCTTGACGGTGATGAGGCCTCGCAACCGGAATCCGTCGTCGACCACCAGCACTTTCTCGATGCGGTGGCGATGCAGCAGGCCGATGACCTCCTCGTCGCTGGCATCCTCGCCCACCGTGACGAGCCGGTCCTCGCCCGTCATGACGTTGCGCACCGGATCGTCGAGGCGCGTCTCGAAGCGAAGGTCGCGGCTGGTAACGATGCCGACGAGGCGGCCCGAGTCCACCACCGGCACACCGGAAATGTTGCGCGCGCGCGTGAGCTCGAGCACTTCGCGGATCGAGGCGTCCGGGCCGACGGTGAACGGATCGCGGATGACACCGGCCTCGAAGATCTTGACCATGCGCACCTGCGCGGCCTGTTGCTGGAGCGTCAGGTTCTTGTGCACGATGCCGACGCCGCCGTACTGCGCCATCGCGACGGCAAGCCGCGCTTCGGTGACGGTATCCATGGCGGCCGAGACGATCGGCACGTTGAGGTGGATGCGCCGCGTCAGGCGCGCGCCGAGGTTCACGTCCTTCGGCAGCACCACGGAATGGGCGGGTACCAGCGAGACGTCATCGAAGGTCAGTGCTTCGGTCTTGATCCGCATGCTTTCAGGGACCCCGGAAAGCGCGCCATTGTAGCCGACGCCGTGCGCCGCCGCCCCGTGAACCGCACGCAATTGCTACGCGAACGCCTGTCCAGCCCTCGCGTCCGGCGCGAGGGCAACGGCGCGGTCCGCCATCTCGGCGGCCTCCAGGGTGTTGAGCATCAGCATCGCCACGGTCATGGGCCCTACCCCGCCGGGCACCGGCGTGATCCAACCCGCGCGGGTGGACGCCACCGCGAAATCCACGTCGCCGACAAGACTGCCGTCTTCGCGACGGTTGATGCCGACGTCGATCACCACCGCGCCCGGCTTGATCCACTCGCCGCGCACGAGGCCCGGCTTGCCTGCGGCAACGACCACAAGGTCCGCGGCCGCGACCTTGGCTGGCAGGTCGTGCGTGAAGCGATGGCAACTGGTCACCGTGGCGCCCGCCAACAGCAGTTCCAGCGCCATCGGCCGCCCGACGTGGTTGGAGGCGCCGATCACCACGGCATCCATGCCGCGCACGGGTTGGTCGATGTTGGCGAGGAGCGTCATCACGGCCTTGGGCGTGCAGGGCCGAAGACCGGGTTGTCGCAGGGCGAGGCGGCCGACGTTTTCGGCATGGAATCCGTCCACGTCCTTGCTCGGGTCGATGCGTGCGACCAGCGCCGCGACATCCAGCGGTGGCGGCAGCGGCGACTGCACCAGCACGCCGTGGATGCCCGGATCCTCATTGCAGCGATCGATGAGTCCGAGCAACCGCTGCTGCGTCGGTGTTTGCGGCAGGTCGTGATCATGCGCCGAGAAGCCGACAAACGCGCACGCGCGCCGCTTGTTGCGCACGTAAACCTGCGATGCCGGGTCCTGGCCGACCAGGATCACGGCCAGGCCCGGTCGACTCGCGCCCCGGGCGACGCGCGCCGCGACTTCGTCGCGCACCGCGTCGAGCACGTTCTGCGCGATCGCCTTGCCATCGAGGATGCGTGCGGTCATCTCGGCTCGCGAGCGGTCGGGGCGCGGATGATACTGGCTCGCGGCGCACTGCCGCCTCGGGTCAGCGCCAGAACGGTATCCGGTAGTCGCGGGGATCGTCGTCCCGTTCCGCGCGTGGCCGCTGCACGGTGAGTTCGTGCCTGCCTGGCGAGAGGCCTCGCGCGTCGATCATGGCGACGACCACCGGCAGGCGAGTCCTGGGATCACTGGCGAAGTCGTATACAAGCTCCGGCACCGGCTGGCCGTCTATTGACACCCGATGGATCAACGCGTGACAGCGCAGCAGTTCGATGCGCCGGCGATCGCGCGCCTTGGACCCACGGGGCTCTTCCATCGCGCCGCGCGGGCAGGTTCGCCGCAGTGCCCGATTGTGGAGATTGGGCCGGTAGGGCACGGTCAGGCGGAGATAGTCGCCCGTGGACATCTCGCTCTGGATGAAAGGCAGCGGCGTCGCCTCTTCCGGATCGCGCAGCGAGTCGTAGTGGCCGGCACGCAGCGTGCGCGCGGCGCCGGGGCTGTCGGTCGGCACGAATTCGAAGTTCCCGGCCGCACGGTCGGCCTTGTCGAGGCGGTACATCCAGCCGATCCCGACCATGACCGAAAGCACGATCAGCGCGACGAAGACACGTGACTTGCGGTTGCCTTCGTGGCTGGCGACCAGGGCGAACGTCGGATTGCTCGACCGGCCGACTCCGCCACGGTAGGCAATGCCGAATATGGCCCCCACCGCCCGCCCTAATCCGCGCCGCGAATCCAGACTCTTGCCCATGGACACGTCGATTGCCCACGCGATGAACAGGGGCGTAAACAGCAGGACGAACAGACCCGGCACCAGCAACAGGTGGTACCGGTCCACGCCCGGCACCCGGGCGAGCAGCAGCGATATCGCCAACGCCAGCGCCACGAAGATGGTGAACAACAGGAACATGCCCGCGAGGCTGACACCCATGGCGAACACGAGCGTCGCACGATCATCGGCGTGCGCAATGCGGTCGCGCATTTTTGGCGCAAGCGATTGTTCGATGACGCGCTGGATCGAGCCGATGCGCAGCTTCTCCCAGCGGATACCCTCGGGGTACACCGAGCCGAGTCCGACCAGCGAGATCCAGTAGGCACGCATCAGCAGGTGCGCGACGAAGGTCGCAGCGAGGATCACCACCGATCCCTTGACGTAGAAATAGGCCATCAGCAGGGCCGTAGCCCAGTTCCGGTCAAGGCGGCTCTCGAGGCCGAAGTAGGTCTGGTCGATCGCGCCGGGCAACTGCAGCATGGAAAAAACCGCGACGCCGGAAATCAGTAGCTCGATTTCCCACGTGGGCGTGGTGCTGCCGGGTATGCGGTGCTCCGGTGCCTCGACGGACTTCTTCACGGCCCGGGTCCGTGGGGTTTCTGATTTCGCTGGAGCTACGGGTTTGGCGGGCTTCTTCATGCGCCGGAGGCTGCCAGACCTCGGCTGCGCGCGCCACGGCAGTCGCGAATCCGTTGCGCGGCCGTAAAGGTGGCGGGGCACACCGACGGTCGGTGCATCGCCCGCGCGTGCTGGCGCGAGCTTGCCGGTGCATCGCGGAGCGTCGCGGAGCCTGCACCCGGCGGGGCGGAATCAACCTCGCCCAGGCATTTACGCGCTGGCCAGCGCCTGCGTGCCGGCAGCGGAAACGCCTACGGCTATTCGAGGCCGGGCATCTGGTAAGCGGTTGTCTCCTCCACCAGGGCTGCGAGCAGTTCGTCTGCCGCAAGGACCGCGCGTGTGCCGATGGTCCGCGTCTCGAACTTGTGGGTGGGCAATGCCGTCAGCCCCTGCAGTGCCGCCATCGCGAACAGCTCGCGCTTGGTGATGCCGATCCCGTCGCCGTTGCTCGAGCTCGGGTAAACAGGCTGATTTCCGAGAGTCTTCGCATCCATGGGCAATCCTCAAAAAAGGTGCGTAGATTCTGCGCGCTCAAGCGATCCAATCACAGCTCCGGGCGGGAGACGTCGCAAAGCGCATTGTGTCCAGGGATGTGCCCCGTCCGGAATTGATCTCCGATCGAAAACCGTGTCAGGCAAATTCCATGTCTGGCGGAGAGAGTGGGGTGAGAGCGAGCGTTTGCGCGCCACTGGCGCGCGCTCGATCGAACGCCCGCGCGCGATGCGCTCGGGCCGGGGAATCACGGTCTCGGAGCCGTTCCGGAGGAATGGCGGAGAGAGTGGGATTCGAACCCACGGTGGGGATAAGCCCACGGCGGTTTTCAAGACCGCTGCCTTAAACCACTCGGCCACCTCTCCAACTCGGCATTCACTACTCTCTTCGCTAATCGCGTCCCTGCACCGGTCGCCGGCCCGACCATCCCTGGCCGGTCGTTCGGCCACCCCTGCAACGATTTTCGTGCCGCATTCTAGTTGCGGCACTGCACCCACTGCCTACTCGATGCGATCGATGCCGCTCATGTAGGGCTGCAAAGCCTCGGGCACGCTGATCGAGCCATCAACGTTCTGGTGGTTCTCCATCACCGCGATCAGCGCGCGACCGACCGCAACGCCGGACCCGTTGAGGGTATGCAATGGCTCAGGCTTTCCGGTTGCGGGGTTGCGCCAGCGCGCCTGCATGCGGCGCGCCTGGAAATCGCCGCAGTTGGAGCAGGAACTGATCTCGCGATACGCGCCCTGCGAAGGCAGCCAGACCTCGAGATCGAAGGTCTTGCGCGCGGCAAAGCCCATGTCGCCGGTACACAGCAACACGCGGCGATAAGGCAGCCCGAGGCGCTCGAGGACGACTTCGGCCGCGCGCGTCATGCGTTCGTGTTCGCCGTCGCTCTCGGCCGGTCGCGAGACGGTGACCAGTTCGACCTTCTCGAACTGATGCTGGCGGATCATGCCGCGCGTGTCGCGTCCGTGGCTGCCGGCCTCGGCGCGGAAGCACGGCGAGTGCGCGACCATGCGCATCGGCAATGCGGCGTCTTCCACAATTTCGTCGCGTACGAGGTTGGTCAGCGGCACTTCGGCGGTCGGAATCAGGTAACGCCGCGATTCGCCCACGGCGGTGGCGAAGAGGTCTTCCTCGAACTTCGGCAACTGCCCGGTGCCGCGCATCAATTCGGCGTTGACCAGCAACGGCACGTTGCATTCGACGTAGCCATGCTCCTGCGTGTGCAGGTCGAGCATGAATTGTGCAAGCGCGCGATGCAGGCGCGCTAGACCGCCGCGCAGGACGGTGAAGCGCGCGCCGGCGAGCTTTGCGCCGGCATCGCCGTCGAGCCAGCCATGGCGCGCGCCGAGTTCCACATGGTCCTTGACGGCGAAGTCGAACGTGCGCGGCGTGCCCCAGCGGCTTGCCTCGAGATTCGCGGTCTCGTCGTCGCCAATCGGCACGGACACGTCCGCGACGTTGGGCGTGCCGAGTGCGATGCCCTCGAGCGCCGTGCGGATGCGCTCCAGCGCCGCCTCGGATTCAGCCAGTTCCCCGCCGAGGCCTGCCACTTCCGCCATCAGGGACGCGACGTCCTCGCCCTTCGCCTTGGCCTGGCCGATCGCCTTGGATCGCGTGTTGCGCAGGTTCTGCAATTCCTGGGTACGCGTCGCAAGACGCTTGCGCTCGATCTCGAGCGATTCGAGCGCGGCCACGTCGAGCATGAAACCGCGGGCACGCAGGCGCTCCGCCGTTTCCGGGGCATGGTTGCGCAGCAGTTGCGGGTCGAGCATCGGAATCAAGAATCGGCGAAGGCCGTCGATTATCGCGGCTGCGCGACCGCCACGTCACGCATGGCGCGAAGTGGCGTCACGCAGGGCCGCGCGCTGGACTTGCAATTGGCGACGCGTGCCAGCGCCGCCTGCCGGCAGGCGGCGTCCCGCGGCCCTGCCCCGGCGCAGCACGGCGCTCCTCCGTGCTGCGCGCGAACCTCAGCGGCGACCGCGCCCCAGCCACCACGCAGCGACCACGCCGGTGAGCAGCAGGCCGACCACCACCTCGATGAGCTGGCCCATCAGCCAGTCCCCCGGGTAGCGGTACCAGTTCCAGTACGGCACGTGCGTCGCCAGGGAAACGAGCACGCCCGTCGCCAGCGCCGCGCCAACGCGTTGCCCGAATCCACCGGGGATGAGACTCAGCACCCAGGCGAGCAACACGCCGATGCCGATATCGATGGCGGCCTGCCTGCCGAGTTGCGGGCCCATGTCCAGCGGGCTCCGGCCCGTCGGCGTCGGCTGCCAGATCACGT
>JBBRIE010000102.1:0-9720 GCA_038221545.1 Lysobacterales bacterium
GGCCGCTGCGGGCGCCGCCGCGGGTGCAGCACCGCCACGCGCATGCTGCACGAGGTCTTCCTTGGTCACGCGGCCGTCGCGACCGGTGCCGCTGACCGCAGCCGGATCGATCTTCTCCTGCTCGGCGACCCGACGACCTGCCGGTGAAAGCTGCGACGTGTCAGGCTTCGAGGGTGCTGCCGGCGCCGCTTGCTGCGGCGTTGCTGCGGCGGCCTTGGCGGCCGGAGCTTCTGGCTTCGCGGCGACTGGCGTCGCGGCGGTGCCTTCCTCCACCACCGCGATGACCTGCGAGCTGGTGACGGTGCTGCCGGTCTGCTCGCGGATTTCCTTGAGCACGCCGTCGACCGGCGAGGGCACTTCGAGCACGACCTTGTCGGTTTCGAGATCGACGAGGTTTTCGTCGCGCTTGATTGCATCGCCGGGCTGCTTGTGCCAAGTCGCGATGGTGGCGTCGGCCACCGATTCCGGCAGCACCGGCACTTTGACTTCGATCGGCATGGCTTTGGGTCCTGGCGACAACGGTTTGTTGGAAAAAGTATCGGGAACGGCTATTCGACGACCGGCGTCGCATCGAACTCGGCGGAGAGCGCCTGTTCGACCAGCGACGCCTGCGCCGCATTATGCGTTGCGTAGTGGCCCGACGCCGGTGCGGGCGAGCGCGTGCGCCCCGCGTAATGCAACGGTTGGCGGCTCGACATGCACGCGCGGATGTGGTGTTGCACCTGGTACCAGGCGCCCTGGTTCATGGGCTCCTCCTGGCACCAGACGACGTCGCGCGGCGAACCGAGCCGCTCGATCTCGCCGCGCACCGCATCGCGTGGGAACGGATACAGCTGTTCGACTCGAACTATTGCGACGTCCTTCAGCCCGCGCGCTTGCGCGGCCTCGCACAGATCCCAGTACACCTTGCCGCTGCACAGCACCACGCGCTTCACCTTCTTCGCGCCCTGCGCGCTGGTGTCGCCGATCATGTTCTTGAAGCCACCTGATTCCAGGTCGGAGAACGACGACACCGACAGCTTGTGGCGCAGCATCGACTTCGGGGTCATCACCACCAGCGGCTTGCGCGTGGCGCGTACCATCTGCCGGCGGATAAGGTGGAACATCTGCGCGGGCGTGGTGGGCGCGACCACCTGCATGTTGTCCAGCGCGCAGAGCTGCAGGAAGCGTTCCAGGCGTGCGGAGGAATGCTCCGGCCCCTGGCCCTCGTAGCCGTGCGGCAGGAACAGGGTCAGCGTCGACAAGCGTCCCCACTTCGCCTCGCCCGACGAGAGGAACTGGTCGATCACGACCTGCGCGCCGTTGCAGAAGTCGCCGAACTGCGCTTCCCAGATGACCAGCGTGTTCGGGTCAGTCGTCGCAAAGCCGTATTCGAATGCCATCACCGCTTCTTCGGAGAGCAGCGAGTCGATGATCTCGAGATCGTCCGGGTGCGGGGCCAGCGCCGACAGCGGCATGGAAGTGCCGCCAGTCAGCTGGTCGTGCAGCACGGCATGACGGTGGAAAAAGGTGCCGCGGCCGGAATCCTGGCCCACGAGCCGGAGCTTGTAGTTGTCCGCAAGAAGGGTTGCGTAGGCCAGGTTTTCGGCGAAGCCCCAGTCCATGGCCTGCTCACCCGCCGCCATGCGCGCTCGATCTTCGTAGACCTTGGCCACGCGCGAGTGCAGCTTGAAGTCGTTGGGGACAACGCAGATCGCGCGCGCCAATGGGTCCAGCCGGTCGCGTGGCACGCCGGTATCGACGTGCGCCGAAAGATTGCCTTCCAGATAGGAGCCCCAGCCCCACGACGGCGGGCCCGGCTCCGCCTGCGCGAGGTCCGCGACCGAGCCACCGGCCTCGAGCCGGGCGCGATAGGCGTCAACCATGGACTGCGCCACGTCCGCCGCGATCGTGCCTTCCGCAGCCAGGCGCTCGGCGTAGAGTTCGCGCGTCGTCTTGTGCGCGCGGATAACCTTGTACATGAGCGGCTGCGTCGCGGCCGGCTCGTCGGCCTCGTTGTGCCCGTGGCGGCGATAGCAGACGAGGTCGATTACCACGTCGCGCTTGAAGGCCATGCGGAAATCGTGTGCGAGCTCGGCGCAGAACAGCACGGCTTCGGGATCGTCGCCATTCACGTGCAGGACCGGCGCGCTCACCATCTTGGCGACGTCGGTGCAGTACAGCGTCGAACGCGCGTCGTCCAGGCGGCTGATGGTGAATCCGACCTGGTTGTTGATGACGATGTGCACGGTGCCGCCGACGGTGAAGCCGCGGGCCTGCGACATCTGCAGCAGTTCCATCACCACGCCCTGGCCGGCGAAGGCGGCATCGCCGTGGATCAGCAGCGGCACGACTCGACGGCGCTCGGCGTCCCGGCGCCGCGTCTGGCGCGCGCGCACCGAACCCGCAACGACCGGATCGATGATTTCCAGATGCGAGGGATTGAAACCGAGTGCAAGGTGCAAGGGGCCGCCGGCAGTCGCGATGTCCGACGAAAAACCCATGTGGTACTTGACGTCACCCGAGTGCGCCGGATCGTCGGGGTGCTCGTACTTGCCCTCGAATTCGTTGAACAGGAGGCTCGGGGCCTTGCCGAGCGTGTTGATCAGCACGTTGAGGCGTCCGCGGTGCGCCATGCCGATCACGATTTCCTTGACTCCGTCGCTGCCTGCCCGCTGCAGCAACGTATCCATCATCGGGATAAGGCTGTCGCCACCCTCGAGCGAGAACCGCTTCTGGCCGACGTATTTCGTGTGCAGGTATCGCTCGAGTCCCTCTGCGGCGGTCAGGCGCTCGAGCGCACGCAGCTTCTGCTCCTTCCCGAGGCCGAAGTTGCCGGCGGCCTTCTCGAGGCGCTGGTGCATCCACATGCGCTGCGCCGTGTCGGCGATGTGCATGAACTCGGCGCCAATGGTCGCCGAATAGGTGGTGCGCAGGAGTTCGAGGATCGCGCGCAGCGTGAGTCGCGCCGGCGCCCCCAGCGAGCCGGTGTCGAATTCGATGTCGAGATCGGATTCGCCGAGGCCGTGGAACGCGAGTTCCAGGTCCGCCGCCGGTGGCGGCGTGACCAGCTCGAGCGGATCGAGCTTCGCGGCCAGGTGACCACGGGAGCGGTATGCGGTGATGAGGCGCGCGACTGCAGTCTGCTTCGCGTCGTTGGCGCTGGTCGCGGCGCCGCTGCTGCGCTGGCCGCTGACGCGTTCCGCGAATGCCGCCTGGATCGGGCCATGGGCGATGTCACGCGGGCCCTCCGGCAGGGCATCGAAGTATCGCCGCCAGTCCACCGGCACGCTGCCCGGGTCCTCGAGGAACTGCTCGTACAGAGTCTCGGCGTAGTCGGCGTTGCCGCCCGCCAGATGCGAGGAATCGAAGAATCGCTGGCGGTTGGAACTCACGCTCGGGGCCTGCCTCGGAGACGCACAGGGTATGCGTCCGGATAAAAAATGCGCGCCGCATCGAGGCGGCGCGAGGGCCGCAAAGTATAGCGGGGCGGGTCGCCGGCTGCGCTACAGGGCGAGGCGACGGAGGCCGGGATCGGGCTGCGCGCGCTGCCAGTGGTGCTCGAACCGGGTCGCCAACGCCGCCGAACGTTGCGGATCGTGCAACGAGACTTCCGAGTGCGCGCCATCCGCGCGGGGCTGCCAGTACACGCCCCCCACGTCGTCGAGCGCGAAGGCATCGTCGTCGAGGCCGGATTCATCGACGTCTACGCGTCGAATCTCGACGAAACTCGGCAGCCTTCGGGCCAGTTCCAGCAATCGGTGACCATCGCGGGCCATGCGGGTCGTGTCCCTGAGCAGGATCCGGACTGTCGCGCCTCGTCCCGACATCGCCACGCGCCGAACCTCCGACAGCAGGGTCGGACGGTCGAGGAGTGCCGGATCGCCGTCGAAGCTGAAGATCGCAAGGTGGTGCCGTGCCTGCGCGGCAAGGCGCTCCAGGAAGGCCGCCGCCTCGTCGATCGTCTGGAGCACGCTGCGCTCTGCCGGGGTGGGAGTGCGGTCAGGTGCGTCCGGCGTCGCGATCGAAGCGCGCATGTCCTGGTGCGGAATGCCTGCTTCGAGGTACTCGGCGCCCTCCGCAACGAATCCGAAGCCACGGTAGAACGCGAGTGCGTGGGTTTGCGCGTGCAACGTGACCGACAGCATGCCGCGCACCCGCGCCTGCTCCATGAGCGTTCGCAGGATCGCCGCACCGACGCCGCGACCACGCCAGCCCGCCACCACGGCCATGCGGCCGATGGTGCGAATCACGGTCAGCCGCCCGCATCCCACCGGCCGCCCGCCGCCGTCCAGCGCGAGTACGTGTTGCGAGCCCGCGTCGAGTTCGTCCCATTCAAGCTCCGCGGGAACCCGCTGTTCGCCGATGAAGACTTCGTCGCGCACGGCGCGCAGTCGCGCCAGATCCTTCGCATTCGACCAATCCGCCAGTTCTATGTGAAAAGCGGCATCTTCGATCCCGGTACCCATCATCGACATCTCCTCATTCCTCGTCGTCGTCACCGAGCACCAGGTGCCCGGCGGCGAGTAGCGTGCCCAGGGTCCGCCAGTCGCCCGAGTCGATGCCTTCGAGATTCAGCCTCGTGTAATGCTTGCCGGCCTGCAGCAGGCGTGCAAGGCGCACGCTGCCATCGAACGCCTCGCCAGCGAAGTGCATCCGAGCCCGCCCTTCGCGCGACTGCCACGCATAGCGGCTCCACGGGTGCCGGTGCAGCGTCGCGCCCTGCGCCAGCGCTTCGCGCAGTCCGGCCTCATCGGGGGTCGTCGGCGGTGCCGAGATTTCGTGCGCGGCGCGGTATCGCGTGATGAACGCACCGAACCAGTCGCCAAAATCCTCGTCGGAAAGCGTGGTCGCCGCACGCAGCGAAGCCCGCACCTGCGCGAGCACTGCTGCCGGAACCAAAGCGGGATCGCGGGCGGGAGACCGGATGGAATCGCGAAGACGGACCGACTCGGGACTCCGATCAGCCACGAACTCTGCAGCATCCGTGACCAGTTCCGCGATCGAAGGCGCGCGCATGCCGATCGAGCAGGTCAGGCAGTCATCGACGGCCACGCCGTGGTGCGGCACGTCCGGCGGCAGGTACAGCATGTCTCCTGGTGCGAGGGTCCATTCGTGGGTCGGGCTGAATTCCTGCAGCATCTTGAGTTCGACATCCGCGCGGAACGCGCGCGAGGTGCCCGGGTTCGCATCGATCTGCCAGCGCCGATGGCCCTCTGCCTGCAGCAGGAAAACATCGTACAGGTCGACATGGGCGCCGACGGATCCACCCGGCGCCGCGTAGCTCACCATCACGTCGTCCACGCGCCAGTCCGGCACGAAGCGGAAGTGTTCGAGCAACGCGTCGACTTCCGCGAGCAGCTTGTCGCAGTCCTGCACCAGCAGTGTCCAGTCCCGCTCGGGAGTCGAAGCGAAGCGCGCCTCGTCGAACGGCCCCGTTTCCAGCTTCCAGCTCCCGGAGGCGCGATCGAGCGTGACGATACGTGCGCTCGCGATCGGCTCGCAGGCGAGTCCGGCGAGGTCGTTGGCGTCGAGTGGCGAAACGAAATCGGGAAACGCATTGCGCACCAGCAGCGGTCGCCGCTGCCAGTAGTCGCGCAGGAAATCGCCCGCGGGCATGCCGAGCGGTGGCCCGGCGCGACCATCCACTTCGATGGCCATCGATCCGCTGCGGTTCCGGGTACGCGGCATCAGTCAGTCGACTGCGCGGGCGAGCTTCGCGGCAAGCCCCGTGTACGTGGCGGGCGTCAGTTCCAGCAGGCGGCGCCGGGCCTCTTCCGGGAGCGGGAGGGAACGAACGAACTCGCGCAGCGACTCGCGCGTGATGCCGCGACCGCGAGTCAGCGCCTTCAACTGCTCGTAGGGTTCCGGCAGGCCGTAGCGGCGCATGACCGTCTGGATCGGCTCGGCCAGCACTTCCCACGCCTCGTCGAGGTCGCCGTCCAGCCGCGCCGCATCGACCTGAAGCTTCCCGAGCCCGCGGCGCAAGGCCGCGCAGGCGACCAGGAAATGCCCGAACGAGGTGCCGAGCGCGCGCAGCACGGTGGAGTCGGTCAGGTCCCGCTGGAACCGCGAGAGCGGCAGCTTCGCCGAGAAATGTTCGAACAGCGCATTCGCCAGGCCAAAGTTGCCTTCGGCGTTCTCGAAGTCGATCGGGTTCACCTTGTGCGGCATGGTGCTGGAGCCGACTTCGCCGGCCTTGACCGATTGCCGGAAGTAGCCGAGCGCGATGTAGCCCCAGGCGTCGCGGCAGAAATCGATGCCAATGGTGCCGATGCGGCGGGTCGTGTCGCAGAGTTCGGCGATCGCGTCGTGCGGCTCGATCTGGGTGGTGTGTGAGTTGAACTCGAGACCCAGCGATTCGACGAAGGCACGTGCAAACGAGGGCCAGTCCAGTTCGGGATACGCCGCCACGTGCGCGTTGTAGTTGCCGACCGCGCCATTGAACTTGCCGGGGATCGACTGCCCAAGCAGCACGCGCTCCTGCCGCCGCAACCGCGCGATCACGTTCGCGAATTCCTTGCCGACCGTGGTCGGGGATGCCGCCTGGCCATGGGTGCGCGATAACTGCGGCTGATCGGCGTACGCGTGCGCGAATTCGCGTAGCGCGCCAGCCAGCGCGGCCACGGCCGGCACCAGCAGGTCGTCGCGAACCTGGCGCAACAGCAACGCATAGGCAAGGTTGTTGATGTCCTCCGACGTGCAGGCGAAATGCACGAACTCGCGTGCCGGAGCCAGCGCAGCGTCGCCCGCCATGCGTTCTTTCAGCCAGTACTCGACCGCCTTGACGTCGTGGTTGGTCGTGGCTTCGATGGCCTTCACGCGCTGGGCGTCGGACAGGGAAAAGTCGCTTGCGATCCGGCGCAACGCGGCTTCACCGGCAGCATCGAACGCTGGCAGTTCCGCGATGGCGGGCTCTCTGGCGAGCGCGAGCAGCCATTCGACCTCGACCCTTGCCCGCGCCTTGATCAGTCCGAACTCGGAGAGGATCGGACGCAGCGAATCGAGATTGGCGGCGTAGCGCCCGTCCAGCGGGGAAATCGCGAGCAGCGGGTCGGACATCGGTGGCCAGGTCGGTCGGAACGCGCCGCGAAGTGTAGCGCCGGGCCGCCGAACTCCCGCGGTCCTATACTTCGGCGCTTGGAATCCAACGGGGAATCGAGGTCCATGAGCGACAAATTCCGAGTCGAACGCGACAGCATGGGCGACATGCAGGTGCCGGTGGACGCGCTGTACGGCGCGCAGACCCAGCGCGCCGTACAAAACTTCCCCATCTCGGGACTGCGCATGCCGCGTGAGTTCCTGCGTGCGCTCGGCCTCATCAAGGCCGCCGCGGCCCAGGCCAACGCTGCGCTCGGGCACCTCGAGCCCGGCATCGCACTCGCCATCGGCAAGGCGGCGCGCGCCGTCGCCGACGGCACGCACGACCTCGAGTTCCCGATCGACGTGTTCCAGACGGGGTCGGGTACGTCGAGCAACATGAATGCGAACGAGGTGATCGGCGCCCTCGCGAGTCGCGAAGGCGAGGCGGTCCATCCAAACGACCACGTCAACATGGGCCAGAGTTCAAACGACGTCATCCCCACCGCGATCCAGGTCAGCGCGATGCTGGCGATCGAAACTGCGCTGGTGCCTGCGCTCGCGCACTTGTCCGCCACCATTGGCAAGCGCGAGCGCGAGCTCGCCAACGTGCCGAAGACCGGGCGCACGCACCTGATGGACGCGATGCCCGTCACCTTCGGGCAGGAGCTCGGTGGCTGGCGCGCTCAGATCGAAAGCGCGATCGCGCGGATCGGCGACAGCGCCGCGCGGTTGCGTCGGCTGCCCCAGGGCGGCACAGCGGTCGGAACAGGCATCAACGCGGACCCGGCTTTCGCCGCGCGGTTCTCGCAGGAATTGACGGTGCTGAGCGGCGTCGAGTTCTCGTCCGCGCCGAATCTCTTCGAGGGAATTTCCGCGCAGGATGCCGCGGTCGAGATGTCCGGCCAGCTCAATACGCTGGCCTGCGCGCTGATGAAGATCGCCAACGACTTGCGCTGGATGAATTCGGGCCCGCTCGCGGGCCTCGGCGAGATCGAGCTGCAGGCGCTGCAACCCGGTTCGTCGATCATGCCGGGCAAGGTGAACCCCGTGATCCCAGAGGCGGCCTGCATGGTCTGCGCGCAGGTGATGGGCAACCACACGACCATCACGGTGGCCGGGGCGAGCGGCAATTTCCAGTTGAACGTCATGCTGCCCGTGATCGCGTTGAACCTGCTGCAGTCCATCGGGCTGCTCGCGAACATTTCGCGCGAGCTCGCGGACCAGGCGATCGCCGGCTTTACGGTGCGCGAAGACAACATCCGGCGAGCGCTCGACCGCAATCCCATCCTCGTGACTTCGCTCAATCCGGTCGTCGGTTACGAGAAGGGCGCGGCGATGGCGAAGCAGGCGTACAAGGAGGGCCGGCCGATCATGGACGTGGCGCGCGAAGCCACCGGCATGAGCGAGGCCGACCTCAAGCGCTACCTCGACCCGCTGGAACTGACCAAGGGCGGCATCCACGGCAAACCGGGTGGGGGAGCCGGGTAAGGCGCGCCACTGCCGCGCCCCGGCGACCGCCCGAAACATGATGTTACGGGCCGGATTCGACTTGGCGGGCGCATGGGTGAGGCGGCGCTGATTGCGCGCCATTGGCGCGCGCGCCGATGAGCGCCCGCGGCATGCAGGTCGCGGGCCGGCCTGAGCAGAGCCTTGGTCGAACGTCACCAATCCACCCACCTTCTACACCGCGCGCGCGAGCCACTGGCTTGCGCGCAGCCGAACGCCATGTGTGACATCGCACATGGCGCCCAGATCGCCAGCCGGGCGATCGTCATGCAGCAGAAGACCAAGAGACCGGTTCAGTTCGAGATCACTGAGCAAACCAGGAAATCGGTCCGAGCCTGGGTGGAGCTCGCGAAGCTTCAGCCGGACAACGCACTGTTCCCCAGTCGCATACATGACTCCCCCCGTCTCTCGGCTCGGCAGTACGCGCGGATTGTTCACCGCTGGGTTTCGGGAATCGGATTGGACGACACCGCGTATGGAACGCATACGATGCGTCGGACGAAGGCATCGCTCATCCATCGCCGGACGAAGAATCTCCGGGCGGTGCAACTCCTGCTTGGCCACGCCAAGCTGGAGAGTACGGTGCGCTACCTCGGAATCGAGGTCGATGACGCGCTGGAGACGGCCGAGCAAACCGAGGTCTGGGCAGAAGCAGCCGAGGGCGCCTGCTCAACGGCTCAGTTCGGCCAAGAACAGAAGTTCGCAGGCCAAGCCACGCTGACAATGAAAGCTGCCGTTCTGAAAAGCATGTGATCTGGCGCGAGCGCCGCGTCAACGTACAGCGGAGCTCCCCGGCAACGTCGCCATCGCCTTCTTAATCCAGTCGGCGTAGTTCGCGAGCCGCACGCCGTAATTGGTTTCCCCGTACTTGCCAGGGCGGATTTCCGTGCCGTTGACCTCCACACGCTTCCATGCAGCGAGACCTGCAACGTGCCACTTGTCACCCACGGCGACCAGGATTGGGCCGCCGCTGTCCCCGCTGCCGATCGACGCCTCGAGGGGGAGCGCGTTCGGCGGCTTGTCGAACGTGTATCCGATCCATCGGCCTTCCGAACTAGAGATCTGGTTGTAGCCATGGCGCAGGTCGGTCCGGTTCGGACCGTGCAGATGGTGTCCCTTCGAACCCGTCCCCGTAGCGCCCCGCCCCATGAT
>JBBRIE010000103.1:0-9669 GCA_038221545.1 Lysobacterales bacterium
CGTCGCTGCAAAGGTTGTGAGCCCGGAGCTATCTCGCAAACTTTGGCAAAACTTGCACGGTGACGCCGCCCAGGGATGGGACCTCATTTACTTCCTCGCGAATCCGCGGGAAATCGGCGTTCCATTTGTAACTGTGCGCACCCTGCTTGGGTACCAGCCGGATTTCCAGCTGCGAGGGTTTACAGCGGTTTCGGCTGAGCGTCTGAATACGTTCTATTCGGCTTACGACGATCTGTATTCCATCCTTCTGGCAAGTAGGGAAGGGCAGGAGATTCGGAGAACGCCGAACGAAATTATACCGCCTTACGGTAATCCGATCGACCCATTGCCGGACGCGATCGAAGAATCAACTGAGCAAGAGACGCCGCCCGAATCTGAACACTCGTGGATGCAATGGAGACTATTGCGTTTTGGCATCCAGGCAGGGCAGAAAGTCTGGGCTCCTCGGAACGATCAATCGAGGATCACGTCCGCTTACAACTTTTCGGAGTTTGAAGAGACGTTTGCCAGCGGACTTGATACCCAGGTGAAGTATATCGAGAACATTGACGTGGTCTGGAAGGAAGAGTTTCGCATCGATGCTGCCTTTGAAGTCGAGAACAGCACGTCGATCTACTCGGGTCTGCTGCGGTTCGCGGATCTCGCCATGGTGGCGCCCAATACCCATTACCCGTTGTTCATCGTTGCTCCGTCAGAACGGCGAAATCGCGTCCGCGAGCAGTTGGCTCGACCGACGTTCAAGCATTTGAAGATTGCGGAGAAGGTTCGTTTTCTCAGCTACGAACACGTGCATGAGATCGCCGATTTTTTCGGAACGGACGGACGAGGAGTCTCGGTCGAAGTGTTTTCCGGCAAGGCAGAAAACCTTTCGTCGTGATGAGTACAGCTGAGCTTCGGATAGGAGCGCCATCTGACTGACTTTTATCCGGACTCTTAGAGTGACGATCTTTTTCTCTTGGATGTGAGTGTCTTGGATTTCGCTTCAATGCTGGACTCAGCTGTATGAGCCGCATGAGCCGCGATCGACCGCTTTCCGGAAGGGGAGGTCCGTGTTGTTTCGAGTATCGGACAGCATGAGACCGATGCTAGGGCGTAAACTCTGCGAATCACAATGCACCACGATTCCATTTGGATCTCCTCGGTTCGGCGCTTGCGATTTGGACGTTGCGAAGACCGAGACGTCATTGGTTGGGCCGGTGGAGTGTGCGGCGATGAAATCGTGGATGGATCACCGCCAAGGCTCGCACCCGATGGATATCACCGTCCTTAGTCCTGCGCACGAATGAGTCTCCATCTCCACCTCTTCGCCCGAAGCGACGAACTGCTGGCGTCGCTGCGGCCCCAGCTCGGGGCGGCCCGCTCCGCTTCCGTGCGCGCTACCGCTGGAATTCCTCGGCAAGTCCCCGTGTTGGTCAACTCCACCCAACTGAGCGAGTGGCTGCAGGTGCGTTTGGCTCGCGAACTGGGTCTCAGCATGGGCGTCGAATTTCTTCAGCCTGCGGCGTATTTTGCCCGGCACTTCGGTGGACGTGTGGAGCTAGCGGCCTTTTCGAAAAGTCAGGCGTTCTGGTCACCGGAACAGTTGCGCTGGCACATCCTACCCTGGGTTGACTCGATCTCCACCCACCTCGGCCATGAACCCAGCCGATCGCTTGCTTCTCGTGATCGCTTCGCCTTTGCCCAGTTGATGGCCGACCAGTTTGCCCGTTACGCTCGCTATCGTCCCGACTGGCCCGACCGCTGGAATAAAAACGAGTGTGCGTGGCATGATCTGTCGAGTCCGGTGTCCCCGGATTCGCGGGACGACGAAGCATGGCAGCGCCAGCTCTGGCTTACCCTGCTTCAAAGCGACGGAGCCTTGCCGCACCCCGCGCAGCTGCTCGCAGAATTATTCCAAGCGGAAGCGGACGCCGCTTCTGCGCCGGACCCGCTCTTTGTTGTCGGTGCGGATCTCTGCGATCCGCTGTTACTGCGGACGCTCCAAGCGCTGGCCTATCGCGGCCAAACGGTTTACTTATATCTCCTGCTGCCGTCGCTCGGCTATCTGGGCGATATCACTCGTCGCAGCCGCTGGCGCTCTCAATTCGCACTGCCGGATCAGTCCGACGAAAACGAAGGTGGCGGGCACCCCCTGCTTGCGTCCTTGGGTCAGAAAGCGGTCGGCGCGTTTCTCCTCCTTGAGTCAATTTCACCGGATTACGCGGAGTGGCCCAATGCTGCCGACGTCACCGCCGTGGAACCACCGTCCTCCTCGACGTTGCTGCACCGTCTGCAGAGTGATGTCCGTCAGCAACGCCTCCCGGTAGGTCGCCCGACGGATCCAGGGTGCGGCGATGCGCGGCCGGTGCTACTGCCCGACGACGACAGTCTGCGAATTCACTGCTGTCATAGCCCGCGTCGTGAGCTGGAGGTGCTCCGGGATGAACTATTGCGGGCGTTTGCGGAGATCCCCGACCTCCAGCCGGAGGACGTGCTCATTGCCGTTACCGATTTCGACACGTATGCGCCGCTTGCCGAGAGCATCTTGCGCGTCGGGCCGAATGCGTTGCCGGTTCGGCTGACCGCGATTCCTGCTCGCGAGGCGAATGCGGTTGCGGTAGCCCTGCTGGCCCTGCTTCGCCTCTCGCTCGGACGACTCACCGCCAGCGAGATGCTGGAGCTGCTCAACCTGGCTGCGATCCAGCATCGCCTGCAACTCGCCGGTGACCAGGAGGCCCTGGTTCAGCTGGGTGACGCGATCCGGCAGATGGGAGTGACGCATGGATTGGATGCCGCGCAGCGGGGGACCGCTGATGATACCGGAACGTGGCGAGCTGCCTTGGATCGGCACGTGGCGGGGGTCTGGTTTGGGCCGGTCCCTGAAGTTCGCGATGCGGCTGCGGCCCTGGTGCATCCGGTTGCCGGTGATCTGCCCACCAACGAACCTGCCATTCTTCGCTTCATGGGCTGGCTGACGGATCTGGCGACTCACTTGCTTGCCTGGAGTGAACCCGCCCCGGCCGCCATCTGGGAGGAACGCCTGCAAAAAGCGGTCAGCGATTTATTACACTCCGAGACTCTTGATAACGACAACGCCGCGGTTCGCCGCCTGTTGAGCGAATTGGCTGCGGTCACCGCGACGGAGAATCTCGATGCGGCGGTGATGTGGGATTGGCTGCAACCTCAACTGGAGAACGCCACGAGCCTGCGGACGACAATTGGCGGCGAGATCTTATTGGGCCGATTGGATCAGATTCACGGACTGCCTTGCCGCGTTCTTGCGATCCTCGGACTTCAGGATGGGGCCTTTCCTCGCTCATCGCGGCGCCCCGCGTGGGACCTGCTGGCCCATCGAGGGGAACGATGGGATGCCGACCCGCGCACGGATGACCGCCAGCTTTTCTTGGACAGCCTCCTGACTCCTACCGAGCGCTTCATTTTGAGCGCTGCCAATCGTAGCCTGCGCACGCCTCACGACGGACCGCTTTCGTCCTGCGTCGATGAGTTGTTGCGCGTCGTGTATGCGACGGTTCGGCCGCCCCAGGGGCAAGACTCGGTCGAGGCGCAGATTATGGTGCGCCATCGGATCCAGCCGTTCGCTCCCGAATATTTTTCGTCCCAGCAAAGGGTACCCCGTTCCTTTGACGCCAACGCGGCGCGCATTGCCGGCGATCTCGCGCGCGCGCAAGCCGGCGCCCTTCACCCGTTCTATGTCGCCCCGGTGGTTGCGCCTGAGTCGTTGTCCGAGGACCTCGCCACGCTGCCGCTCGCGCAGCTGATCGCGTTTTGGAAAGATCCGGCAAAGGCGTGGCTTCGGGCGATGCAGCTCGATCTCGCCGCGGATGAATCGGACGATACGGGCCTGGATGATTCGCCGATTACACTCGATGCCCTCCAACGGTACGAGGCCCGGCGTACGGCGCTCGGCGTTCGACTGCCCGCCGCAGGTGTCGACGCCAAGGTCGCGGTCGCGCGGATGGCGGCCAACCGCGAATTACCGCCCGGCTCCCTGGCCGCGCTTACCTGGGAACAATGTGATCGCGAAATCGAACTGCTCGCCGCCGAGCTGGCGGAACGACTGCCGCAGACGCACCGAACCGATATATGCGTCGCGCTCGATTCCCAGCTCCGGGTGGCCGGCGAAGTCCTCTTCGCCGAGCCGGCCGGCAGGACGCCGTGGATTCTCGTGTATCGACCTTCCAAATACGACAGTCCGAAGTATCAAATCGAGGCCTATATTCAGACGCTCGTCACCACCGTGCAGCGGAATCAACCGGTGGAATGCCAGGTCCTGGGTCTCGGTGAGACGTGCGTGAACATTCTTTCTCCCATTCCCGTCGAAATCGCCCGGGTTCAGCTGACCACTTTGGTGACGGGTTATTTCGAAGGTCAGAGTCGCCCCTTGTGTTTTGCTCCCGCGGCCAGCGAGGCCTGTGCCGCGAAGCTCGACGGCAAGGGTGACGGCAGTGCCGGGGTGTCAGCGGCCGTGCGGGCGTGGAGCAAGGAACCTTTCCATGATCAACCGGGAGGCGAGGGGACCACCGCAGCCGCCCGACTGGCGTGGCGCGATGCGGATCCGTTTACGCTTCCCCTGCACGAGGAGTGGCTGAAGTGGGCTACGACGATTTCCGGTCCGCTCAAGGCCTGGTGGAAGAACGTTCCCCAGGTTTCTCCGGCCGCTGCCGTCACTCTGGCGACATCCCACTCCGTCTAACCCGCCATGCCTTCCTTTTCCGAACTGGACTTGCTCAACTCGCCGCTCGATCCGGGTTTGACCGTGATCGAAGCCAGCGCCGGCACCGGTAAAACGTATTCGATCAGTCATCTGGTGCCTCGCCTCCTGCTGAGCGGTGCATTGCCCGACGTCTCCAAGCTCCTACTGGTGACGTTCACCAAAGACGCCGCGCGCGAACTCGCCGAACGCGTCCGTCGCGTGCTCACCCGCCTGGCCGCATCGCCCACGCTCGCGGAGGCGGTGACACATTCGCACGTGGCGGCTCTTCGGCCTTTACTGGAGGTCCCGGCTGCCCGTGCGCGTCTCGATCGCGCCTTGCTTGACCTCGATCTGCTGGCGGTCTCCACCATCCACGCCTTTTGCCAACGCACGCTGCAGCAATCGGGCAGTCTGTGCGGCGTGCCGGTGATGCCGGACGTCATCACGGACGACGACGAACATCTCGAACCCATCATAAAAGAGCTGTGGATTGCCACCCTCTCCAGTGATCCGATCATGGCCGCGCTGGCGACGGCTCGCCGATGGCAACTCGGCGCCGCCGTAAAAACGATCAACACCGTCCGCCGGTGCCATCGGCCTGCGTTGGAACCGGCGGCGGCGTCCTATAATGACTTAACCAAGACGATTGGAAACCTCTGCGCACCGCTTGCGGTGGAGTCGCTGTTCGCCTCGTTCACCGCGCTTTTGAAACAGGTTCCCACGTGGAATAAAGGCGTCGCTGACGCGGCTGATGCGGTCGAGCGGCTGCGGTCGATTCATACCGGTAAAGCCGACACGCTCCGTTTTTGGGAAAGTCTGGAGTTTGCGCAGGAACTCCTGGGCAAGATTGGTGCAAAATCCGCCGCGGGGAAGAAGATCAAAGCCGAAGTTACAGCGCACGGATGGTATATCGCTGCGGACGGACTTGTCCGACTCGTGGAGCGACTGGAATGGGCGTGGCACCATCAGCTCGCCGCGGCCGCGCTGCCACGTCTGGCCAGGCTTATGAGCGCTCAACGTCTGCTGACCCAGGACGGCTTGATCGGCGCACTATATCAAGCGCTCCATCGCACGAGCGCGGAAGGATCCGAACAGTCCGCCCGTTTGGCTGCCCACCTGAGCGATCGCTATCACGTGGCCTTAATTGACGAATCACAGGACACCGATCCGCGGCAGTTCGCTATTTTTCGACGGATCTTCCTGGATCCCGCCCATCCGCGCCGGCTGATTCTGGTGGGCGATCCGAAGCAGGCGATCTACGGTTTTCGCGGCGCCGATCTTTCGACCTATCTGGCGGCCCGCTCCTCCGCCGATGCCGGCTATACGCTCACGCACACGCACCGTGCGCCGCAGCCGCTGGTGGTGGCCGTGAATGGTCTTTTCCAGCGCGAGCGCGCCTTGCACCATCCGCAGATGGGCTTCACTCCCGCGGTTTCGGCGCTCCCCTTTGATCGTCAGCTTTTCGTCGCCGGGCAGCCCTGCTCGCGCCTGGAAGTGTGGGTCGCGGCCGATGATCATGGCTCTTTTAACACCCAGGGCCGCCGCATCCCGGCCCTGTCGGCGAGTATCGCGAGCACGATCGTTGATCTGCTCCGCACGGGCGAACTGCGGACCCGCTACCACGATGATCGCGCTCCCGTAATCGAACCGGTGACCCCACGCCACATCGCCGTGTTAGTTGCGACCAACGACCAAGCCGAGGCGATGGCGGCGGCGCTGCAGAACCGCGCGGTTCCGGCCGTGGTAAACTCGGGGGCGGATGTATTCGCGTCCGACGAAGCCAGGGAACTTCATCAGCTGCTCCAGGCACTCCTGGATCCGCGTCGCACGCGGCGGATGCGCAGCGCACTCGCGACGCGGTTGCTGGGACTCGACTCCGTCGCGATCGCCAATCTCGACCAGCCCGACGAACGCGGCGAGCAGTCATCTGTCGTTTGGCTGGAGCGTTTTATTCGCTGGCAACAGCTTTGGACCAGTCGCGGATTGGCGACGCTGCTCGCGGAGTTGGACCGATCCGAAATTGCCGTCACTCATCGGCTCGCCCTGGAGCCGCTGACGGGCGAGCGCCGCGCGACGAACTACCGTCACCTCACGGATCTTCTCCTCGAGGCCGCGCGCGACGAAGCATCCCGGCCGGCCGCGACCGTCCGATGGCTTGGACAGCAGATCGCCCGCGCCCTCGATCGCTCGCAAGTCGAGGAACGCCAGCTTCAGTTGGCCAGCGATCACGAAGCCGTCCAAGTGGTCACGATGCACAAGGCCAAGGGCCTGGAGTACCCGTTGGTGTTTTGTCCTTACCTCGCGGATACGCTCCGGGAAACGAAGGGCATTGGCCAATTAACCGGCAACTCCGCCGCGGGCGTGGAGGAGCAACGCGACGTCCTGGTCAATCTCGAACTCCTCGATGAGACCGCGAAGGCCATTCGCAGTCGTGACTTGATGGCCGCACAGTTGGAGGAACGGCTTCGTCTCGCCTACGTGGCCCTCACCCGGGCGCAGGTTCGCGCCTGGATCTGCAGCTATAGCAATGCTTCCGCGTACGACCTGGGCAGCCCGTTGGATTGGTTGCTGCGGCCCGACGCTGAGCTCTCCTCGCATCCGAGCTATACGCGCCAATGGACCGAAGTCGTTAAAGCCGGACGCGCCGCCCGGCACCTCGTCGCCCTGCAGGAACTCGGCGCGCGACCGCAGGAGGCTTCCATTGCCGAAGAATCGCCCGCCGCGATTACATTCCGGGAGCCACCGGATGGCACCGACAATCGTCATGCCCGCGACGTGTCCGACGGTGAGCCACTCGACGCATTGGCGCCCCTTTCGCCGCCCTCGGTGCCGGCCAGCTGGCGGATCACTTCGTTTTCGACCCTGACCCGGGAGAAGCACGCGCATGGAGTGGCGACGGTCGCGCCCAGCCCAAGTCAGGAGCGGGTGGAAACGCCCGCGCCAGCGCTGGCGTTTCGAACGGTCCCCGGGGGCGCTGCCATCGGCACCGCCGTCCACGATTGGATTCAAACCTGGGACTTCGGCCCGCCCGACGCGGGTGCGCTGGCGGCACATCTTGCGGTCGCGCGACTGCCCGCACCGAAGGAGAGCGATCCGGCCTGGGTCGCCTCATTGAGCGAACTGTTCATAGCCCTGCGCGACATTCAACTGCCCGGCTGCGGGGGTGCGCCGCTCCACACCCTTTGTCCGGAACCGCACGGATCCGAGTGGCACTTCCATCTTCCCCTGGCAGGAACTCTGACCGTCGCGAAACTTGCTCGTTGTTTTGCCGAACACGGCGCCGAGGAGCATCGCTCCTATGCCGCCACGCTCGGAGCCCTCTCGGACGAGCGTTTTGAAGGATTGCTGCAGGGGTTCATCGACCGACTCGTTCGCTGCGGCCCAGGGTGGGGGGTGATCGATTGGAAAACGAACCGCCTCGATGACTATAGCCAGGGGGGGCTTTTGCGTTGTGCCTTTGAGGATCATTATTTGCTACAGGCGCACCTCTATCTCGTCGCTCTGCGTCGTTATCTTCATGCCTTGGGAGAAGATAAGCCGCAGATCCTCGGCGCTTGGCTGGTGTTCCTCCGTGACATTGCACCCGGAGACGCGCGCGGGGTGCTCCATATCTGTCCTCCGGCCGAGATGCTGGAGGCGCTTGACGCTCTCTTTGCTCCCGCCACGGGCCACCTTGTATGAACACCTGGACTCCTTCTTCCGCCCATTCTCCAGAGGTCGAGCTCCTGGTGCGCCGTTGGCACTTGCCGATGGAGCGGGTCGCGGATGTTCAACAACTCCTAGTGGCGCAATCCGAGGGCGGGACGGCCTGGCTTCTGCCCACCGTGGAGGCCGGGACGAATTGGGGTGACGCTTGTCACGTTCCGCCCGAGCAAGCCGGCGTTGCCGTTAATGCTCCGAGGCCGCTCGTGCTTCGGAGACAGTCCGGCCAGCAGTACCTGCAGTCCTGGCGTTTCTTTCAGGCGGAAACCATCATTGCCCGGGAGATTGTGGCGCGCGCAGGGCGCAGGGCACCGCCGCTCTTACGCCCAGCTGCCGATCTCGTTTCGGAATTGGGGGCAGACCAGGTCAATGCCCAACAGGCCCAGGCCATCGTCTGCGCTTTGCAGCATACGCTCGCCTTGATCACCGGCGGACCGGGCACGGGGAAGACGCACACGCTGGCGCGTTTGATTGCGCTTCTCATTGAAGCGGATCCGTCCGTCGCGCCGCTGATTCGTTTGGCCGCACCCACGGGCAAAGCGGCCGACCGCATGAAGGAGGCGGTTGAAGCCGCGGCGGATCGCCTCCCGACCTCGATTAGCGACCAGACTAAGCGCGATCTCAAGCGGGTTGCCGCCCGCGCCACGACGCTGCATGCGCTGCTTGGCTTCAATCCCGGCACAGGTCGATGCCGCTATCATGCCGGGGAACCGCTGGGCGCTCACATCGTGATTGTGGACGAATGCTCGATGGTGGATGCCCTGCTCTGGCAGGCGCTTCTCGCCGCGCTTCGTCCGAGTGCGCGACTCGTGCTGGTCGGTGATCCGAACCAATTGGAAAGTGTCACGGCGGGCGACGTACTTGGATCGATCATACGTTTCGCCGGCACCGCCACTCCGGGAGGATTACGTCAGGTCTGGGTTGAACTCACGCAAAGTCAGCGCTTCCAAGGTCGACCCGGGATCGGGGCGCTCGCGACCGCGGTCGTAAACCGGCAGACTGAGGCGGCCCTGATGTTGTTGATGACGCATGCGGCCGCTCCGGGGGGGGGCCTGCCCGATGACGGACTGGTCTGGCTGCGCGAATATGGCACCCGCTTTGAGTGGGCCAAATTGCCGTCGGTCATCCAGGACGCCATCACGGCGGTGGCCGATGCGGCCACCCCACAGGCGGCATTGTCGGCGTTGGGGAAGATTCGCCTCCTCACGGCTCATCGGGAGCACGGCTTCGGAGCCTCAGGCCTAAATGAAGCGATTCAGCGGCATCTTCTCCGT
>JBBRIE010000104.1:0-9646 GCA_038221545.1 Lysobacterales bacterium
GTCCGCGCGGCACCGGGCGCCACGCAGATCCACGCCGACTGACGCGGGCGCGCCTGCCTAGTCCAGATGCGCCGCGTTGCGGTCGCGGCGCGCACCGAACCATCGGTCGAGCCGACCCGTCAGCCATTTGATCGCGCGTGACGTGCGCCCGCGTCGGGTCTTGCGATCACGCTCGTGCGCATCCACCAGCCACGCGACCTGGATCACAGGGCGTTCGCCCTCGAACGGCAGGTGACCGTGGAACGAATTGTCGGAACGCTTGAAGGCGGCGAGCGCGCCATACACGGGCCGCAGCTCGGGCGCGACCAGCGCGTCGATGTCATGGTCGTTGGCGAGGAAGCGCAGGCAGCCATCGGACGTTTGGGGCCAGTCGTCGGCAAGGTAGATCAACGCGGTGGCGATCTTGGAACGGCTGTCGGTGTGGATCGTGCCATGGCGGCGATTGAGCGCCCGGCACAACGTCACCAGCACCGGGAACTGCGAGAGCGACTCGACCCCGATGCGCAGCCCGAGCTCGTCGGCGAAACCGCCAGTGGTGAGCTCGTCGACCAACCCATTGATCGAAGGGCCGCAGTCGGCCGCATCGTGCGGGAAGAAACCGGCGCCGCGATAGCGCGGGAAATCCGCGCGCAGGCGCTGCGCCGCAGCGGGATCGAGCAAGTCATGGGCCAGCACGAAACCGAAGGGCGCACCGGTTTGCGAGGGTGCCTGCGCCAGTGCGTTCGGCAACAGCACACTCATGTCGAGGAGTGAACGGAGAGCATGTTCGCGATTCTAGCCATTCGCATGCGCACCGCCTGGCGTGGGCAGCATCGGCAACTGCAGGCCCTGTTCGCGTGCGCACTCGCGCGCCGATTCGTAACCTGCATCGGCGTGGCGCATCACCCCGGTAGCAGGATCGTTCCACAGCACGCGCGCCAGCCGGGCGTCGGCCTCGACGCTGCCGTCGCAGACGATTACCACGCCCGAATGCTGCGAGAAGCCCATGCCGACGCCGCCACCGTGGTGCAGCGAAACCCACGTCGCGCCGCCCGCGACGTTGAGCATCGCGTTGAGCAGCGGCCAGTCCGAAACCGCGTCGCTGCCGTCGAGCATCGCCTCGGTCTCGCGGTTCGGTGACGCGACGGAACCGGAATCCAGGTGATCGCGGCCGATCACGATGGGCGCCTTCAGTTCGCCGCTCCGCACCATTGCGTTGAACGCGAGCCCGAGCCGATGGCGTTGGCCAAGGCCCACCCAGCAGATGCGTGCGGGCAGTCCCTGGAATGCGATCCGCTCCGCGGCCATGTCGAGCCAGCGATGCAGGTGCGGATCGTCTGGAATGAGTTCCCTGACCTTGGCATCCGTTCTCGCGATGTCTTCCGGATCGCCGCTCAATGCGACCCAGCGGAACGGCCCGATGCCGCGACAGAACAGCGGACGCACGTACGCCGGCACGAAACCCGGGAAAGCGAACGCGTCGGCGCAGCCTTCGTCCTTCGCGACCTGGCGGATGTTGTTGCCGTAGTCGAACGTGGGCACGCCCATGCGCTGGAACGCGAGCATCGCCTCGACGTGCACGCGCATCGAGGCACGTGCCTCGCGCTCCACTCGCGCCGGATCCTCCGCCTGTGCGCGCACCCAGTCTTCGACACGCCAGCCGATCGGCAGGTAACCATGGACGGGATCGTGTGCGCTGGTCTGGTCGGTGACCGCGTCGGGACGGATGCCGCGGCGCACGAGCTCCGGCAGGATTTCGGCGGCGTTGCCGAGCAGCGCGATCGAGACCGCCTCGCCGGCGGCGACATGGCGGCCGACGCGTTCGAGCGCATCATCGAGGTCGCTTGCCTGCGCGTCGACGTAGCGCGTGCGCAGGCGCATGTCGATGCGGCTCTGCTGGCATTCGATGGTGAGCGACGACGCGCCCGCGAGCGAGGCGGCCAGCGGCTGCGCACCGCCCATCCCGCCCAGGCCTGCCGTCAGGATCCAGCGACCACGCAAATCCCCGCCGTAGTGCTGGCGGCCCATCTCGACGAACGTTTCGTAGGTGCCCTGCACGATGCCCTGCGTGCCGATGTAGATCCAGGAGCCGGCGGTCATCTGCCCGTACATCATGAGCCCCGCGCGGTCGAGCGCGTTGAAGTGCTCCCACGTCGCCCAGTGCGGCACCAGGTTCGAATTCGCGATGAGCACGCGTGGGGCATCCGGATGCGTCGGAAAGACGCCGACGGGCTTGCCGCTCTGCACCAGCAGCGTCTGGTCGTCACGCAGTTCGCGCAGCACCTCGAGGATCCGGTCGTAACTTTCCCAGTCGCGCGCGGCGCGGCCGATGCCGCCGTACACGACCAGCGCCGCCGGATTCTCCGCGACCTCGGGATCGAGGTTGTTCTGCAGCATGCGGTACGCGGCCTCGGTCTGCCAGGACCGGCAATGGAGCTTGCTGCCGCGCGGCGCCCGGATGCTTCGCGATGGATCGATTCTGGTCGACATGCCCTGCCCTGCTCCTTGCCAGTCGCCTATTATCGCGGGAATCTCCGCACCCTCCGCGGTCGCCGGCGCCAGGGCCCGATCACACGGGCACCACCCGTCGCCAGCGCGGCTGGCTCGACATGCGGCCGGATGACGCTCGCGCATACTGAACGAGGAACTCGCTGTCGTGGTGAAACTGGAAATGGATTCGGATACCGGGAAATGGCTCAACGACTTCGCCGCGGCGGTCCGGGCCCGCGATTATTCTGCGGGCAGCCGACTGTTCGACGAGCAGGTCGTGTCATTCGGCACCGTGTCGCGCCGCTCGACGGGCATCGCGCAACTTCGGCAGCAGCAATGGCAGGCGGTCTGGGAGCGTACTGAAGACTTCGACTTCGAGTTTGCCCAGAGCCTGCATTGGCAGGAGGGCGGACTGGAAGTCGTCGTCAGTGGCTGGACGTCGCTCGGGGTATTGCCGGACGGCACGCGTCATCGGCGCGAGGGCCGCGCAACCATCGTGCTTTCGCGCGTCGGCACGGAGTTGAAGGCCACGCACACGCATTTCTCGATGGCGCCCGGAAGCATCGCGTGATCCATTACTACGCGGCGAGGAACTTCCTCTGGACGATCAAGGACTTCATCGACAACTGGGCGCCTTCGCTGTCGAAGTGCATCACGCCCGTCGCGTACGACGCGATCGATTTCGACAGCAGGACTCCGCCAGGCGTGCACGTGTTCACGGATCTCGAACGACTCCTGCCGCTCGAGCTTGCGCTGGTGCGTCACCTGTACTCGAGGATGGCCGCGCATCCGCAGAGTTACCGGACGCTGGGAGATCCGGCGGAATGGTGCGGTCGCATGGGATTGCTGCGGGCACTCACGGCCGCGGGCATCAATGATTTCCGCGCCTACCGGCTAAACGAACTTGGACCGCATGTGCGGTATCCGGTTTTCCTTCGCTGGGAGCACGACCATTCGGGAAGCCTCGGCGCCCCCGTCGGTTCGGAGCAGGAACTGCAGGCTCTCGTCGCCAAACAGCCTTTGCTGCGCCGCAAGTTGTTCGGCCGTTATCTGCTGGCCGTGGAGTTCCAGGACGTACGCGGGGACGACGGCCTGTACCGAAAATACTCGGCGATGAAAATTGGCGACCGTCTGATTGCGCGCCACCTGCTGTTCAGCAAGCGCTGGATCACGAAGTTTCCGCGGGTCGTGACGCCCGAGACCGTGCGCGAGGAACAGCGATACGTCGATGAGTTTCCCCACGCGGCGCAGATCGGGGAGGTGTTCCGTCTCGCGGGACTGCGCTACGGACGGGTCGACTACGGCGTCAGCAATGGCCGCATCCAGGTCTGGGAAATCAACACGAATCCGGCCCTCGTGCCCGCCCCCGCCACGATAGCCCCGGAGCGGATGGGGTTGCAGCGACTCGCTGCGGCAAGCATCGCTTCCGCGCTCCAGGAACTCGCGTCGCAACCGATACCGGCCGAAGGCCATCGCCTTTTCGGCATCGCGGAACGCGTTCGCTGGCAGCTGCAGGCGCGCGCGAGCCGGCGCTACAACCGCTTCCGACATTGATCGAGCTGCCCTACCACCCGCCGCTGGCGTTCGAGCCGATGCTGCGCTTCCTCGCGGCTCGAGCCTTGCCGGGCATCGAGCGCATTGGCGCTGGCAGCTACGAAAGGGTGTTCGGACCCGCGCAAGCGCCGCTTTCCGTGCGCGTTTCCGCTGCAGGTGACGCACCCACACTGCTGCTCGCGATCCCGCCGGCGCCCGCAGTGGTCATCGAGGACGTCATCACAAGGGTGCGCCGGATGTTTGCGCTGGATCTCGACTGCGCGGCCGTCGACGCCACGCTTTCAGCGGAACCGGTACTCGCGGGACCCGTGGCGCGTCATCCGGGACTGCGCATGCCGGGAGGTTGGGACGGGTTCGAAACGCTGGTGCGAGCGGTGCTGGGACAGCAGGTCAGCGTAGCGGCGGCCACCACCCTCACCGGACGCCTGGTCGAGACGTTCGGAGGGAAGCGCTCGCGCGAGGGGTTCGCCGCGCGCGTGCCACTGCGACTGCTCGACCTGGATCGCATTTTCCCGACGCCGGCGCAACTGGTCGACGCGCCGCTAGAGTCGATCGGATTGCCGCGCGCTCGCGCGTCCACCTTTCGTACCGCCGCGGCCGCCGTGCTGGATGGTCGCCTGGATTTCAGTCCGGGGCAGACGCTCAAGGGGTTTGTCGAGCGCTGCGTGTCGTTGCCGGGCATCGGCCCGTGGACAGCCCACTACGTCGCGATGCGGGGACTCGGACATCGCGACGCGTTTCCGGCCGGCGACCTGGTACTCAGGCGCATGCTCGGTGGCGAACGCCGCTTGACGATGCGAGCAGCGGCATCGCGGGCCGACGCCTGGCGACCCTGGAGAGCCATCGCCGTGATGCATCTCTGGAACCTCGCCGCCGACCAGGCGTCGGCGCGTCGATCGCCGGAGTCGGCGTCATGTGGTTCGACCAGTTCGAGACGCCGATCGGCAGTCTGACGGTCGCCGCGGACGCAGACGGGCTTCGCTACGTGCTGTTTCCATTTCATCGACACGCGACACCCCCTCGCGATGACTGGATCCTGGATGCTCGACGGCTGGCGCCGGCGCGCACGCAACTGCTCGAGTGTTTCGCCGGCGAGCGCAGGCACTTCGAGATCACGCTCGCAGCCCGCGGCAGCCCGTTCCAGCGACGCGTCTGGTTGGCGCTCGCGGATATTCCCTGCGGCACCACGCGCAGCTATGTCGATCTCGCTCGCTGCCACGGCGCGCCAGGTGCGGTGCGCGCCGTGCGCGCCGCCAACGGGCGCAATCCATTGCCCATCGTGGTGGCGTGCCATCGCGTGATCGGAAGCGACGACTCGCTGACGGGCCTTGGCGGCGGACTCCCCACCAAGACCTTGTTGCTGTCACTCGAGCGCGCCGCCAGCCTGGACCCGCGGGGCGCGGTTGCAGGTCTTCGCCAGCCGGATTTCTTTTCGGGCTGAGCGTGAGGGGCATCCGGAAGGCGGCGTTATGATCGGGGGCAGGTGCTTCCGGGGTCCCCGCCATGCTCGCGAGATTCATGATGTTCGCGATTTGCCTGCTTGCAGCCTGGCTCATCTGGCGCGCCGTGCGTGGCTGGTTGCGCCCGGGTGACCCACCGAACGAAGCCGGCAAGGCTCCGTTGCGGCTCGATCATGGAGGCGACGGCGCGAACGCCGCCATGCGTGAATACCCGGCCGCGACGAAGGCGGCGGAGCAAGAAGGCGTGCCGCCGCCCGCACGCATCGTCGATGGCGGGGTTGGCGGCGATGCGGAGGTGCGTCCGGAAAGGCGCAACCACGGCTCCGACGGTGACTAGTCCCGTCGACGCGCCTGCAGCGCGTGCTTCGCGCGGTGCAGGCGGTCACGCGGAAGCTGTCTGCTCAGGACGGACGACGGACCAGCGGGAGCGTGTTGCCGCAAACCCGGCTGGCGATCGCGACCCGCACCGTGTCCGACTGCGTCAACGTTGCAGCACGGGTCACCAGCGCGTTCGTGGAGATCGGCAGCGCGATGTGCGCGTCGTCCGCCTACGCCGGCAGCGTCGTGTGGGGCGGGTCGATGCGTACGAGGTTCACGGCCACCGGCGCGACAAACGCGTCGGCCTTGTCGACCGTTGTGATGCCGAACGCAAGCACGCTCGAAACCAGCATGACGACGATGCTCGCGTAAAAACGCAGGAAGCGAAGGATGGACTCTGGCATGAGGATTCTCCAGGACGATTCTGGTTGGGCGACAAGGGCCGCGACGCGGAATTCGCCATTGCCGCCCACCTGATTGGAAGAGCTGCGCCGAAGACACGAAAAGTTGCATTTTCCTCGCGGCTTTTTCCGACATTCATCGCACGCGCGTCCATCCCTGCGCGCACCTGCGTGCCGGAAGTCATGGATGCGAGACCGCAAGCGCGTTCGGGCACGCGGGATTCGACATGAGCGCATCGGCATGCGACCTGCTCCTGCGCAACGCGAGCATCGCAACAATGGATTCGCCCGACGGCTACGGACTGGTCGCGAACGGATCGCTGGCAAGTCGCGATGGGCGCATCGCATTCGTCGGCACCGACGACCAGCTGCCCGATGCCCTCGTACGGGGCGCAACCGTCGTCGTCGACTGCCACGGCGCGCTGCTCACGCCGGGGCTGGTCGACTGCCATACCCATGCCGTGTTCGCCGGCACGCGTGCCGAAGAGTTCGAGCAGCGACTCGAAGGCGTGAGTTACGAGGACATCGCACGCGCCGGTGGCGGCATCCGTTCCACCGTGTCGGCGACGCGGCAGGCGAGCGAAGAAGAGTTGTTCGCCCAGTCGCTGCCGCGCGTGCGCGCCCTGGTTGCGGATGGCGTGACCACGCTCGAGGTCAAGTCGGGTTACGGCCTCGCGCTCGACAGCGAACGCGGGATGTTGCGAGTTGCGCGCAGGCTCGGCGCGGCGACCGGCATCACGGTGCGCACGACGTTCCTCGGTGCGCACGCCCTGCCGCCCGAGTACGCGGGACGCGCCGACGATTACATCGAGTCCTGTTGTTCGTGGCTGCGCATCCTCGCAGCGGAAGGACTGGTCGATGCGGTCGACGCCTTCTGCGAGCGCATCGGCTTCACCGGCGCGCAGACCCGGCGCGTGTTCGAATGCGCGCGCGAGCTGGACCTGCCCGTCAAGTTGCACGCGGACCAGTTGAGCGACGGCGACGGCGGCGCACTGGTCGCGGAATTCGGCGGACTGAGCGCCGACCACGTCGAGCACCTCAACGATGCGGGCATCCGCGCGATGTCGGCCGCGGGTACTGTGGCCGTCCTCCTTCCCGGTGCGTTCCTGTGCCTGCGCGAAACAAGCCTGCCCCCGGTCGACGCATTGCGCGCCGCGGGCGTGCCGATGGCGGTTGCGACCGATCTGAATCCGGGGACATCTCCGTTGCAATCGTTGCGCCTGGCGATGGCGCTCGCGTGCGTCCAGTTCCGGCTGACGCCGGCCGAGGCCCTGCGTGGCGCAACCTGCCACGCGGCGACCGCCCTCGGACTTGCCGACGCGGGCGTGCTGAGGACGGGTGCGCGCACCGACCTCGCGCTCTGGCGCGTACGGCATCCCGCCGAACTCGCCTATTGGTTGGGCGGCGAGCTTGCGCAAACCGTCGTTGCCAACGGCAGGGTCGTCAGCGGGGCCTGGCCGGCCCCGCGTTGATCATCCGGGGGCGCGCGGTGCCTTGGGCATCGTCGCACCCAAGAATCGCCGCTCGCCGGCAATCAACAGGCAAGACTGCCCGCCAATCATGTTGGCGGCGGGAGCCGGACAAACGCGAGCAGGACGGCGCGTACCAGCCCTTGCCCGTCAGCTGGCGGTTTTCTTCGCCGCAGCCTTGGCGGGCGCCTTTTTGGCCGGCGCAGCCGACTTTGTCGCAGCCTTGAGCGGCGCCTTCTTCGCCGACGCGGCCTTCGCGGGGGCCTTGCTCACGGCCTTCCTGGCCGCGCGAACTTCACCTTCCACCATGGGCAACTTCTCGTCGTGCGGACGCACGTTGCCGTAACTGCGCTTCGCGATCTTGCCGCGCGTGGTCTTGCGGTCGCCTCTGCCCATGCTGCTCACTCCGAAAGGTTGAATTCGGCGGCGAGTTTAGCGGTTTGCGACGCCCGCGGTTGGGAACCGCACGTGGCGAATTCAGGAACCGGGTGCGCCGGTCGTGTCCTCGGCACGCGTCTCGCGCCAGCGACGCGTGCTGTGCCAGTTGGACCAGTGCGCGGCGGCGATCAACATGCCACCGAAGGCGGCCGCCAGTGCGTGGGCGCTGTCGTGCGAATGCAGGGGCGAGAACAGCGCGACTGCCATCACGGCGAGTCCGAGAAACAGCAGTATCAGCGAAAGCGGTTCGCGGTGCCGGCGACTCGCATGGCCGATCACGAACGTCGCGAACAACGCGGCGACGACGATGAAGGCCGATTCAACGACGCGACTGTGCACGATCGAATGCGTGGCGCTCGGCAGCAATGCGAATGCCACGGGAATCAGCGCGCAGTGAATGGCGCAGGCGGCTGACGCGGTTCCACCCACTGCGTCCATGACGGGACTGGGGGCGATCGCGGTTCGGGCGGGGTTCGTGTCCATGCAAGGTTATAAAGTACCACAATGGAGTGGATTCGCCCGGCACCCGGGGTGCGCGCTTCAGCCGACAGTCGCTTTCCCGCTCCATGGGGACGCCTCGTGGACGAGAAAAGATTCGGCGTACGATCGTCAATGCCGTGGCGGAATCGCCGGCGAGGGGGTGTGACATGACGGTTTTCGCACTGAGGCTGGCCCTGGGATGCGCGGTCTGGCTGCTCGGTTCAGTCGTGCAGGCGCAGGCGCCGCGCGATTACGACATCGTCTACGTCCGCCAGGCGCGCTTCGGGGACAACCTCAACACCACGTGGCCGGAAGTTTTCCACCCCGCGCGGCTTGATCCGGGCGCGGACCTCATGCTGCTGCATCCGGACGGTACCGAGGAAGTGCTGGTTACCGGTGGCAACGGCGGCGTGACCGACCCCTTCGTCTCGTTCGATGGCGCGTCGGTCTACTACAGCTATTTTCCCGATCTCCGCCCGCAGTCTCTCAATCCGCAGCGCGACAACCTGCCGCTCGCGGGCGCCGACATTTATCGAATCGTGCTGGCGACGCGGCAGGTCACGCGGCTCACCTTCGGTGGGTTCTCGCCCAACACGGGCGCAGGCAACTGGGACGAGTCGAATCCGGTCGATCCGCCGCCGCAATTCAACCGTCTGGGCTACGGCATCCTCAATCTCGGCCCCTGTCCCCTTCCCGGTGGCCGGATCGCTTTCACCAGCAATCGCAATGGGTTCCTGCCGCCCAAGGGCTTCACCAACCCCACGCTGCAGCTCTTCGTCATGGACGCCGACGGCCAGAACGTCACCGCAATCGCACCGATGAACATCTCGAGTGCGCTGCATCCCACCATCCTGCGCGACGGCCGCATCATGTTCTCCTCGCACGAGGACCAGGGCATCCGCGACCAGCGGCTCTGGGGAATCTGGGCGATACGTCCCGACGGGCGTGTGTGGGAACCGCTGGTCAGCGCGTTCCGCGGGCCCCAGGCCTTCCACTTCATGACGCAACTCGGCAACGAGGACCTGGTGGTCGTCGACTACTACAACCTCAACAACAA